>NZ_JBFUAR010000013.1:0-131690 GCF_056406175.1 Arthrobacter sp. P1_D12
GCACAGAAGGCCGCCGAGGGCAAGGAGCCCGAGACCACCACCGACCCGCATCTGGGCGAACACCTCTCGGCCGAAGTTCTGCGGGAAGAACTCTCCACGCGCCCGCATGAACTTGTGGGGGCCGCCGCCGCAGCAGCGGAATCAGGGTCCATTCCTTCCATCGCCGGACGCACCGTGGCCCGGCGCGCGGCCACGGTCCTCACGCACAAGTCCGAACAGGACCGCGAGGAGGCGGACGACTTCAGGCCCGCCGGACGGCCGCGCCGGTGGCTGACCGTATCCATTGCCGCCGCGATCGTCTCGCTGCTGGCCGTCGGACTCTGGCTCGGCTACGCCTGGACCCAGACGCGCTACTACATCGGCGAACACGATCAGCATGTGGCCATCTTCAACGGCGTCTCCCAGCGTCTCGGGCCCATCCAGCTTTCCACTCTCGAAGCGGTAACCGATATCAAGATGTCCGACCTTCCCGAATTTTCGCAGCAGCGGGTGCGCCAGACTGTGCCCGCCCGCGACCTCTACGACGCGCAGCGGATCGTCAAAAACCTGGAACGCACCGGCACGACCGCCCCGGCCGATGAATGCCTCACCCCGTCCCCCGCAGCGACGGCCGCCGGTGCCACCCCCTCCCCCGGCACCACGGCCAAGCCGGGCTCCACGGCCAAGCCGGGCTCCACGGCGTCGCCAAGTGCCACAGCCTCCACTGGAGCGGCCAAGCCGTCGCCATCCGCCACCCCGACTACGAATTGCGAGGGGGCCAAATGACACCCATCGACCCCGTGCCCAGGCCACGACGAAACGTGGAGCTTGTCCTCCTGGTCCTCGCCCTCGCCGTTGGGATTGGTGCCCAGGCACTCGTGGGAGTGGACCGGCAAAAAGCGTTCGACACCGACTTCTGGTTCCAGTCCGGACTCCTGGCGTTGGCCGCCCTCGCCTTCCATGTGGTGTTGCGGCTCCGCGCAAAATATGCCGACCCGGTAATACTTCCGCTCGTGGTCGCCCTTAACGGGCTGGGCCTGGCCATGATCCACCGGCTGGACAGGGTGGGCGAAGACACCGGCAACAACCAGCTGCGCTGGACCCTGGTGGCCATGGCGGTCGCGATCGCGGTCATTTGGTTCCTCAAGGACCACCGGATCCTGCGCCGCTTTACCTATATCTCCCTGGCCATCAGCGCCGTGCTCCTCATCCTGCCGCTGGTTCCCGGCATCTCCGCCGGAGAGGTCCTGGGTGCCAGCGTCTGGATCAAGATCGGTTCCATGACCTTCCAGCCGGGTGAAATCGCCAAGATCACGCTGGCCATCTTCTTTGCCGGCTACCTGTCGTCGAACCGGGACCTGATACTGCTGGCGGGCCGCAAGATCGGCCCGGTGCAGTTCCCGCGGTTCAAGGACATGGGCCCCATGATCACCGCCTGGCTCGTGAGCATCGGCGTGCTGGTCTTCCAGCGTGACCTCGGATCCTCGATCCTGTTCTTCGGCCTGTTCCTCGTCATGATCTACGTCGCCACGAGCCGCATCAGCTGGGTGATCATCGGCCTCGTGTTGATTGCCGTCGGCGGCTTCGTCGCTGCCCGCGTGTTCTCGCACGTGGCCCTGCGGATCGACGGCTGGCTCAACGCGTTCACCGATGAGGTCTACGGCCGGCAGTTCGGCGGCAGCCTCCAAATTGTCGAGGGCCTGTTCGGCATGGCCAACGGCGGCCTGGTCGGCACCGGCCTCGGCCAGGGCCGGCCCAACCTCGTCCCCTTCGCCAACAGCGACATGATCATCGCCTCCTTTGGCGAGGAACTGGGCCTGATCGGCGTCTTCGCGATCGTCCTGATGTACCTGCTGCTGTTCACCCGGGGCTTCCGCGCCGCGCTGGGCACCCGCGACGCGTTCGGCAAACTGCTCGCCACCGGGCTCTCCTTCGCGATCGCGCTGCAGTGCTTTGTGGTGATCGGCGGTGTGACGCGCCTGATCCCGCTGACCGGACTTACGACGCCGTTCCTCGCCGCCGGCGGGTCCTCGCTCCTGGCGAACTGGATCATTGTGGGTCTGCTGCTCATGATTTCGCACTCCGCGCGCGGCCCGGTGGATACAACGCCGCTGCCGCCCGGCCAGGAACCCGGTGCGCGCAAGAACTTCCCCGTGCTGCCTGCCAAACCGGCGCCGGATCCCCGAAACAGTCCCGACGCACCCACCGAGGCGGTGAAACAGCTGTGAACCAGGCCATCCGCAATTCATGGATTGCCGCCATCGCGATGTTCGTGCTGGTCTTCGGCGCACTGAGCTATGTGCAGGTGGTTGGCGCCGACGAGCTTAAGGCCAACGCCTGGAACAGGCGCGCCATCCTGCAGAACTACTGCAACGACCGCGGTGCGATCATTGTTGGCGGCACCCCGGTGGCAGAGTCAGTGCCCGCCACGGAGAGCTGCAAATTCCAGCGGACCTACTCCCAGCCCGAGCTCTACGCGGGCGTCACCGGCTACTTCTCCAAGAACTACGGCCTCACCGGACTCGAGAAGTCGATGAACGATGTCCTGGCCGGCAGTTCGGACCAGCAATTCCTGGACCGGGTGGGCCAGTTGTTCCTCGGCAACCAGCCCAAGGGCGCGTCCGTGGAACTGACCCTGGACCCCAAGCTCCAGAAGCTGGCCTACGACCTCATCCCGGACGGCATTCGCGGGCACATCGTGGTCACCAACCCGAAAACCGGCGCGGTCCTGGCCATGGTGTCCAAACCGTCCTATGACCCCAACCTGATTGCCACCCAGGACCCGGCCGCCGAACAGGCCAATTACACCGAGCTGAACCAGGTCCCCGGGATCAACCTGAACCAGAACGTCTCTGGACCCACGGGCGAGCTGCTGGCACCGGGATCGGTATTCAAGCTCATTGACACCTCTGCGGCGCTGAAGTCGGGCAAGTACAACAAGGACAGCGACCTGCCCAACCCGGCCGAGATGTCCTTCCCGGGCATCGACTACAAGCTGCCCAACTACGCGGGCGGCAACTGCTACACGCGCACGACGGCGTCGTTCGCGTTTGCCCTGCAGCAGTCCTGCAACACACCGTTCGCCAGCATCGCCCTGGACCTGGGGCAGAAGGCCATCGGGGACGAGGCGGAGAAATTCGGCTTCGGCCAGGACTTCGGCGACCAGCTCAGGCTGGACAGCGCCCCAAGCTTCTTCCCGAGCGAACCGCTGGACGACGCCGGGCTGGCGCAGTCCTCAATCGGCCAGCGCGACGTCCGCGCCACACCGCTGCAGATCAACACCATGACGGCGGCGATCGCCAACGACGGAGTGCAGATGCAGCCGAACCTGATCAAGGCCGTACGCGCCCCTGACCTGCGCACGATCAGCGAACCGAAACCCCAGGCCCTGCGCACCGCCACGAGTCCGGAGATCGCACGGCAGGTCAATGAGTGGATGGTCAGCGTCGTCGACGACGGCATCGCACACCGTGCGGCCGTGCCCGGTGTCCAAGTGGCCGGCAAGACCGGTACCGCAGAACTCGGCAATGGCCTGAACAATTCTTGGTTTACCGGGTTTGCCCCGGCAAATGACCCGCAAGTGGCCGTCACCATCGTCATGGAAGGCGTAGACATCACCACTGGCGCAAATCTAACCAGTCCGAACGCGAAGAAGATTTTTGAGGCGGTGTTGAATAAGTGAGGCCTACTTCGGGAATCACCCTCGGCGGCAGATTCCAGCTGACCACGCGCATTGCGATCGGCGGCATGGGAGAAGTCTGGAAAGCCAAAGACCTGATCCTTGGCCGCATCGTCGCCATCAAGGTGCTCAAGGAGGAATACACGGGTGACCCCGGTTTCCTGCAGCGCTTCCGCGCCGAGGCACGCCATACCGCCCTCCTGAACCACGTGGGCATCGCCAACGTCTTCGATTACGGCGAGGAAGAGGGTTCCGCCTACCTGGTCATGGAACTGGTTCCGGGCCAGCCGCTGAGCAGCATCATCGAGCACGAACAGGTGCTGTCCCCGGACCGCACCCTGTCGATGATCGCCCAGACGGCGCGGGCCCTGGCCGTCGCCCACGCACAGGGCCTCGTGCACCGGGACGTCAAGCCCGGAAACCTGCTCATCACCCCCGACGGCCGGGTCAAGGTTACCGACTTCGGCATCGCCCGCCTGGCCGACCAGGTTCCGCTGACCCAGACCGGCCAGGTGATGGGCACCGCCCAGTACCTGGCACCCGAACAGGCCACGGGGCAGACTGCCACCGGAGCCTCGGACATCTACTCCCTCGGCGTGATCGGCTACGAGTGCCTCACGGGCCACCGGCCGTTCTCCGGGGAATCGCAGATCGCCATCGCGCTGGCCCAGGTCAACGATGCGCCTCCGCCGCTGCCGGACACACTGCCCAGGCCCGTCCGCGCGCTGCTGATGTCCATGCTGGCGAAGGATCCGAAGAACCGCCCGGCCGACGCCATCAAGCTGTCCGAGGCGGCCGAGGCCATCCGCAACGGTGATATCGCCGCCGCACACGCAGCCGTACCGGGCATGCTGCTTTTCGAGGCAGCCACCGGGCCCATCACGGCCCCCGTCGACGTCCCCACCGCGGCCACCAGCGTCATTGGCTCCAGCGCCGCAGAGGACAAGTCGACGTCGGCGACGTCCGCGCTGCCCGTCGTGGGCGCCGCCGGTGCAGGTGCAGCCGCGGGCCTGGCCGCAGGCGCTGCCGCAGCCAGCGGCTACGGCGCCCGCAACGCTCTCAACCGCGCCGATGCCCTGGCGGCCGAGCGAAGCTGGGTGCAGGAAGAGGAGGAAGAAGACTACGACCAGCCGGAGGAGGAGCCGAAGCGCCGCGGACGCAGCCCGTGGACGTGGCCGCTGATTGCGCTGATCCTGCTGGTGGTGTTCGCCCTGCTCGGTGTGGTCCTGAGCCAGGCCGGCAGTCTCTTCCCCTCGCAGGCTCCGGCCGCGAGCAGTGCCACGTCCAGCATCGCGAAACCGAGCAGTGCCACGCCGTCGGCGTCGTCGGCTTCCCCGACCGAGACCCCCACCCCCACGCCCAGCTCCGCGACACCCACCGAATCCACCCCGGCAGCGATCAACCTGATCCCGGATGCGTACCTGGGGCGGCCGTACAACGATGTCCGCAATGAGCTGATCGGCAAGGGGCTGCAAGTCACCGGCGTCGAGGTCGTCAACGACGCGACGCCCGGCACCGTCACCAACATCGATCCCTCCGGTGCGGTCCAGCCGGGCACCACCATCACCGTCAGCTACTCCAAGGGCCCGGAAATGGTCGAGGTCCCGTCCATCAAGGCGGGCGCCAGCGAGGCTGAAGCCCAGCAGGCCATCCAGGACGCCGGGCTGCGCTGGGCCAAGGGAGCCGACGTCGATCCCACGAACAAGAAGGAAGATCCGGGCACGTTCGTGAGCTCACAGCCTCCTTCCGGGTCCAAAGTGACCGCGGGAAGCGTCGTGACCTACCACCTCGCCAAGGCCACGGCCACATCCCCTTCACCTTCAGCTACCAAGTCCGGACCCTAAACGATCATGAGCAATACACCCCGCACTCCGTCGCACAGGGAGGAACGCCCGGCGAACACGCAGCGCGTCCTCAGCGGGCGCTATGAGCTGGGTGAGCTGATCGGCCGTGGCGGCATGGCGGATGTTTTCCGCGGCCTCGATACCCGGCTGGGACGCACCGTGGCCGTCAAGCTGCTGCGCCCGGACCTGGCCCGGGATCCGCAGTTCCAGGCCCGCTTCAAGCGCGAGGCACAGGCCGTCGCGGCACTCAACCACCCCTCGATCGTGGCTGTCTTCGACACCGGGGACCACGCGGTCCCCGGTGACCACGACGACAGCGTCCGGGTGCCCTACATCGTGATGGAGTTCGTTTCCGGTAAGACCATCCGCGACATGGTGCGGGCCAAGGACGTCACCATCGACCAGGCGATCGACTTCACCCTGGGTGTGCTGTCCGCGCTCGATTACAGCCACAAGGCCGGGATCGTGCACCGCGACATCAAGCCCGCCAACGTGATGTTTTGCCCCGATTCAAACAGCGTCAAGGTCATGGACTTCGGAATCGCCCGCGCCATTGCGGATTCGTCCGCCACCATGACACAGACGCAGGCCGTCGTCGGCACGGCGCAGTACCTGTCCCCGGAACAGGCCCGGGGCGAAGCAGTCGACGCGCGCAGCGACCTGTACTCCGCCGGTTGCCTTCTCTACGAGATGCTGACCGGCCGGCCGCCGTTCATCGGCGACAGCCCCGTCTCGGTGGCCTACCAGCACGTTCGTGAGATCCCCGAGCCCGCCAGCAGCCTCAATCCCGACGTCTCCGCCGCGCTGGACAGCGTGTTGATGAAGGCCCTGCAGAAGAACCGCGCCGACCGTTTCCAGGACGCCGCGGCCTTCCGCCGCGCCCTGCGGGCCGCGCGCAGCGGCGTTCCGGTCACGGCGCCTTCCGCCAGCGAGGCCCCCACCGACCCCACCAACGAGGTTCCCCGGCACGACCCCCTGGCGCCCACGGCAGCTTTTTCCCTGACCGGCGCCAAGTTCCTCGACGATTCCCCCGGCGGCCGGCTCCGTCCCGCCGAAGAAACACCCGACGACGAGGAAGTGCTGCAGCCGGCGGGCACCGAACTCTATGGCATTGCGGACACCGGCAGCCTGCCGCTGGCGCTGCCGGTCGAACGCGAGCACACCCCGCGCCAGAAGACGCGGCGCCGTACCTGGATCGCGACGCTCGTGGTTCTCACACTGCTGGTGCTGGCCGGCGGCGGCCTGTGGCTGTACAACCTCATGAATCAGGCCCCCCCGCAGGCGACCAAGGTTCTGGTTCCCACGGTGACGTCCCTGACGGAATCAGAGGCCCTGCAAAGGCTGTATAACGCAGGTTTCAAGCCACAGCTCCAACGGCTGCGGCACGAGAGCATTCCCAAAGGCACCGCGATTGGCACCGTGCCGACGTCGGGGAGTTCCATGGACGCCAACTCGGACATCATCCTCAACATCTCCGAGGGCCCCAGCGCGATCACCATCCCGACGGACCTGCCCGGCCGGACCGAGGCGGCAGCCCGCGATCTTCTCCACCAAACGGGGCTGGCTGGCGCCCTCACCACCAAGATGTCCAACAACCCCACGGTTCCGGTCGGCATTGTCATCACCACCAACCCGGCCCCGGGCCAGGTTGTGGCCGTGGCGGACGCGGTCGAAATCGTCGTCTCCACGGGCAAGGTGGCTGTGCCTCAGCTGATCGGGCTGCCGCTGGCGGAGGCGGAGGCGAAACTGAAGGAACAGGGCCTGGTGCTCAAGGCCACCGAAGTGGAGAACTCCCAGGTGGCTCCGGGCAAGGTGACAGGCCAGGCCGACGCCGCGGATTCGCTCGTCGAACAGGGCAAGACCATCACCGTGACCGTGGCGAAGGCACCGGCGCCGCCGCCGCCCCCGCCGTCGCCCACGCCGACGCCGACGCCGACCAAGAGCGCTGCCAAAGAGGACGCGGCCCTGGGCGGACTGTTCCCCTAACCCGGTCGGGAAAGACCGAAGGTACCGGTTACCGCCGCGCCGGAGCTTTCGGGGCCTGCCGGGTCAGTGTTTGATGAGCGGGCTCAGGTCCGCTGCCCGTTCGGCAGCACCAGCCATGCCCAGTGACTCCAGCCAGTTGCCGAGCATCTGGTAGCCGCCTTCGGTCAGGACGGATTCCGGGTGGAACTGCACGCCGCATAGCGGGGCGGTGCGGTGCTGCAGGCCCATCACCACACCGGTGCCCGTTTCCGCGGTGATCTCCAGGACCTCCGGGATGCTCTCGCGGACAGCGGCCAGCGAATGGTAGCGGGTGGCCGTGAGGGGCGAGGGGAGCCCCGCAAAGACGCTGGTTCCATGGTGTTCGACGAGGGAAGTCTTGCCGTGCATCAGTTCGGGAGCGTGCGTCACGGTTCCGCCGTAGGCCTCCGCCAGCGCCTGGTGCCCCAGGCAGACACCCAGCATGGGCTTGTCGTGGCTGCCGCACCACTTGATCAGCTCAATGCAGACACCGGCCCCGGCTGGATTCCCCGGACCGGGAGAGATAAGGACCCCGTCCCGCGCCTCGGCCATTTCGATCGCCTCGGCGAGCGTGACGTCGTCGTTGCGGACTACGGTGGTCTCCGCACCGAGCTCCTGGAGATAGCCGACCAGGGTGTAGACAAAGCTGTCGTAGTTGTCTACGACCAGGATCTTGGTTGTGCTCATGGGTGCCTTGCTGAACCAATCGTTGAATCTGTTAACTGGGTGAATTGCGCCAGCCAGGGAAAAAGGAACTGAACCATCAATACCAGTGCTCCGGCCGCCAGCACCAGCGCGGTCGCAATCCTGAGCCACAAGGGCCCGGGAAGGCGGCGGAAAAGCCAGCCATACATTCGTCAGCCTTCCCCGGCCGCGCGGGCCGCCCGGGAAATTTCAGCCGGCGGTCCAGCCGAAAGGGACTTCCACCGCTCCAGCAGGGCGTAGGCCACAAAGCGTTGGTCGGAGCCAAACCGCGGGTTGCAGCTCGTCATGATCAGGTAGCTCTCCGTGGGCGCGGCGCCCGGCCGCATCGGCACCGGCAACAGCACATCGGTCCGCGAGGGGAGGACTGTCTGGCTGTTCCGGAACACGTAGACATAGTAGCCCTCACGGGTCTGGACGTAGATCCGGTCCCCAGGCACCAGGGCGTCGATATGGTCCAGGACGGCGCCGTGGGTCTGCCGGTGCCCTGCCACGGCGAAGTTTCCCGCAGCCCCTGGCATGGCCGTGCCCTGATAATGCCCGATGCCCAGGGTGTCCAACACCGCCGGAGTGGTTCCCTGAACGATGGGTCGCGTGTAGCCGGCGAACCGCCTTGCGCTGCCGGGCGTCGGAGGCCACATTCATCCACCACAACTGCCAGGCCACAAAGAGCAGGACAATGACGCCCCCGGTCGGAGCAGCTCGCCCGCGACGTGGATGGCGCGCAGGAACAGCCCGCGGCGGCTGCGAGCCGTCCGGTCGGATTCCTGCTCCAACTCCAGCGCTGCGGGTTCTCCTCCAAGACGGTTGCGGGGGTCCACGGCGTGGCCGGAACTACAGCTAGAATTGTGCGACACAAGAATTCAAGCTCGACCAAGAGCACGTTGGCCGGCGGGGGCTCGCTTCCTGCAGGATACCAAGCCACGTTGGCCGCTCTTGTTCCAGCCCGCCGAGGAGGATCAGTGCCCGAGTCGAAGCCGCGTAAAAGGACTGCCCGTGTGGCCCCGCAGACTTCTGCCGCGGAGGCCTACAAGCCCAATCCGGTCTGGTTCAAGCCCGTCATGTTTGGCCTGATGATCGTTGGCCTGCTGTGGATCATCACGTTCTACATCACCGAGGGCGCCTTCCCGGTTCAGGCTTGGGGCTCGTTGAACATCGTCGCCGGCTTCGGAATCGCGATCATCGGCTTCCTGATGACCACACGCTGGCGTTCCTGACACCAGGCCCGCGCGGCGCACATCCCTGACGGGCCGGTACACACAGTGTGCCGGCCCGCCGCCGTTAACCCACAGCACTAATCCCGGCCCAGCGAAGGAATCCAGATGACCCCGGCAGTAAACGGCTCGACCATTGGCGACGACGGACTGGCGCGGCCTGTGTGGGCCTCCGTGGATCCCATGCTGCGGGAGTATTACGACTCCGAGTGGGGCATGCCCGTCCGGGACGAACAGGGCCTCTACGAACGCATCAGCCTCGAAGGATTCCAGGCGGGGCTTTCATGGGCGACAATCCTGCGCAAGCGGCCCGCTTTCCGCGCGGCGTTCAAGGACTTCGATCCGGAACTGGTGGCACGCTTCACGGACGCCGATGTGGAGCGGCTCATGCTCGATGCCGGGATCGTCCGGAACCGGCTGAAGATCCAGGCGACCATCACCAATGCCCGCGCTACTCTGGCGTTGAGGGACGACGGCGGCCTGGTTGACTTCGTATGGGCTTTCCAGCCGGACGCCACACCCCGACCTAACTCCCTGGATGAGGTCCCCACCACTTCGGCCGAGTCCATCGCGCTCTCCAAGGCGCTGCGCAGGAAGGGCTTCGCCTTCGTAGGGCCCACCACGATGTTCGCACTCATGGAGGCCATCGGAATGGTGGACACCCATCTGCTGGATAGCCACCGGCGCGGGTCATCGGGCGTCTGGCCGCAGTGACCCGTCGATGACCCCGCGAGGTCCCGCTTAGTTATCCACAGCTGTGCACAAGCCTGGGGAAACTTATCCACATTGTTCATAAGTTTCCGGGTCTTCATGCGGTTCAGCCGAGTTCCGCGGCCACAGCGGGGCGCAAAGCGACTGATGAGATCCCCGGCCGGTCCTGAATTACACAGCTGTAAGTTATTAACAGTGTGGATTTCCTGTGGACAAGTTCCCTGATCCCGGCAACAGACCGCGGATGGCACCGGGGCCCCGCCGCACGGCCGGCTCACGGCAGCCTCGGGGCCGCCTCGGGCCGGCTGGCCGCCCGGCATGGTGGTCCGTCCCGACACCAGCTGCAACGGACGAGTTATCCACTTAATAACAGGCCACTACCCACAAGTTATCCACAGCTGGGGATAACAGCCGGTGCATATGAGCCGCAACCCCCTCTGCCGGGCCATGAGCCGGGTTAAATCCCGCGGATGCTCAGACCATCAAGTTATTAACACTGTGAATAACCCTGTTGAAACACACACCGCGGCCGTCCCACGGCCCGTCGTGACCGGCCGCCGCCGCGTGCGGGGCCTGTGGGGGCGACGGCACTGGGAGTGCGGCGTGGTGACGCGGCGCTGTCCGGAGGTCCTGAGGCGCCGGTCCCTGGCGTGCCCGTGGCACCGTTCTGTGGAGTTCTCCCTGGAGTTCCCGCGGCGCAGGGCCGGAACGGGGCTGGATCAGGGCAGGTGCCGCCCGGCACCAGGCAACAGGGCCTGGGGGCAAAGTTGTCCACTTACTCACAGGGCAACCCACAGAAGTTATCCACAGGTGTGGAGATCCGATCGGCAGCATCGCCTGCAAGCTGGATAATCGCCAGCCCGGGCGGCCAGAGCCGGGTCGTCACAGTGAACTACACGCTTGTAAGTTATTAACAATGTGGATAACCGCTGTGGAAAACTCTCGGATCCGCACCTGTGAATTCAGGTGCGGGGGATCGGCCCGGGGGTACAGGGGAAAAGGTCCACAAGGGAAACAGCCAAGGAACCCCAGCGAGAGAAGCACTGGGAAAGAGTGAAGGGGCGGGGCGTTCAATTGCGGCCGATTGCGGCCGGCGACTTCGGCAGGAGCGGGCTAAGCGCCGGCGCCGGCCATCCGCACGACGGACACGGCGGTCACCAAGGCCAGGACCACGGCGAGGCCGATGGCCTGCAGCAGGGTCTGCCGCGGGCCGCGGGGGGTGTAGGCAATCACGGCGGCACTCAGGGCGCCGGTGACGAGGCCGCCGAGATGGGCCTGCCAGGCGATCTGCGGGACCATGAAGCCGATGACGCCGTTGATGGCAATCAGGACCAGGAGCTGGCGGACTTCGCCGCCGCGCTGGCGCTGGACTACCAGCAGAGCGCCGAACAGGCCGAAGATGGCGCCGGAGGCACCGACGAGGCCCACCGGGCCGTTCACCGGATACACCGGGGTCAGCAGGAGGAAGCCGACGGAGCCGCCGACGGCCGAGAGCAGGTAGATGGCCAGGAAGCGGGCGTGGCCCAGCAGCGGCTCAAGGATCTGGCCGAATATCCACAGCGTGTACATGTTCAGGACGATGTGGAGCAGGAATCCCTGCGAGTGCAGGAACGCCGAAGTGAGCATCCGCCACGGTTCAACGCCGGTCAGGGCGGGAGCGTAGGCCAGTTGCTGGTAAATCCCGTCGTTGGGGACTATCCACTGCAGCGCATAGACAAGGGCACACAGCGCGATGATCACGTAAGTGACGACGGGTTTACCGGCGGTCGCGGCGCCGCCGTAGACGGTCCTGACGGCCGGCGTCGTGCGCTTGGTTTCGTTGACACAGTCAACGCATTGGAATCCGACGGCGGCCGCCCGCTGGCAGTCGGGGCACGCAGGGCGCCCGCACCGCTGGCAACGCACATAGGCGGGCCGGTCCGGGTGCCTGGGGCATACCGGGACATCTGCGGACGGCTCCGCCGCCGGAATTCCGTAGCTCATGGTGGTGGGTTAGAGCTTTTCGATGTCAATGCTGTTGATGGTGACATCCTCGACGGGGCGGTCGCCCATGCCGGTGCGGACGCCTTCGATCGCGTCGACGACCTTCTTGGATTCATCATCGGCGACCTCACCGAAGATGCTGTGCTTGCCCTGCAGCCAGCCGGTGGGGATGGTGGTGATGAAGAACTGCGAACCGTTGGTGCCTCGGCCCATCTGGACGCCGGCGTTGGCCATGGCCAGCTTGTACGGCTCGTTGAAAGTCAGTTCCGGGTGGATCTCATCGTCGAACTTGTAGCCCGGTCCACCGGTGCCGCGGCCCAGGGGATCGCCGGCCTGGATCATGAAGTCCTTGATGATGCGGTGGAAGATGGTGCCGTTGTAGAGCGGCGTGCCGGTCTTGTCCTCGCCCGTTTCCGGGTGGGTCCAGGCTTTCTCACCGGTGGCCAGCCCGACGAAGTTGTCGACGGTCTTCGGCGCGTGGTTGCCAAAGAGGTTGACGACGATGTCGCCGAGGCTCGTGTGGATAGTGGCTTTTGCGGTTGCGTTGGCAGTCATAGGGCCCATTCTTCCATGACGGCTCCGCCCGCATAGGGCCGCAGAGTCAGTTCCGCGCTGGGTGAAATCCACTGGAAATCGGCCTGAAGAATAGCCGGTGCGTTCCTAGACACGTAGGCTAACTGCAGAACCGTCACATTAATCGGGAGGTAGTTGTGAAGAAAACGGATCGTATTGCCCGTGACCTGGAGCAGTCAGTGAGCACCGGAGTAGACAGCGCCAAGGATTGGGCGGCCCCGCGGGTTGAGGCTGCCGTGAACTGGGCTGTTCCCCGCCTGCAGCACGGACTGGACACCGCCTCTCCCAAGATCCAAGAGGGCCTCAAGTCCGCGGCCCACAATCTGGCCGGCGGCGTTGCCACTGTTACTCCCCGTCTTCAGGATGGCCTGGCCCAGCTGGCGCCGAGGATCCACGATGCCGCGGACAGCGCGACCCCGCGCCTGCACGAAGCCGTGGACAAGGCAGCCCCGGTCATCGCCAATGCACGCGACCGGGTTGTTGTCGAGTACCTGCCCAGGCTTTCCGACCAGATCGGGCAGGCTTCCGTGGCCGTCCACCGCACGTTGGAAAACGCCCCGGCCCACGTGGACGCCGTCGCACAGAAGCTTGTTGATTCCGGTGTTGTCACCGGCGTCCAGACGCAGGCTCAGGCCGTCAAGGGACACGCCAAGAAGGCAGGCAAGAACGCCAGCAAGCACATCAAGGCGGCTGCCACCGAGGTCACCAAGACGGCTAATGCCAAGCTCGCCAAGCAGCAGAAGCCCAAGCACCGCGGCCTGCTGATCTTCGGCATCATCGCTGCCGCCGTTGCAGCCGGTGTCGCCGCCTGGCGGGCGTCCAGGCCGGTGGAGGACCCTTGGAAGGTACCGACGCCGGTAAAGCCCGCCCCCACGGCCGCCCCGGCCGGCGAATCGCTGAAGGACGCCGCCGACAAGGCCGGTTCCGCGACTGTAGCGGCAGCGGACTCCGCGGCTGAGGCATCCAAGCAGGTTTCCGATTCCGCAACCACCGCGGCGGACAAAGCCACGGAAACGGCCAAGGACGCCGCCGGCAACGCCGCTGACGCCGCCGACAAGGTTGCCACCGACGCCAAAACGGCCGTACGCAACATCGCGGCCAGCCTGAACAACGGCACAGACAAGCCCGGCAAGTAGAACCTGGCCGGCACAGGCCGGCTGAGTCGAGACCCTGCGTCGGGCAGTCCGGGTGCCGGCAGGTGTCCTGCACTCTCCCAAGGAGGGATTCCGCCACAGTGCGGGATCCCTCCTTTTGTTTGACTCGGCCTCCGCAGGCACGTCACGGTCCGGCTTCAAACGCCAGGCTAGATGCTAAATTTGTGGTGATGTCACCCCATAGATCACCCCAGGATGCCTTGCTCCTTGCTCCGCCGCCGGCTGTGTCTATCGTCATCCCGGCGTACAACGAGGAAAGCGTCATCCGGCAGTGTCTGATCGCCGCGGTCTACCAGTCGGTGCCCGCCCACGAAATCATTGTGGTGGACAACCTGTCCAAGGACCGCACGGCGGAAATCGTGCGGCAGATGCAGCTGGAGTATCCGGAGAGCCCGATCATCCTGCTCAGCCAAAACCGCGATCAGGGGCTCATTCCCACACGCAACTTCGGCCTTGACCACGCCACGGGCGATATCCTCGGCCGGATCGACGCCGATTCCGTGCTGGAACCGGACTGGGTGGAGCAGGTGCAGAAAGCCTTCGCCGACGAGTCTGTGCACGCTGCGACCGGTCCAGTGGTTTATTACGACATGCCCATGCGCCGGTTCGGGCTCAAGGCCGACGACAAAATGCGCCAACTGATGCTCAGGCTTGCCAAGCACCAGTATCACTTCCTCTTCGGGTCCAACATGGCAATGCGCCGCTCGGCCTGGGAGACCATCCGCACAGAAGCCTGCCGCGACGAGCGGGACGAGATGCACGAGGATATCGATCTGTCGCTGCACCTGGCCGACCACGAGCTCCGGATCCAGTACTGGCCGCAGATGATCTCGGGCATGTCGGCCCGGCGGCTGGAGGACTCGCCGCGGGATTACCGCTACTACGTGACGCGCTTTGACCGCACCTACAAGGCCCACAACGTCAAGAAGATGGCACTGAAGGCGCCCATGGTGGTCTTCTTCTCGGTCTACTTCCCGGCGAAACTGCTCCGTGCCATCCACACGGTCAACGTTCCCCAGCCGGCCCGCCGCGGCGGCCAATAGCGGCCAATGACGGCGGCCACGCGGCCGCCGGGAGATGCGGCCGCCGGGAGCGGCCTAGTCGGTGCCGAGCTCCGCCAGCCGCTCTGCACCGGCTCCCTCGCCCGTTCTCCGGGCGGAGCGTGAGCCTCGCTGCCCCAGGACCACGACGGCGAGCCCCACCAGGATCATCGCCAGCCCCACGTAGGTCCCGGCCGGCAGCGTCTCGTCCAGGAAGGCTGCGGCCAGGAGCGCCGCTCCGGGGATTTCCAGCAGGATGATCATGGACACCAGCAGCGGGCTCATGGTCGCCAGCAGATAGTTGAACGCGGTGTGCCCCACCAGCTGTGCGCACACGGTAATGGCGAGGATCCCCAGCCAGCCGGTGGCTTCGAACCCTGCCAGCGGCTGTCCGGCCAGCAGCGCCATCCCCGCCACAATCGCGGCGCACATGCCGTAGCACAGGGTCGTATAGACGCCGGTGCCCATGCTCTGCCGCGCCTTGCCTCCGGCGAGCGTGTAGATGCCCGCCAAGGCGCCGCCGGCGACGGCCAGGAGATCGCCCACAAGCGCCTCGGGCGAGGAGCCCATATCAAAACCGGTGATTGTCACGACACCGCCGAAAGCGAGCCCCAGCCCTACCAGGACCGGCCAGCGGAGCCGGACTCCCCGGAAGAGCTGGAAGATCGCTATCCAGCCTGACTGAAGGCACACCAGCGCCGTCGCCGCCGCGACCGACGTCAGCTGCAGGGAGGTAATGAAGCACGCGAAGTGCAGGGCCAGGGCGACGGCAGCGGCGAGCGACCAGCGGAACTCGGCTCCGGTCACCTTTCCGAACTGACGGGGGTTGCGGACCACAACCGGACCGGCCATCACGACTGCTCCAATGGCGTTGCGCCAGAAAGCGATGGCGAGGGCACTGACCGACGTGGCGCCCAGCGTGGCGGCAATGAGTGGCCCCGACGAGGCCACACCCAGCACGCCTACGGCCGCAAGTAAGAAGTTCACGCTCCAACACTAATGGGACGGACAGCAGGGGCCATTACGGCCGCTGCTCCTTGACGGGTGCATACCGCGGTGCCAACCTTAAGGCGCGGTCTCACGTTCCGGTCTCGCCATCATCGAAGAAGGAGACCATCATGGCGTCAATGATCCGCAAGAGCCTGGACAATCCCGAAGAGACGCGCCCCGTTGCCGAGGGCATGGGTCAGGTGGATCTCGTCAACCTCGAGGCCGGCCCGGTTGGACGGGCCACCTTCCTTCCGGGCTGGAAGTGGTCAGACCACGTCAAGCCGATCGCCAAAACTGACAGCTGCATGGCCAGCCATACCGGCTACACGATTTCCGGCCGCATCAAAGTCGTCATGGACGACGGCGAAGAACTCGAATTCGGGCCCGGCGACTTCGGTGTGATTCCGCCGGGCCACGACGCCTGGGTGCTCGGCGACGAGCCCTACGTGTATATCGACTGGCAAGGGATGGCGGACTACGCCAAGCCGAAGGAGTGAGTGGGGAAGGCATGAAAAAAGCCCCGGACAACGTTTCCGCTGTCCGGGGCTTTTCCTATGGTGGAGGCACGGGGACTCGAACCCCGAACCCCCTGCTTGCAAAGCAGGTGCGCTACCAATTGCGCCATGCCCCCATAAGAAGCAACCCGACAATCATACCCTAGGTCCGGAGAGCTGATTTCCAGCTTCCATCCCCGGGTTCCGGGCTAGTCAACCGTATCGGTTGAATTGCTCCAGATCACTTTCCGGGCTTCGGATTCCTGCACTTTCCTGTAGAGGAGGATGCCTGCGACCGTGGCTGCGATAACCAGCAACTTCTTCACATGCACCCCGTTCCGGTTCTGTCATGGACGAACCTTCACTAACCTCTGCCAGAACCAGTACAGGTTCCGTGGGCGTACCAGGACTTGAACCTGGGACCTCTTCGTTATCAGCGAAGCGCTCTAACCGCCTGAGCTATACGCCCCGATGCCTCATCGGGCCGAGATATGACTGTACAGCACATCCCGGCCCGATCTCAAATCGAGGCCCTTTTCCGCGGGAATCCGCGGAAAAGTACGGGAATTAGTCGTCCGTCAGGGTCACGCCGATGCCGCCGACGAGCGTCGCGGCAATGTTGTAGAGCACCGCCGAAAGCATCGACAACGCCGTCAGCAGCACCACATTGATCACGGCGATGATGGTGGCGAATGACGCCACCTGACCCAGGGATGCCACCTTCTTCAATTCGAAGCCGCCGCCTTCGGAGCCGGCGAGGGTCCCGAGCAGGCTGTCCACCTGGTCAAAGATCCCGGTCAGGTCCAGGACGGTCCAGAGCACGATCGCCGCCACGACGGTGACAATTCCCAGCGCCACGGAGAGCAGGAAGGCCATTTTCAGCACGGACCAGGGGTCCACCTTGCTGACCAGCAGCCTGGCACGGCGCACCTTGGCCTTGGGAGCGGGCTTGATCAGCCCGGCAGTGCCTTGCCCGCCGGACTGGGCGGGGCGCTGCCCCGGGACGGCGGGGCGCTGGCCGGGGACCGTGGGGCGCTGGCCGGGTGCGGCGGGCCGCTGGCCCGTTCCCGTGGCTGCGCCGGACACGCCGGGACGCTGCTGCGGACGCGAGGGGGCGCCTACGCGCGGTGCGGCGGCGGGCTGCCGCACTCCGCTCGGCACGCCGCTGCTCGGCTTGGGATATGAGTCGGAATTACTCACTCGTTACCTCCGGTATTGTCTTCGTCCAGCTCGGCATTGCCTGATGACTCATCTGACTCCGGGGCCGGTACTGATTCTGCCGCTGCGGACTCCTCATGCAGTCCGCCATCTTCAGCCAACGTTACGTCATCGGGCGTGGATGCCCGATTTTCGGTCACGTCTCCGGCATTTTCGCCGGTGTCTTCACCGGCATCCTGACCTTCGGCCGGTTCCTCGACTTCGAGCCCGCGTTCGCTGTTGCGCGCAACGGCGATGATGCGGTCGTTCCTGTCCGGCTTGGCAAAGATCACGCCCATGGTGTCGCGGCCCTTGGCCGGCACGCCGCTGACCGACGAGCGGACCACCTTGCCGCCTTCCATGACCACCAGGACTTCGTCTTCCTCGTTGACAATGAGGGCCCCGACGAGGTGGCCGCGTTCTTCCTGGTACTTGCCCACCTTGATGCCAAGGCCGCCGCGGCCCTGGAGGCGGTATTCCTCCACTGCGGTCCGCTTGGCGAAGCCGCCTTCGGTGACAATGAAGACAAACGAACCGTCCTGCACGACGTCGGCCGCCAGCAGTTCGTCGTCCTCGCGGAACTTCATGCCGGTCACGCCCGAGGTGGCACGGCCCATCGGGCGCAGCGCATCGTCCGTCGCGGTGAAGCGGACGGACTGGCCCTTGCGGGAGACCAGCATGAGGTCATCGGTCTCGGACACCAGCTGGGCCGAGACAAGCTCATCGCCGTCGCGCAGGTTGATGGCGATGACGCCGGCGGACCGGTTGGTGTCGTAGTCCTCCAGACGGGTCTTTTTGACGAGGCCGCGTTTGGTGGCGAGCACCAGGTACGGGGCGTGCTGGTAGTCGCGCAGGTCCAGCACCTGGGCGATGTGCTCGTCCGGCTGGAACGCCATCAGGTTTGCCACGTGCTGGCCCTTGGCGTCGCGGCCGGCTTCCACGAGCTCGTACGCCTTGGCGCGGTAGACCCGACCCAGGTTGGTGAAGAAGAGTAGCCAGTGGTGGGTGGTGGTGACGAAGAAGTGTTCGACGACGTCGTCGCCGCGCAGCTGCGCGCCCTTGATGCCCTTGCCGCCGCGCTGCTGCGAGCGGTAGTTGTCGCTGCGGGTGCGCTTGACGTAGCCGCCGCGGGTAATGGTGACGACCATTTCCTCCTCGGGGATCAGATCCTCGATGGACATGTCGCCGTCGTAGCCCAGCAGGACCTTGGTGCGGCGGTCATCGCCGTGCTTGGCCACGATCTCCGAGAGTTCGGTGCTGATGATCTCGCGCTGGCGCTCCTCCGAGGCCAGGATCGAGTTGTATTCGACGATCAGGGCCTCAAGTTCGGCGTGCTTGTCCTGGATCTTCTGGCGCTCCAGTGCAGCGAGCCGGCGCAGCTGCATGTCCAGGATGGCCCGGGCCTGCACGTCGTCGATGTCCAGCAGCTCCATCAGCCCGTCGCGGGCCGCTTCGGTGGTGGTGGACGCACGGATCAGGGCAATGACCTCATCGAGCGCATCCAGCGCCTTGAGAAGGGCCCGGAGGATGTGCGCTTCCTCCTCCGCCTTCCGCAGCCGGTACCGGGTGCGGCGGGCAATGACGTCCATCTGGTGCGTGACCCAGTGCCGGATGAAGGCATCGAGGCTGAGCGTGCGCGGCACGCCGTCGACGATCGCGAGCATATTGGCGGCGAAGTTGTCCTGCAGCTGGGTGTGCTTGTAGAGGTTGTTCAGCACCACCTTGGCCACGGCGTCGCGCTTGAGCACGATCACCAGTCGCTGGCCGGTCCGGCCCGAGGTCTCGTCGCGGAGGTCGGCGATGCCGGAGATCTTGCCGTCCTTGACGAGTTCGGCGATCTTGATGGCCAGGTTGTCCGGGTTGGCCTGGTACGGCAGCTCGGTGACCACCAGGCACGTGCGGCCCTGGAGTTCCTCGACGTTGACCACGGCGCGCATCGTGATGGAGCCGCGGCCCGTGCGGTACGCGTCCTCGATGCCCTTGTGGCCCAGGATCGTGGCGCCGGTCGGGAAGTCCGGTCCCTTGACGCGCTGGATCAGCTCTTCGAGCAGCTCTTCGCGGCTGGCGGTTGGGTTGGCCAAGTACCACTGCACACCGTCGGCGACCTCGCGGAGGTTGTGTGGCGGGATGTTGGTGGCCATGCCGACGGCGATGCCGGAGGACCCGTTCACCAGGAGGTTCGGGAACCGCGCCGGCAGGATGGTCGGTTCCTGGTTCTTCCCGTCGTAGTTGTCCTGGAAGTCGACGGTTTCCTCGTCGATGTCCCGGACCATTTCCATGGCCAGCGGCGCCATCTTGGTTTCGGTATACCGCGGGGCGGCCGCGCCGTCGTTGCCCGGCGAGCCGAAGTTGCCCTGGCCGAGCGCCAGCGGGTAGCGCATGGTCCAGTCCTGGATCAGGCGGACCAGGGCGTCGTAGATCGCGGTGTCGCCGTGGGGGTGGTACTGGCCCATGACTTCGCCCACCACGCGGGCACACTTGTTGAAAGAGCGTTCCGGGCGGTAGCCGCCGTCGAACATCGCGTAGAGCACGCGGCGGTGGACGGGCTTGAGGCCGTCGCGGACATCCGGCAGGGCACGGCCCACGATCACGGCCATGGCGTAGTCGAGGTAGGAGCGCTGCATTTCGGTCTGCAGGTCAACCTGCTCGACGCGGTCGGTCAGTACGTCGCCATCGAGGATGGCGCCTTCAAGGACGGGCTCGGAGCCAGCCGGCACCTCTGGTGTTTCGTCACTCATAGTCTATATTTTCCGTTTCAGGTATATATCAGTCCGGGCATATTCGGGGCTTGGCTGCCCTCTAGATGTCCAGGAACCGAACGTCCTTGGCGTTCTGCTGAATGAAGTTTCGGCGCGATTCAACGTCCTCGCCCATCAGAACCGAGAAGATCTGGTCCGCCGCCAGGGCATCGTCCATCGTCACCTGCAGCAGGGTCCGGTGGTCCGGGTCCATGGTGGTGTCCCACAGTTCCGTGTAGTCCATTTCACCGAGGCCCTTGTAGCGCTGGATGCCGTTGTCCTTGGGGATGCGGCGGCCGGCGGCCTGGCCCGAGAGCAGCTTCGCGTCGCGTTCACGGTCGCTGTAGACGTAGTCGTGCGGGGCATTGGACCACTTGATCCGGTACAGCGGCGGCTGCGCGAGGTAGACGTAGCCGTTTTCGATCAGCGGGCGCATGTAGCGGAACAGCAGCGTCATCAGCAGCGTCGTGATGTGCTGGCCGTCGACGTCGGCATCGGCCATGAGCACGATCTTGTGGTAGCGCAGCTTGGCGATGTCGAAGTCCTCGCCAATGCCGGTGCCGAAGGCGGTGATCATGGACTGGACCTCGGCATTGCCGAGCGCCTTGTCCAACCGGGCACGCTCGACGTTCAGGATCTTGCCGCGCAGCGGCAGGATGGCCTGGGTCTCCGGGTTGCGGCCGCGCTTGGCGGAACCGCCGGCCGAGTCACCCTCCACGATGTAGACCTCGCACCTCTCCGGGTTCTTCGAGGAGCAGTCGGATAGCTTGCCGGGCATGCCGAAGGATTCCAGCGGGCTCTTGCGGCGGGCGTTGTCCCGGGCCTTCCGGGCGGCCATGCGCGCCTGGGCTGCGGAGATGGCCTTGCGGATGACGTCCCGGGCGGGGCCGGGGTTGCGCTCGAGCCAGTCGCCCAGGCCGTCGGTGACAACGCGCTGGACAAAGCCCTTGACCTCGGAGTTGCCGAGCTTGGTCTTGGTCTGGCCCTCGAACTGCGGTTCCGAGAGCTTCACGGAAATGACTGCCGTCAGGCCCTCGCGGATGTCGTCCCCGGTGAGGTTGTCTTCCTTTTCCTTGATGATGTTCTTCTCCCGCGCATAGCGGTTGATGAGTGACGTCATCGCGGCGCGGAAACCCTCTTCGTGGGTGCCGCCCTCGTGCGTGTTGATCGTGTTGGCGTAGGTGTGGACGCTCTCGGAGTACGCGTTGGTCCACTGCATCGCCATTTCCAGGGCAATGTGCCGTTCCGTGTCCTCGGTTTCGAAGGCGATGACGTCCTCGTGGACCACGTCAACCTTCTTGCCGGAGTTCAGGTGCTTGACGTAGTCCAGCAGCCCGTCGTCGTACTGGTAGACCACGGTGTGGAATTCCGCGGGGATTTCGCCTTCGGTGGGGACCGTGTCCAGGTCCAGGTCGCCGTCCTCGGACGGTTCCTCCGGAGCGCGGCGCTCGTCCGTCAGCGTGATGCGCAGGCCCTTGTTGAGGAATGCCATCTGCTGGAAGCGGGCCCGCAGTGTTTCGAAGTCGAAGTCGGTGCTCTCGAAGATGCTGGCATCGGGGTAGAACGTCTGGGTAGTGCCGGTCTCGGTGGTTTCCTCGCCCTGGACCAGGCCGCCTTGCGGCTTGCCGCCGTCGGCGAAAGACATCCGCCAGACGTGTCCCTGGCGGCGGACCTCGGTGTCGACCCGGCTGGAGAGTGCGTTGACCACCGAAATGCCGACGCCGTGCAGGCCGCCGGAAACGGCGTATCCGCCGCCGCCGAACTTGCCGCCGGCGTGCAGGATCGTCATGACGACTTCCACGGTGGGCTTGTGCTCGGTGGGGTGCATGTCCACGGGGATGCCGCGGCCGTCGTCGACCACCTTGACGCCGCCGTCGGCCTGCAGCACGATTTCGATGTGCGTGCAGTAGCCGGCCAGGGCCTCGTCCACCGAGTTGTCCACCACTTCATAGACCAGGTGGTGCAAACCGCGGGGGCCGGTGGAGCCGATGTACATGCCGGGACGTTTCCGGACAGCTTCCAGACCTTCAAGTACGGTGATGTCGCTGGCGCCGTATTCGCGCGATGTCGCGGTCCCCGACGGCGCCGCTGCCGGAGCCTCTTGTTCCACCGCTTCCGCTACGTCTTCCACTGCCGGGATCTCTGCATTGTCGTTAGCCACAGGCGCTTTCGACTCCTCTATGTTCGTTGAAGGCCGGCGGTTGCCCCTTCCGTGGAAAAGGCTCCTGCCAACAGGCACGTCACTGACGACGCCGGGTGTTTCCGCTGACTTGGGATACCGTCCGCCGCACGCTGAAATTGCGTCGGAAACGGACTCAGTCAACGCTTCACCGGCGCCCAGTTATCTACACCGATTCTATCGTGTTATAGGGGCCAAACCTGCATTCCAGGGCGCCAAACGGGCGGGAAAGTGCCGCTGGGAGGGCGCTGGCTCCCCCTGCAAGGCTTTCGGGGTCCAGCCCTAGGGTTCCTATACGACTCCGGGAGGTTCAAGCGCCCTACACGCCGCTTGCGGATTTTTCAAGGGTTTTTGCAAGAAGTGCTTCAGATCCGGTGCCCGCCAGGGCCGGAGGCTATCCGTACGTGTCGCGGGGACCCCGGCCGTTGACCGTCCGAAGGCCCTTGCGCCAGCTGGGGGCGGCGGGTCCGAGCACCTGGATGCTGGTGACGACGCCATCGCCAAGCTCGGTCCGGAATTTTTCCAGCAGGCTGCTGCTGAGCAGCCGCAGCTGAGTTGCCCAGGCCGTGGAATCGGTCCGCACATGCAAGGTGGTGTCGGTAAAACTCTCGGGAGTGCAGTGCGCCGAAATCTCCGGGCCCACCAGCACGGCCCACTGCGCCATCACGGATCCGACGGCCACCGGCGAGCTCCAGCCGCGTTCGGCGACGAGGCGTCCCACGACTTTGCCGAGCCCCAACGGATCCCTGCCGGTGCCGTGGAACTGGCTGAAACCGCGGGTTCCAGCGCTGCGGGCAGGCTTTTGGGTGCTGCCGGGCCGCGGCGGCGCCTTTCGGCGGATTTCGCCGCGGGCCGCGGCGGCGTCGCGCATCCGGTTCAATGCGGCCTGCGCGGCATCGATATCGTCGGGGTCGCGGCCGGGCTGCAGGCCGCCGTCGGTATCCTTATTCATCGATTTTCCTGCTCATCGATTCCTCCCGGGATGACCTTCACCCGCCGTCCCGTCAGCTCCGCCGGGATATCGTCCTCGACGGCGGCAGTGACCAGCACTTGCTCGGCGCCGGATACTATTGCCGCCAGTTTACGCCGCCGATCGACGTCGAGTTCGGCAAAGACATCGTCCAGAATCAGGATCGGGGGCGAGCCGCCCGTGCGGGCATCGTCGAGCATGACGTAGTAGGAGGCCAGGCGTAGGGACAGGCACATGGACCAGGTTTCCCCGTGGGAGGCGTAGCCCTTGGCCGGAGCCGATCCAAGCACGAGCTCAAGTTCGTCGCGGTGTGGCCCGACCAGCGAGATTCCCCGTTCCAGTTCCTTGCGCCGGGCTGCGGCGAAGGCCTGAATGTAGCGGTCGGTGAGCTGCTCGACGGAGAGCAGGCGCAGGTCTTCCGCCGGGGCGGCCTCATCGGCAGCAGTTCCGTCCGCAGGTCTGGAATCCGCTGGTCTTGAGGTGGCGCCGTCATCGTCCAGGCTGTCCTGCAGCGTGGAACGGTACACCGCAGTGGCCTCCTTGGAGCCGTCGGTCAGCTGCGCGTAGGCGTTTTTCAGGTGCGGTTGCAGCCGGTCCACCAGCTCCAGGCGCGCGTGCAACAGCTCAGCCCCGGCCCGGGCCATGTGCTGGTCCCAGACATCGAGCGTCGCCTCGTGGCCGGTGCTGAATTTTCCGGCGCGGGCCGACTTGAGCAGCGCGTTGCGTTGCTTCAGGACCCGGTCGTAGTCGCTCCTGGTCGCGGCGTGGCGCGGCATGAGGCTGACCAGGAGCTCATCCAGGAACCGGCGGCGGCTGGACGGATCGCCCTTGACCAGCGCCAGGTCCTCCGGCGCGAAGAGCACCGTCTGGCAGATCCCGAGCAGGTCCCTGGCACGGACCGGATTGCTCCGGTTGATCCGGCCGCGGTTGGCCCGGCCCGCATTGATTTCCAGTTCCAGCACGGTGGACTGCTCGCCCCGGACCAGCTTGGCCCGGATCATGGCCCGCTCGGCACCGAACCGCAACAGCGGCGCGTCCGTGCTGACCCGGTGCGAGGTGAGCGTGGCCAGATACCCGATCGCTTCCATCAGGTTGGTCTTGCCGATGCCGTTGGAACCCACCAGGACGGTGACTCCGGGCTCAAGGCTGAGGTCGACCTGGGCGTAGCTGCGGAAATCGGTGAGCGAGAGTTTTTCTAGGTACACGCGGGATTCAGGACTTCACAGGCAGGATCAAGTGGCCGGGCAGAATTATTTGGCTGGCCGGGTCGCGTGGCCGCCGAACTGGTGGCGCAGCGCCGAGACCATCTTCATGGCCGGCGAATTGTCCTCGCGGGAAGAGAACCTGGCGAACAGCGCAGCCGTGATCGCCGGGGCCGGCACCGCGTTGGCAATGGCCTCCTCGACCGTCCAGCGGCCTTCGCCCGAATCCTCGACGTAGTCGGAGATCGATTCCAGTCCGGGATCCTCGTCAAGGGCCTTGACCATGAGGTCCAGGAGCCAGGAGCGGACAACCGTCCCCTTCTGCCAGGCCCGGAATGTCCCGGGAAGATCGGCGACGATCTCCTTGGCGGCCAGGAGCTCGTACCCCTCGGCGTAAGCCTGCATCAGGCCGTATTCGATCCCGTTGTGGACCATTTTGGCGTAGTGGCCGGCGCCGACGCCGCCGACGTGCACAAAGCTGTCGGCCCGCTCACCTGCGGGACGGAGCGCGTCGAAGACGGGGAGTGCCCGTTCGATGTCCGCGGCATCGCCGCCCGCCATCAGGCCGTAACCGTTCTCGAGGCCCCAGACCCCGCCGGACACGCCGCAGTCCGCAAAATGGATTCCCTTTTCGGCCAGCGCGGCACCGTGCTTCTGGTCTTCGGTGAACCGGGAGTTGCCGCCGTCGATCACGAGGTCACCGGCGTCGAGCTTGGTGCCCAGTTCGGTGATCACGGCGTCGGTAATCTCGCCCGAGGGGACCATGACCCAGATCAGGCGCGGCGCCGGGACGGCGGCGATGAGTTCGTCCAGGGTGGCAACGTCGGCAACGTCGGGGTTGCGGTCAAACCCGGTGACCTCGATCCCGCCGTTGCGCAGCCGTTCACGCATGTTGAAGCCCATTTTTCCAAGGCCGATTAGTCCGATGTGCACGGGGATGAACTCTTTTCTGCGCTGGGGTGCTTCGTTGGGGACGGCCGTGATGGCCCGCAGGTGCCGTGCTCCGGAGGTCCGGGGCACGGCAGTGACGGGCTAGTTGGGCAGCCGGACGGGCATGACGAGGTAGCGGTAGTCGCCCTGGTCCTCGCCCTCGGCGTCCTGCTGGGCCGTGATCATGGCCGGCTTGGGTGCGGTGGTGAAGGAGAAGCGCACGAACTTGGTTTCGATGACGCTCAGGCCCTCGATCAGGTAGTGCGGGTTGAAGGCCACGGTGATGTCTTCACCGGACAGCTGGGCTTCGAGCTCTTCGGAGGCCTGGGCGTCCTCGCCGGTGCCGGCGTCCAGGTGCAGCTGGCCCTGGGTGAAAGCGAGCCGGACAGGCGTGTTGCGTTCGGCCACGAGCGAGACGCGGCGCACGGCTTCTACCAGTTCCTGGGTCTGCACGGTGGCGTGGATGGGGGTCGAATCCGGGAAGAGCGAACGGATCTTCGGGTAGTCGCCGTCGACCAGGAGTGAAGTTGTGGTCCTGCCGCCGCTCTCGAAGCCGATCAGCCGGCTGTCGTCGTCGGCGAGGGCGATGTTGATGTCGCCGCTGCTGCCCAGGGTTTTGGCCACTTCGTTGAGGGTCTTGGCCTTGACCAGAGCACTCGTGGAGATGCCCGGCGTCGCAGGCTTCCACGGGACTTCCCGCATCGCCAGGCGGTAGCGGTCGGTGGCCAGGAGCGTGATGAGGTCGTCCTCGATTTCCATCCGCACGCCGGTCAGGATCGGCAGGGTGTCATCCTTGCTGGCCGCGATGATCACCTGGGATACGGCCTGGGCGAACGAATCGCCGGGCACCGTGCCGCTGATCGTCGGCAGGGCCGGCAGCGGCGGGTATTCGGCCTCGGGCATCGTGGCCAGGTGGAAGCTGCTTCGGCGGCAGGTCAGCGTCACCTTGTTGCCGTCGGTTTCGACCTCGACGGGGGCGGACGGCAGGCTGCGGCAGATGTCCGCGAGCAGGCGGCCCGATACCAGGATGGTGCCCTCGGCGCTGATGTCAGCGGGGATTTCGAGCCTCGCGGAGGTCTCGTAGTCGAAGCTCGACAGGCTGACGGTACCGGCTTCAGCCTTCAGGAGCAGGCCCGAAAGTACGGGAACGGGCGGCCGCGGAGACAACGACCGGGCGGTCCATGTCACGGCTTCTGCCAGGACGTCCCGTTCGACTCTGAACTTCACGGAAGGGTGCCGCCTTTCATTGCTGCTGTTAGTGCTGAAAATCGCTGAAACTGCTCAAGCTGCGGCGGACCTCGGCAGGGACGCCGAATTCCGTCAACAAAGGAATCGTCCGCCCACCCGGGCCCCATGGCCCGGTAGGAACCACAAAAGATGTCCGGGACGGACGCACTGCAGACAGCTTAGCCCCAAGGTGAGCGTTTCTCCCATCCCCGGGTTACATCGGTGTTGTTCGCGGGGCCGGTCTCCTGCGCCGGTCCGGAACGGGCCTGGGCGCTGCTCGGAGGTGGGAACGAGATTGTTGTTTGAGGGAATTTCATTTTCTTGGGATTAGTAGTGTTAATAACTGCTGTGGAAACTGTGGATAACTCGATCCTGCCGTGCGAATCCGCGGTTAAGCCCTGTTCATGGACTGTGGGCGGAGCAGGTTTTAAACAGGGTGTGGATGGGGACAAGATTTTTGGCCGACTGGCCAATCCACAGGCGCCTTAAGGGTTTTAAGCCCATTAACCGCGGTTGTCCCCTTAACTATCCACAGGGTTGTCCACAGGGCCCTGTTAATAAGGTAAGAGTGCGCCGGCCGATGGCTCAGGAATTGCGCTGCTGTTGCTTGATCCGGTTGGTCAGCTCGGTCACCTGGTTGTAGATGACCCGGCGCTCGGCCATGAGTTCGCGGATCTTGCGGTCGGCGTGGATCACGGTGGTGTGGTCGCGGCCGCCCAGCTCCTGTCCGATCTTGGGCAGGGACATGTCCGTCAGCTCCCGGCACAGGTACATCGCGATCTGCCGGGCGGTCACCAGTGTGCGGGTGCGCGACTTGCTGCAGAGTTCTTCCATGCTGAGCTTGAAGTAGTCGGCTGTCTGGGTGAGGATCTGCGCCGAGGTGATTTCCTGGGCACCGTCGTCGGTGATCAGGTCCTTGAGCACCATCTCGGCCAGGGCCACATCCACCGGCTGCCGGTTCAGGCTGGCGAACGCCGTGACACGGATGAGGGCTCCCTCAAGTTCGCGGATGTTGCTGGAAATCTTGGAGGCGATGTATTCGAGCGCATCGTCCGGTGCGGAAAGGCCCTCGCTGAGGGCCTTCTTCCGGAGGATCGCGATGCGGGTCTCCAGTTCGGGCGGCTGGATGTCGGTCAGCAGGCCCCATTCGAAGCGCGACTTCATCCGGTCCTCGAAGCCGGCGAGCAGTTTCGGCGGCTGGTCCGAGGTGATGACCACCTGCTTGTTGTTGTTGTGCAGGGCGTTGAACGTGTGGAAGAACTCCTCCAGCGTCCGGTCCTTGCCGGCAAGGAACTGGATGTCGTCGATCAGCAGCACATCCACGTTGCGGTACGTGGTCTTGAAGCTGGTGCCTTCATCGTCGCGGATGGAGTTGATGAAGTCGTTGGTGAATTCCTCGGAATTGACGTAGCGGACCCGGATCCCGCTGTAGAGCCGGCGCGCATAGTGGCCGATCGCGTGAAGCAGGTGGGTCTTGCCGAGTCCGGAGTCGCCGTAGATGAACAGCGGGTTGTAGGCCTTCGCCGGCGCCTCGGCTACTGCCACGGCGGCTGCGTGGGCGAACCGGTTGGAGGAACCGATCACGAAGGTGTCGAAGACATACTTTGGGTTCAGCCGGCCGAATTCGTGCGAGGTGCTCGGCAGCATCGGCTGCGGCTTCAATTCCACGGTCGGGTCGGCGGCCAGGGAAAGTTCGACGGCGGGTTCGGGTTCTGTGTGCAGCGGCACCAGATCCGTGTCGACGTCGATCGCGCAGCGGATTTCGTCGGAGAACACGCTGCGGAGCGCGTCGTCGAGGGCTTCCTTGACCTGGGTCTGCAGCACTTCGCGGGTGAGCTCATTCGGAACTGCCACCAGCAGGGTGGAACCGATGAGCCCCTGCGCCTGGGCGAGGATGACGAAGCCGCGCTGCCGGGGAGAGACACGGTGGTCGTTCTCCAGGAGGCTCACTACCCGCCGCCAGGAACTTCCGACAGTGTTGGCTTGGTTGGCTTCGTCTACTGTCATCAATCAGTTCCTCAAACTTGCTGGCCTGCATTACGTGCATCCACGCGGTCCGGAGCTGTCCACCGGCCGGCTCAATCCACAGGGTTATACACAGTCCGTGGATAAGGGGTTACTGAGACACTGTAGGGGATGAAAACGCCAGAAGATAGCTGGGTTCAGTCCTGTGGATAATTACACCGTTGTGGTTCTGAAATGGGGCGCGTGACGCACTTCATCCACAGGCTGCGGGAGCAGTTAGCCACAGCTGGGGATAGCTCGCGGAGCGGTCCCCGGTTTGACTCGGAAGGTTGGCAAGCCCTAACGTTGTGAAGTCCCATGTGTACGCTTTTCGCCTCATCTGCATCTTTCCTGACGCCCCGCGTCGTGTGAGATACGAGGGAAGCGGCACATACCAAAACTTAGCGTCGGCCAGTTCTTCCCCTTGATCGGGTGGGCGCACCTTTGATCCACTGGAGTAACTAACGTGAGCAAGCGGACTTTTCAGCCGAATAACCGCCGTCGAGCCAAGAAGCACGGCTTCCGCCTTCGTATGCGTACCCGTGCCGGCCGTGCCATCCTGGCAGCCCGTCGTGGCAAGGGCCGCACCGAACTGTCGGCCTAAATAACTGACTCGTCGGTCCATATCCCTGTGCGAGTTGAACGGTGCTAGCCACCAGGAACCGTCTGCGGACATCAACCGATTTTTCAACAACTGTACGTTCCGGTGTCCGCAATGGACGCCGGAACGTAGTGTTATATGCGGCAGCTCTCGCTGCCGATGAACCAAGCCGGATCGGATTCATCGTTTCCAAGAGTGTCGGGAACGCTGTTGTCAGGAACCTCGTTAAGAGGAGACTGAGAGAAGCCGGTGCATTGTCGTTGCAGAAATACGGCAGCGGGTTCGCCATTGTGGTCCGGGCCCTGCCCGCCGCAGCGGGAGCCAGCTGGGACCAGCTGCTCGCCGACTATGACGCCGCTTTGGAGACGACCATGAAAAGGCTGGGCAACCGCCTTTCGCAGGCTGCTTCACCAGGTTCTAACGAGACGACACAGGAAGGGACCCCGCGTGCGTAACTCAACTGCCGCCGTCGTCCCTCCTGCAAAATCCGCAGCAGCATGGTTGGGCCGGGCAGTCTGGAACTTGCCCCGCGATGTCCTCATCCTGTTGCTCCTGGCGTACCGCAAGGTGATCTCGCCGCTCTACGGCCAGGTCTGCCGTTTTTTCCCCAGCTGCTCGGCCTATGCCCTTGAGGCGATCACCGTCCACGGCGCGGTAAAAGGAAGCTGGCTCGCTGCGAGGCGCCTGTTGCGCTGCCATCCATGGAATGCCGGCGGTGTGGACCATGTCCCCGCCGGGCATCGGGAATGGCCCGCGGGCCGTACCCCCACAATTGTTGTGCTGAACAATCCGGACATATACCTGGCTGCTCAGCCTGATGGAGAAGGCCGCACTGCGGCCTGACGAATAGGGAATCGTATGGACATCTTTGGAACAATCTTGGCCCCGTTCAAGTGGCTGGTCTCAGCCATCATGGTCGGCTTCCATGACGGACTCAGCGCCATCGGCATGCCGGCGGCCAGCGGTTGGACCTGGACCTTGGCCATCATCGGACTTGTGCTGGTCATCCGTGCCGCCCTGATTCCCGTCTTCGTCAAGCAGATCAAGGCCCAGCGCGGCATGCAGCTGCTGCAGCCGGACCTGAAGAAAATGCAGGACAAGTACAAGGGCAAGACGGACCAGCTGTCCCGCCAGGCCATGGCGCAGGAACAGATGGCGCTGTACAAGAAGCACGGCACCAACCCGTTCTCCGCCTGCCTGCCCATGCTCATCCAGATGCCCTTCTTCTTCGCGCTGTTCCAGGTGCTCTCCGGTATCAGTTCGGCCAAGGCGGGCGGCCAGGGCATCGGCGCCATGAGCCCGGAGCAGGTCAAGCAGTTCGACGAATCCACCATCTTTGGCGCCCCGCTTTCGGCATCGCTGTTGCACGGCGGCGGCGGCAACCAGATGTCGGTGTGGATCCTGTCCATCGTGATGATCCTGGCCATGACGGCCTCGCAGTTCATCACGCAGAAGCAGATCATGGCCAAGAACATGTCCGAAGAGGCCCTGGCCAGCCCGTTCATGCGCCAGCAGAAAATGATGCTCTACATCCTGCCGGTCGTCTTCGGTGTGGGCGGTATTAACTTCCCCATCGGCGTCCTGATCTACTGGACCACCACCAACCTGTGGACCATGGGACAGCAGTTCTTCGTGATCCGCCGGATGCCTACGCCGGGATCGCCGGCGGCCAAGGCTCTCGCCGAGCGCCGGGCAGCCAAGGGGCTGCCCGCCCTGCCCCTTTTGGGCGGCAAGAAGGTCGACGCCGAGGCAGCCGAAGCCTCCGCCGCGGCCGCCGTCGAAGCCAAGACCCAGCGCGTCCAGCCGCAACGTAAGAACAGGAAGAGGAAGTAATGTCCGCCGAGAGCACCGAACACGCTATTTCCGCCGAGTTTGACGACGACCGGGACGACGCCCAGAGCGCGGCCGACGACTCGTCACAGGGTGCGGAGACCGGCACCGGCAAGAGTGTTTCCGCCAGCCGCCTCGAAGAAGAAGGCGACGTCGCTGCGGACTACCTCGAGGAACTGTTGGACATCGCGGACATTGATGGCGACATCGACATCGAGGTCCGCAACGGCCGCACGTACATCTCGATCGTCGCCGAAGAGGAAGCCGACGGGCTGGACAGCCTGGTGGGCCGTGACGGCGAAGTCCTTGAGGCCCTCCAGGAGCTCACGAGGCTCGCGGTCCTCTCCGCGACGGAGAACCGCTCCCGCCTGGTGCTGGATATCAACGGCTACCGTGCCGAGCGTGCCGGCGACCTGCAGAAGATCGCTGAAGACGCCGTCGCTGCTGTGAAGGATTCCGGTGAGGCAGTTGCCCTGGCTCCGATGAGTGCCTACGAGCGCAAGATCGTGCACGACGCTGTCGCTGATTTGGGACTCGTGAGCGAGTCCGAAGGCGAAGGCGCCGACCGGCACATCGTTGTCTCCGCAGACTGAACCGTTGACTAGCTTGATGGTTGAAATTACCGCCCCGGAACTCAAGGCAGCAGAATCCATCTTCGGCGACCGCCTGGAACTGGCGAAACGCTACGTCGAGCACCTGGCGACTTCCGGGACCGAGCGGGGCCTGATCGGGCCCCGCGAGGTGCCGCGGCTTTGGAGCCGCCACGTGCTTAACTGCGCCGTCATCGAGAGCCAGATTGCCCACGGAAGCCATGTCGCCGACGTCGGCAGCGGCGCCGGCCTGCCTGGCCTGTGCCTGGCCATTGCGCGGCCGGATCTGGAACTGACGCTGATCGAACCGCTGGAGCGCCGCGTCATCTGGCTCCAGGAGGTGGTGGATGATCTTGGCCTCGAGAACGTCACGATCATGCGCACCCGCGCGGAACTCGCAGTGGGACTCGTGAACGCCGACGTCGTGACTGCCCGCGCCGTATCCGCGCTGTCCAATCTTGCCGGGCTGACCATTCCGCTCCTGGCCGGCAAGGGCGAAGTCGTCGCCATCAAGGGACGCAGCGCCGGCGAGGAAATCGAAAAAGCCGCCAAGGTTATCCGCAAACTGGGCGGCATTCAGACGTCCGTGGTGGTGGTGGGCGAAGACCTGCTTGAGGAACCCACCACCGTTGTGCGAATCGTAGTGAACAAGCCTCAAAAGATTACCTAGCACCGGCCCCGGTGCCCGGGGAGTCTGAGGGGAAGAGGTTAGGCTAGTAACCGGCAGTAAGAGCCGAATGAGAGTGAGCGTGTCATAGTGAGCAGTAGCGAAGCCTCCACACAACGGATCCCGCCGTTTGTGTCCCTGGGGTCCGCACGGGCGTTTACGGCTCCTGCAGTAGCTTTTGACTACTCCGGAAATCACACGGCTTCAGTTGCGAAGACGACCGGGATGGCCGGTGTTTCACGTGAAACATCCCTTCCGCACACGGGGAACGTGCTGGATTCCATCGACGATTCCAGTCCCATCGCCCGCGAACTCGCGCACGAAAACAAGCGCCGCGAGCGGTTGCTCGGCCGGCAGCTCCCCAAACCGGAGAAAACCCGGATCTTCACCGTTTCCAACCAGAAGGGCGGCGTCGGCAAGACCACGACGACCGTGAACATTGCCGCCGCGCTGGCGGCCGCTGGCCTGAACGTGCTCGTCATCGACATCGATCCGCAGGGCAACGCTTCCACCGCCCTGGGAATCGAGCACCACGCCGATGTCGACAGCATCTACGATGTGCTGATCAATGATGTCCCGCTGAAGGACGTCGTGGCCCCGTGCCCCGACATCGACAACCTGATCTGTGCGCCCGCCACCATCCACCTTGCCGGTGCCGAGATTGAACTCGTTAGCCTGGTGGCCCGCGAGCAGCGGCTGCGCCGCGCAATCGATGTGTACTCCAAGGAGCGCGCCAAGAATGGCGAGGAGCGCCTGGACTACATCTTCATCGACTGCCCGCCGAGCCTCGGGCTCCTGACCGTAAATGCGTTCTGTGCGGCAGGCGAAGTCCTTATCCCGATCCAGTGCGAGTACTACGCCCTCGAAGGCCTCAGCCAGCTCCTGAAGAACATTGAGATGATCCAGAAGCACCTGAACGCTGATCTGGTTGTGTCCACGATTCTGCTGACCATGTATGACGGCCGCACCAACCTCGCCGCCCAGGTGGCAGCCGAGGTCCGGGAGCACTTCCCGAAGCAGGTGCTCGGCGCTGTGGTGCCGAGGTCGGTCCGTATTTCCGAGGCGCCGAGCTACCAGCAAACTGTCATGACGTATGATCCTTCTTCCAGCGGTGCCCTGTCCTACCTGGAAGCCGCCGCGGAAATCGCGGAACGTTAGAATCTTTCAAGAATTGCACTAACCAGAGCCAGGTGAATCCCGGCTCTTCCACTGGAGGGATTTATCCATGAGCGATAAGCGACGCGGCCTCGGCCGTGGACTTGGCGCACTCATTCCAAGTTCCGCCGCGGCAAACGCCTCCGGAAACGGTGCTGCCCCATCCCGGCCCGTGGACCTCTTCTTCCCTGAAGCCCGAAAAAAGACCTCCGACGCCGAGCCGCACCCCGACGCAAACGCCACGCGGGACAAGGAGCCGAAGTCCACACCGCTCAAGGCCGACGATTCCGCTGATTTCACGGTTGACACCACGGAAACCGGCAGCGCCGCTGCCGAAGCCGACGTTGCTGCCGATAAAGCCGACGCAGCTGCCACCGTCGTGACCAAGAAAACTCCCGCTCGAAAGTCGGCTGCCTCCAAGTCGGCGCCCGCTGCTGCCAAGGCGGCCGCGTCCGACGCCGGCGAACAGCTGGCGTTTGACTCCACGCCCGAGCACGGCGACGAGGGAACAGTTGACCTCGTAGAGGTGCCCGGTGTCAGGTTTGCCGAAATCCCGGTTACGGACATCCATCCCAACCGCAAGCAGCCCCGCTCGGTCTTCGATGAGGATGACATGGCGGAGCTGGTGCACTCCGTGCGGGAAATTGGCGTCCTCCAGCCAATTGTGGTCCGTACCTCAACCGAAGAGGGTGGCGAACCCTATGAGCTAGTCATGGGTGAGCGACGGTGGCGTGCAGTACAGGCCGCGGGCCTGGAAACTATCCCGGCGATTGTCCGTGACACCACCGATGACGACCTCCTTCGCGACGCGCTGCTGGAGAACCTGCACCGCAGCCAGCTGAATCCCCTCGAAGAGGCGGCGGCCTACCAGCAGCTGCTCGAGGACTTCGGCACCACGCACGAGCAGTTGGCGGACCGGATTGGGCGTTCGCGGCCCCAGGTTTCCAACACCTTGCGCCTGCTGAAGCTGCCCCCGCTGGTGCAGCGCCGGGTCGCGGCAAATGTCATCTCCGCAGGGCATGCCCGAGCACTCCTGGCACTTCCTGACGCCGCGGCCATGGAACGCCTGGCGCAGAAGATTGTTTCAGAGGGCATGTCGGTCCGAGCGACCGAAGAAGCCGTGACCCTGTATCAGAGCCCCGCCTCGCCGGCCAAGAACAACATCCCGCGGGCGGGAGCGCGCCACGAGCGACTGGACTACCTGGCGTCGTCCCTGTCTGACCGCCTCGATACTAATGTCAAGATTTCGCTTGGTGCCCGCAAGGGGCGTGTCAGCATTGAGTTCGCCAGCGTCGAGGACCTGAACCGCATCATGGATGTCCTCACGCCGGGAGCGCCAAACTAGGTCGCGACTCGCTGAGTTCTCCGGGAGGGTCTGTTTCACGTGAAACAGACCTCCCTTTTTTGTCTCTACCGATGCTGCCGGTGTGCCGGCGGATTCGGTGGTGCCGAGTTCGGCGCTGCCGTGTGCGCGGCTGCCGGAGTTCGCCACTGTTTACGAGTACGGAGCTGCGACACCGGTGGCGCCGAGAACCTCCGGGTGACTCTCTCGCTTTCGTCCTGGCCCGGGGCTCTCGAGGGTTGCGGCTGCGGGCGTGGGACCGTCGCAGCGCCGTGGTCTTTCTGTAGAAATTGTCAGTCTCGGCTCTGCTTCGGCGAGACCGAGGGACACGTGCGGAACGACGGGCTGGTACTGGGCAGGCGGTATCCCAGACTGGGACGGAGCTTCCTGCTGAGCATCCTGTTGAAGAGTCGATGGATTTCCGGTGGCCGTACCGTCCACTCTGTTGCGCTTCGTCGGTGGAGCTTCTGATTCCATGGAACGGCTACGCCGAGTGAAATGGCGGCTGTACAGTTCTCCTTTATGCGGAAAGGCCCCCTCTCTCCTTTATGCGGAAGGGACCCCTCCCTGTCGATGCCGCTGCGATCGCGCTTTTCAGCGACAGCCATCTTCGCCACCTTCCAGAGCTCAATGAACAGCTGAGATGGAGTGGTCCATCAATGTTTCACGTGAAACGGGACCGCGCATCTGCGTCTTGCCCCATCGAACGCCTTGCTGGCTGGTCGCCCAGGTGAGGACGCAAAAGGGCAGAAGAATCCGGCCACCGGCTGGAGACCGATGCGCTGTCGTCACTCCGGCAGCTGGACTGCGTCCCCGTCCATGCAAGTCTGCCTGCGACGTGGCGATCCGGCGCTGCGATTGCGCCGTCCATGGTCATGGCAATGCCGGTGGACTGGGATGCCGAGCGAATGCCGTCGTTTCGACCAAGGGTCCACCGTCTGCGTCATGACGGTTCAGCCTCCCCTTGAAGGGGGTCGGCCCGCAGCTATGGCCCAACTTTTCCTGGCGGCCTGGCCGGCCGCGGGTGCGCTATGCGACCACATTCATCCATGCCGGTGCGAAGCAGGGGAAGCGGCTCACTACGGCGCGGCTGCTGCTTGGCGACGGTGCAAGCTCGCCGCAGCCACAGCCGAACCTCGGAGCGACTGTTGTACCGTTGCCAGTCTCTGCGGGGTCACTCGCTCCTGTGCGCCGCTGAAAGTGCCATACGGCGCCGCTGCTGCGTTGTGTGGCCGCGTGGTTGACTGAGGGAAGGCGAAGCCGACTGGAGCGCAGCTGAAGCCTTGCACGCCTTGAGATGCCCTGATGCGGCACTGTCCGCTCCTGGCAGAGGCCCGCGGCACTCTCCCGCTGCTTACGATCACGGGCCGTGAAGGCACCCTCCGTGAAGGAAAATTGAAGTGGGTGAACCCTGAGTTCATGCAGAGGCCGGCAGGCTGGTCAGCTACGTGCTTCGTCGGGTTCGGCGATGGATTTGTAGGCCGTTCCGGTGGTTACGGTTGAAGTAGGCGTCCGACACGCGCCACGAAACGAACCCTGGACAGAGGTATCGATGCGGGCGTGGACGAAGGTCGGGACAAGGGCGACGGTGCAGACCTGGACGCCGAGCTTGGCGTGCAGATCGGGACGAGGGCGACGGTGCAGGCCGGACGCCGACCTTGGCGCGGGAATGGACGCGGGCCGTGATAGGGAGGGTGATCTGGCGTCGGTGCCGCAGAAAGTAGGTGGTCTCGATCGCGCGGGCAGAGGCCTCTTGTGGGACTGTGACAGCGGAAGCTGACCAGAGTTGCCTCCCTTTTGCGGATGTCTGCGTCCTTCGACTCCCCGCCGGTTTGCTGTTCACCCCCCTTTCACTGGGTTGCCCCCGCGTCCTAGGTTCCGGATTCAGTACTCGATTGTGCCTGTCAGTTTGCCGGGACCCGGGCAACCGGAACCGGGGCCCTGACACGCATCCTCCCCACCCCGGTAGCCGGGTGCCATGACCGCCAACGTACTGCTGCAGTCCCGTCGCCGCATCCAGCCGTAACCATGCGCCATGTGGCATGCCGGCGTGCGAAGCATGCCTGATCTCCCTGAGGGCCCCGGCGGGCGTGCTGTTCCTGTCGCATTCTTCAGCTTCCTCCGGCGAGCCCGACGCCTTATCCAATGGCCGAGATGGCCCTGTGTGGTGCTTTCCCGGCACCCCGGACACGGCACCCCTCATCCGGAATCGCGCACCGGACACCTGGGGCCCCCACACTCTGCCGCTGCCGGCGCCTGCCGGCTTGCCGGTACCCGCTTGATGAGAGTGCAGCGCAGGTCCTGTACTGCTGCACATCGGTGACCCTGCTGCAGAGTGGTTGGAAGGAGTCCTTCAGCAGGAGCTCAGGCCACGCGACGCACCCGCGAGAAGGGAAGCGTAGCCCACATGAAGTAGGGCCGGGGTCGTACCGATTAGTCCCAGGCGTCAACCACGCCTTCCCTGCGGATTCTATCTGGCCGGAACTGTCGGGGTGGTTCTTGTGTGGGCATCCAGCCGGCACCAGAGGGAAGCTGCCGAGCTGCTGCATGTCCAACTACACGGCTACCCGGGCCGGGTCCGCTCCCCCGGACCAGCGTGTTTCGGGCGGCCAGGTTCGTCGCCCCCGGGCACCAGGGCGCAGTTGCCTGTAGGATCCAATCCGCTGACCGCGCCGGACCCGTAAGTTGGTGCAGCAACCGGAGGGATTCAAACCGCAAAGAAAGGAAGGCAGGCATCCGGGTCAGTCTGATTGGGTTCGGGACTTGTGCTTGCGCGTGTCAACTGTGCCGGCACGACCGGGCCGACCGCTTTTTGCAGTCCGGCGCCTCCCTCATGCGAATCCCCAAGTCGACCGGCAATGCTTCAGTCGGAACAGGACCAGTGCTGTCCCAATGCAAACAACGCGTGGCAAACACACGGTCGACGAGCCTCTTCGTGTCTGCATCGGCCAACGGACACGGCGGGTCCGCGGACCGGCGTGGAAAGATGATCGGCCAGACAGGCCCTGCGAGGGCGTGAGGCCCGACAGGGACTCCGAGCTCAGAGAGAATGTGAGCTGCCCGGCAAAGCTCATCGAGTCCGGCGGGTGCTGTCGTCGCATCTTGGCACGGCAAGGCGATCCCTGGACGTGGGATGGAAGAGTTCCTTGGGGTAACGGCTCCGCTCCCCTGGTTCTCTTGAGGTCCGCCTGGCGCTGTGGAACAAGCTGGCTTCGGCCGGCGCGTCGGGCGATGCAATGGCACGCTGGCGGTCCCGGCGCTCGACGGGTTTGGTTCGACCCACGTGGATTTGCAGTTCCCGGCCTCCTTGGGATGACACGTCCGGAGAGCACTTCACTGCAGGTCAAGGGTGCATCCAGGCGGGATTCGTGTGGCCGTTCCCGGCTCGGATTTTAGCCAGCGGCCGGTGGATGGGGCGGTGGATAGAGCGGTGGATATTGCTGTGGATAACTTTGTGGATTAGTGACTGATTGCAGCCCGTTCGTGACGCCAGATTCTTGGGCGAGCTGCTGTCGTGACAACGGCCCCGAACGTCCTTTCAGGGCTCCAGTCCGTTTCACGTGAAACATGATCATGGTGTTCAGCGACGATGGTCAAAGCATTCGCGAAGATGTACTAAATCGCCGTTCTATGGTTAATTTTTCGGCGATATACGCTCTCTGCCGTGATTGCGAGCCGGAGTTCTTAATCGGGGTCCAGGACGTGCCTCTGGCACGGTGGGTGGCTGGTCAGACAGCCGGTTCGGAGGGGCGACCGCCCTCGGCGGCCCACTAGGAAAGGGCATGTGAATAATCTCTCAGCGCCTGTGGATAACGGTGTGAATAACTTCTGTGGAGAAACTCGTGGATATCGAGTGAGCTCCGGATTCTGTGGCCGCTGGACGGGCCGGAAATGCGCTTGTATCGGCCGCCGCTGACCTTCGCCTGGCGCCCAGGATGCCGGTCGTGATGGCTCGTGTATTGACAGTCGGAAGGCATGCACGGTGTCACTATGAGTGTGGCGATTTGCGGACAGATGCCGAGGGCTCGAAGCACATCCATAACGGGCAGCGGCGGTTGCGGCGCCTGCCGGGGCGGGGGCAGGTTCGTGGCTGGACCTGGGTGTCCTCGGTCCGGCCGCCATGGAGTCGAACCTGCTGCGCCGCGACTGGCAGAGCAGGGGTCCCAACCTTCATGAGTACAAGCCTTCATGAGAACAGGCGCGCGATCTTCTTGTTCCGCGAATATCGAATTGGCCCACCTCGGGGACACAGGAGCCGGCTCAATCCGCTCCCCTCTAGAGCGGAATAGGGGCGCCCGGCTGCAGACAGCACAGGAGTTTGGGCAAGCTCAATGCAGCTTGAGTGGTGCCTGAGACCGAAGCGGACCGGGGCGGAGAGAGTGGGCATTGTTCAGCTGGGACAAGATCATGCCGCGCGCCGAACGGGGATGGTGTTTGATGAACCGATCAGCCCACGAACTGTGAACAGGCACTGCGCGTTTGACCCTGGCTGCCGCCGGAGGGTCCCTGGACAGGAACCCTGGAGAAGAGGAGCCTGGCCTCGGGCAAGGCGAATTGGACGCGGACCGGAGGCGCAGAGGAGCAGAGGAGCAACTGTCGAGACGCGCCATGAATTAAATAAGGTGGGGGCCTAACCGGTGGAATCGCCTCAGGGCCGGGCCCTGTGTTTGGTCGGTTGCCCCATGGAATGCAGGTCCGGACCGTGCGTCCTACGGCACGCAGAGTGCGGGAACTGCGCCGGCGGTAACGGCGGCGGGGCGTTTTCATTCGCTGACTGACTGCCGCAGCGATCCGATATTGATCGTCGGTTCGCTCTCAAATCAGACAACATAGGCCCTTGGTCGTAGGCGGGCGGCCGAGAGCGCACATGAGCACTCTGCCCCATGCTCCGGCCTGAGCTCAAGCAAGTTCCCTCGCCCGTTCTGGGGCGTACTGCGCGCCGCTTCAGAGGCACCCAGGTTCGCATGTCCACACACGCGGCGGCTCGCCGAGACCTGAAGGGGCTGCCGGCAGTACCCCCATCGTGGCTACGGAGGTGAGTCTGGGTCTGCCTCGCTGCAGGCTGTTTCTGCTCCGCTGTGATGTTTCACGTGAAACCAGGCATTCCGGAGATGCTGGGACGGGGGTCGGATCCGATGATCTGCCCGAAATCCTGTCTGGTGTGCAGAAGTTGGGTCGCAGCCGGCGGTGCCTCAGCGAGCGTTGGGCCAGGAATGATGGCGGTCACCGGCACGCACAAACGACCTTAGGGTCGCTCAGCCAAGGATGTGCCGTGTCCTTTTAGCAGGGAGACAAAGGCCATCAGGCGCAGCTTTGCGTCCCACCGACCTCCCTCCCTGGGGAATTGGGCACGCTGAGGCGAGACCCCAATATTTTATCTAAGAGTCAACTATCATGTCGCTTCGGGTTGCGATTTATGGGTTGCCACTATGGGTGTTTCACGTGAAACATCAGTACGGCGGAGGCGGGCGGAAGTATTCGGCGCTCTCGTGATGACCCTTCCAGTTTCACGTGAAACGTCGGGAGCCCGGAGGTTGGCGGGACAATTCGGCAGCGTGCGACGTACACACCTGTTTCACGTGAAACAGGTGTCCGAACCGGCCGGTCGCTGCAGCTGGTAGCGACCGGCAGGCGCTGATCGCCGTTCTTGAAAAAGGGACGAATATGTGTCGGTGTGACAGTCAAGTGCAGTCGTGGTCATCCGTCGCCGAGTACAATTTCGCCTCGGACCCTGGCGGCCCCCACCCCTCCCCAGGCCCGTGGCGGACATGCAGGAGCGGTCATGGCGTGTTGCGCTGACGCGGGGGCTGCCCAATCTCGGGGGGCAGTGGGGGTACGGCGCCGCCCTTACGGCAGTATCGGTGGATGCCTTCCCGTCACAAGACCGGGTTCCTGGTATGAGCGCGGCCTCCACCCTCGACTCCCCTGCGGTGGACAAAGAGTATTTGGAGCGCATCTAGAGTCCGGACTCATCCCCAAAGCCGCCTCAAATTTGCTTACCCTTCAAGAATTGGATGTTTCACGTGAAACACCATTGTGTGACGTTACGTATGGCGCTTCGGCGGAATGTGGGTCACCCACTCGGGAATATTGGCGACACGTCGCCCAGCGGTGACCACGAAGGCAACGGAAATCGAGTGGGATGTCCTGACCGGAAACCGTTCTCTTCTATGCGCGGGCGCACACCGCGCAGCAACTGCTAAGTGGGTTGTCGCGATCATCATGTTTCACGTGAAACAAGGCAGTGGTGTCCCCTACGCAACGGCCAAACACCTTCCGTGCCTGTCAGCACGAATAGCAGTTCGCCGGCCGAGGGATGGCCCATTCCACAAGCCGGCAGTAGCCAAGAGAATTGTCAGCCAGCAGACAAAAAACAATGCAGATAGACAGCCACCCAAGGTTGCAACAACGGATATGGCAGATCTATGGCGTGTCCGCCCAGCCCTACTCCCCCACCGATGGCCTTGGAGCACAACAAAAAAGTGGCCCCCGCCAGAAGGGTGATGCCGTACTCGGCAGCGATGGCTGGGTTGTCGTCAACGTTCACCTTGACCACATCAACCTTCTCGCTGTATTCGACCGAAATCTCATCAAGAATCGGACCGAGCTTGCGGCAGGGACCGCACCATTCGGCCCAGAAATCGACAATGACGGGCTTCTCGGAGGCCAGTACATCAGTGCTGAAGCTGGCGTCCGTTACGTCTTTTGCGTTGCTCATAACCTTTGTCTCTCTTCCGTTGGTTGCTGCGCGCCGTTTAGGCGTGGAAATCTGCGAGGTAGTGCTCGACGTCGAGTGCCGCCACGCACCCGGAACCGGAGGCGGTGATGGCCTGGCGGTAGGTCGGATCAATGACGTCGCCGGCAGCGAAGACGCCCKGRACGCTGGTCTTCGAGGTGCGGCCGTCCACGGCGATGGTTCCCTCTGCGGTCAGCTCGAGTTTGCCCTTGACCAGATCGGTGCGGGGATCGTTGCCGATTGCCACGAACACTCCGGTTACGGCCAGTTCGGATTCCGTGCCGTCCACCAGGTTCTTCAACCGCAGTGCGGTGACCTTGTCCTGTCCCAACACGTCTTCCACACCGGTGTTCCACACAAAGTTGATCTTCTCGTGGGCCAAGGCGCGGTCAGCCATGATCTTTGAAGCGCGGAGGGTATCGCGGCGGTGGACGACCGTGACGGACTTGGCGAACTTGGTGAGGAACAGGGCCTCTTCCATGGCCGAGTCGCCGCCGCCGATGACGGCAATGTCCTGATCCTTGAAGAAGAAACCGTCGCAGGTTGCACACCAGCTCACACCGTGGCCCGAAAGCCTCTTCTCGTTCGGCAAGCCGAGCTCGCGGTAGGCCGAGCCGGTGGAAAGAATGATGGAACGGGCCTTGAAGGTCTCCCCCGTGCCGATGGTGACGGTCTTGACGTCGCCGTCGAGGTCCAGATCGGTGACATCCTCAAACTGGATCTCCGTGCCGAAACGGGCGGCCTGTTTCTCGAAGTTCTCCATCAAATCCGGGCCCATGATGCCGTCGGGGAACCCTGGGTAGTTCTCCACGTCCGTAGTGTTCATCAGTTCGCCGCCGGCCGTAACCGAGCCTGCCAGGAGCAGCGGCTTCAGGTTCGCGCGCGCCGTGTACACCGCTGCGGTGTAGCCCGCCGGGCCGGAGCCGACGATGATGACATCACGTACTTCGGAGGCAGTGTTTTCTGCGTTGCTCACTGAACGGTGAACCTCTTCCTTTGTCGATGCGCCCGCCTCGATGGGCGGCCACATGGCACAACTATTGCCGGGCATTGAATATTCCGGCCGAAATGGGCGTCACGGAGCAACACCACTACTCAGGGTACCGGTTTGCCCGGGCCCGGGGCCGGAGACGGCCCAGGATTACCGGCCCGCGGGCGGGCACGGCCCTGACGGCGCAACGGTGGCCTTAGAGCGCAGCCGCAGCCTCACGGCGCAACGCAGCAGCGCAACGGCGGCCGCGCAGGGCCGCTACTGGACTTTGATTTCGGCCAGGCGCAGGCCGTACCCATAGCGGGTCTTGGGTGCGGCCAGCTTCGGAAGCTTCTTGATGGACACGATCACGTACTGCGCCGTGACGGGTTCAGACAGCGGCATGGTCAGGTCCGGTGACGTAAAGCTGTTGCTGCCAATCTGCTTTGCACCGTCCAGGGTCGGCTTGTCATTGGTGAAGACGCTGATGTTGCCACCCGAGGCCCCCAACTGGCTCAGAGTGACGGAGGAGACCTTGGAAGGGTCCTGCAGCTTGACCACGAGCGGAACTTCGGAGGCGAGTCCGCCCCAGTCGTCCGTCGCGAATTCCATGTCTGACCAGAAGCTCGCGCCGTTCCCGTCAAAAGTCTTGACGAGGTCGGAGTCGTAATTTCCGGCGAAATCGAAATTGCCGAGTCGCGTCACGTCTTCGATGACGGGTGGTCCGGCCGCCGGCGCCTCGGTGGCGGTCGACGACGGCTGCGCGGTGGACGGTTCCGGTGCGCTGGAGGAGGCGGAGGTTACGGCGTTGGTCTGCGGGCTGCTCTTGAAGAGGCTGCCAAGGTTGGTAACCGCGAAGATCAGGCCCACCACCAGCACGGCAGCCAGGAGCCCGCCGACCAGCCAGCGCATGGAACGCGGCTCCCGGTTGGGCTCGTCCTCGTCTTCGTACTCGTACTCGTCCTCATCCTGGTCGACGGCGGCCCGGGCGGAGGCGGGGAAGTTGCCCGGAGCCCGATCCGCGGAGTCGAAGCCGGCAGCTGCCACTCCGGCAGCCGCAGCTGCGCCGCCGTGGTGCTCTCCGCCGCGCTGATCGTCACCGGCGTAGTCGTCGTCGGACCACAAGGAAACTTTTGGTGCCGCGGCGGGTGCCGGCTGCTGCGCTGCCGGTTCGGCCTGGCGGGACGCGCCGCCGTTCTGGACGGGCTGCGGCGCCGTTGAATGCGCCGCCGCCTCCTGCGGTGCGGCTGTGGGGGCTTTGGGTGCCCTGGCCGCGGCAGCCCCGGCTGCTGCCGCGACGCCTGCCACGGCGGCAGGAGCGGACGCGGGCCGCGACGGTACTCCCGCGGGCGGCGCCGCCGGAGAAACCGGCGGCTGTGCGTTTGTGCCCTGGGCCTGGCCATAGTTGATGTACCCGGCGTCGACTTCCTCGTCGTCGTAAAGCCCGTCGTAGGTTTCGGGTTCGTGGGAGCGGGCCTGCCCGAAGATCTCGCTGCCCAGCGTGTCCGTGAAGAAGGGTTCGACGTACGGCGGGTTTGAAGAGACCACAAGATCCAGCAGATCCGCCGCCGAGGTGTGGTTGGTGATCAGGTACGTGGTGGCATCGCTGACGCCAAGATCGAGGATCTGCACGTTGCCGGGGCGTTCGCCCGTTGCCACTTCACGGGCGCTTTGGGCCACCTGGTCGGCGTTGCCCGGGCCTGCGACGAGGATGCTCACGGGGCGGTTGAGCACCTGGTCCACACCGTCCAGCACCAGATCCTGGTCATGTGAGGTCAGTACGGTGGCAGTGACCTTGTAGCGGCCACCGAGTACTGATCCGACATCGATCGGGTGGGACACGGGCTCCTCCTAGACTGTCCGGGACCTGCCGACGTGGTCACTCCGAGAGCGACCGTGTGCCCTCCGGTAAGCCGGTTGACCGCTGGTCCGCAACTTCCCTTGTTAGTCTTCGATCCTAGCCGATGCTCTGTCCAGGCCGCGTGAGCACGGCAGTTCGAAACGGAGCCGGGATCATTTTTTCTTTTTCCCGCCAAACGGGAAGTAGGGGTTGTGGCCGGCCGGGCCCTGGTAGGTGCGGCGGCCCGGCAGGGGAACATCGCCCTTGCCCAAGCCGCCCTGCGCGGTGCTGGGGAGGTCTTCTGCCGGCAGGTAACCGCCCTCCGGGCCCGCGGGACGGCCGTAAGGGAACGAGTCCTCTTCCCGGATGTCGGGACCGGCACGGAACGATTCGGCGTCGAACTCGCCGGAAATTCGCGGAATCAGGCCCGTATCCACCGAGACGGTGGCCCGTTCCGGTGCCCTCCGGACCTCCGCCGCGCCGCCTGCCTGCGGCTCGATGCCCGGCTCGGCGGTGCGGCGCCGGAGCCGCCCAAGCAGCGGCTGCAGGAGGTCCTGAAGCTCGGTGACCCGGAAGAGCTTCAGCAGCAGGAAGTAGGCGGCCAGCATGACGGGACCGACGACGACGATCGTCACCAGAGCGGCGATCCGGTTGCTCCAGGCGTAGCCGTCCGGGTTGTAGCTGCCCAGCATCCACAGGGCCACGGCTCCGGCCAGGGCCGAACCGAGGGCCGCATAGCCCATCCGGATATAGGAGCTGGCAATGCGGGGCCCGTCCAGGTGGCCCAGGAGCCGGCGCAGGAAGGTTGCGCTGACGATCACGGAGAGGATGTTGCCGCCGGTGTAGAGGATGGCGATGGCGAAGATAATCTGATCGAACGGCAGGAACTGGATGGCGAATGCGGCCGCCACGTTGACCAGCGCCAGGACCAGCTGGATGAAGAACGGGGTCCGGGCGTCCTCGTTGGCGTAGAACACGCGCGACATCATAAAGTTGGCGCTCATGAAGGGGGTGCTGAGGGCCAGGATGGTGAGGGTCTGGGCAAGCATGACGCCGTCCAGGCGCACGTCGCCGGAGAAGAACATGCCCAGCGGCCCGGCCAGCGCGAAGAGCGCCAGCGCACCGAAGACGGTGGCCACGGCCATGGTCCGCAGCCCGTGGGAGAGCGCGTTGCGCAGCGCGGCCCGGTCTCCGTCCTGGGACGCCCGGGTCATCCGGTTGAACAGTACGGTGGCCAGCGACAGGGCGATGATGGAGTGTGGCAGCAGGTACAGCTGGCTGGCCACCTCCAGCACGGCGTTGCCCGGAATGAAGGCCGCCGCGGGGTCCCCCGCTTGTTGGAGACGGGCCCGTTCCGCGCCCGGAATCGTGGCGATGCGCATGACGTAAAGGAAGGCCAACTGCCCGACGGCGGCTGTCGCCAGGGTCCAGACGCTCAGCTTTGCGGCATGGCCCAGCCCGACCCCGCGCCAGCCGAAGCGCGGCCGCAGCCCCAGCCGGAGCCTGAACACGGGAATGAGCAGGACGGCAGTCTGCGTGACGACGCCGATCGTGGAGAACCCCGCCACGAGGATGGTCTGCAAGGATCCCCAGTTTTCGATCGTGTGGGGATTGACGGCGTTGGCGCCCATGATGGCGATGAACATGCCCAGTCCGGCGATTGCCACGACGTTGTTCACGATCGGCGCCCACATCGCGGGCCCGAAGGCTCCGTGGGCGTTCAGGACCTGGGTCAGCAGGGCGTAGAGGCCGTAAAAGAAAATCTGCGGAAGGCACCAGAACGCGAACGACACCGCGAGGGCCTTCTGCTGCGGCGAGTAGCCCTGGGTGGTCAGTTGAATGACAGTGGGTGCCAGCAGCGTGACCAGCAGCGTGAGTACCAGCAGCACCAGGACCGCCAGCGTCAGCAGCCTGCTGATGTAGTCCGCACCCTTGTCCGGCGCCTTGCTGGCCTTGATGATCTGCGGCACCAGAACAGCATTGAACACCCCGCCGGCCACCAGCAGGAAGATCAGGTTGGGGAGGTTGTTGGCATTGATGAAGGTGTCATTGACGGAGGAGCCCAGGCCCAGGGCGGCGGCCAGCATCCAGGTCTTGGCGAAGCCCAGGAAACGCGAAACGAGGGTTCCGGCGGCCATGATGGCGCTGGAACGGGCTTCTCCGGATTGGGCAGCTTTGGAATCGGCGGGGCCGGAGGGTACGGGGGCGGGTTTGGCTGATGACATCGTCTTCATCGTCTCACCCGCGCGGGGCATTAGTCGCTATCAAAGGACGTGACGGGCCGCACCGGCGGCCTTCAGCGGTCTTCCGGCAGGACTTCTTTGGCCAGATCCGCGATGCGGCGTTCGTTGGGGAAGGACAGCTTGCGCGCCAGCTCCTGGATCGGAACCCACGCGACGTCCACGGCTTCCTTGTCCGGATCGTTTTCGATGGTGAGTTCCCCGCCGGTGGCCCGCAACAGGTAGTGGTGCACGGTCTTGTGGACGCGGTGCCCGCTCACGGTGAACCAGTAGTCGATGCTTCCCAGCGGTGCCAGGATCTTGCCTTCGATCCCGGTTTCCTCGGCGATCTCGCGGACCGCGGCTTCCTCGTTGCTTTCCTTGCCTTCCGGGTGGCCCTTCGGCAGGCACCACTCGAGACGTCCGCCGCGGTTAAGGCGCGCGATGATCGCTACCCGCAGGTCGGCGTCGGACATGTCCACCACGACGCCGCCGGCGGAGATTTCCTCAACAGTGGGCAGGGAGGCGTGGCCCGTGTGCTGGACAGGCGCGACGTTGGCACCTATTGCCGACGGCAACGGTGCGTTTGTCCTCCTGCCGGGAGCGCTCGGTACGGGATGGGCCATGAGGTCCACTCTAACGACTCTTGCCCGCTGTTGATGACCTAAACATGGCCGGAAAGTAGACGGCCGGGAAAGTCGGCCCGCGCCGGTTCGTGCGCTATCGTGACGAACCCGCCGGATCCTTGAGGGTTCCGGTGTGGTGCTGGCGCGGTTTTCTGACAAGCTTAAGTAACTATGGCGCACGCACATCACAAGACTGACTCCCACACCGTTTCTTTCCAGGTAGATCCGGTGGTTCTGGAGCTGGGGCAGCGCTTCGTCGACGCCGGCCACGAGCTGTCCCTGGTGGGCGGGCCCGTCCGTGACCTTTTTCTTGGCCGGGTCTCGCCCGACCTGGACTTCACCACTGACGCCACTCCGGACCAGACGGTTGCCCTGATCAAGAAATGGGCGGACAACTACTGGGAGATCGGGCGCGCCTTCGGCACCATCGGGATGCGCAAGGACGACTTCCAGATCGAAATCACCACCTACCGGGCCGACGCCTACGATCCGGAGTCCCGCAAGCCGTTAGTGGCCTTCGGAACATCCCTGACGGATGACCTGTTGCGGCGGGACTTCACGATCAACGCCATGGCCCTGCGGCTGCCCGTGCTGGAGCTCGTCGATCCTTTCGGCGGTGTCCGCGACCTGCACGCCTCGATCCTGAACACACCCGGGCCGCCGGAAACGTCCTTCTCCGACGACCCCCTGCGCATGATGCGCGCCGCGAGGTTCGCGGCCCAACTAGGGGTGTCGCTGCACCCCGACGTCCGCGAGGCCATGGTCCGGATGGCGGAACGGATCAGCATCATCTCGGCCGAACGCGTGCGCGATGAACTGATCAAGCTCATCTGCGCCGCTCAGCCGCGGGCCGGCGTGGACCTGCTGGTCGATACCGGACTCGCGGACCTGGTCCTGCCGGAAGTCTCGGCCCTGCGCCTGGAATCCGATGAACACCACCGCCACAAGGACGTCTACCAGCACTCGCTGCAGGTGCTGGAACAGGCAGCAGCGCTGGAGTCGAAGGCGGACGGCCCGGTTCCCGGCCCGGACTTTGTGTTGCGGTTCGCGGCGCTGATGCACGACGTCGGCAAGCCGGCCACGCGCCGCTTTGAACCGGGCGGCGCAGTGAGCTTCCGCCACCACGACATGGTGGGCGCCAAGCTGACTGCCAAGCGCATGAAGGCGCTGCGCTTCGACAACGACACGATCAAGGCCGTGGCCAGGCTTGTGGAGCTGCACATGCGCTTCTACGGCTACGGTGAGGCCGGCTGGAGCGATTCCGCGGTCCGCCGCTACATCACCGACGCCGGTCCCCTCCTGGAGCGCCTGCACCGGCTCACCCGCTCCGATGTCACCACGCGGAACCAGCGCAAGGCGGACCGGCTGTCCTTCGCCTACGACGACCTCGAGGACAGGATTGCGGCGCTGCGGGAGCAGGAGTCCCTCGACGCCGTCCGCCCGGACCTGGACGGCGGCCAGATTATGGCGCTGCTTGGTCTCAAGCCCGGTCCCGTGGTGGGCCGCGCCTACAAATTCCTGCTGGAAGAACGCATGGAGCATGGCCCGCTCGATCCCGCCGTCGCCGAATCCCGCCTGCGGGACTGGTGGGCGGCACAGCCCGAGGCGGCGCCCGCCGGCGCCGAACTTTCCACCACTGAGGAGTCCTAAGTGATTGCACCATCCAATGGCCCCCGCCCCCAACTGTGGATCCTGCGGCACGGTGAAACAGAATGGTCCAAGAGCGGGCAGTACACCGGTCTCACGGACATGCCCCTCACGGTGGAGGGCGAGCAGCAGGCCGTGGAGGCGCGCAGGGTGCTCGAGACCGTCGACTTCGACCTCGTACTGACCTCACCCCTGCGCCGCGCCCGCCGGACCGCCGAACTCGCCGGCTACCCCGACGCCCAGTTGGAGCCGCTGGCGGTGGAATGGGACTACGGCGACTACGAGGGCATCAGCTCGGACCTCATCCGCAAGGACAACCCCGAATACCTGATCTGGACGCACGGCGTGCCCAATGGTGAAGCGCTCGACGACGTCGCCGCCCGCGCGGACAAGATCGTGGCCCGGGTGCTCGAATCGGGCCTGGACAACGTGCTGATCGTCGCGCACGGGCATTTCTCCCGCATCCTGACCGCCCGGTGGCTCGGATTGGACCCCCGCGAGGGCCGGCATTTCGTGTTGGGGACCGCCAAAGTCTGCACACTGGGATGGGATAAGAAGACACCGGCAATCGTGCGCTGGGGACTCTAAAACCGGTTTCTAAAACAAAGTCAAAAAAAGTTTATGAATTCGGTAGGCAACTGCCGTATTCGTAGTGTATTTTTATTTCTGACCCCAAGGCGACTTGCCGGAGTCACGGCGCGCGTCGCCCGGCCAGTCAGCCGGAGCCACGGCAGAACAGAAAAGGAGGTTGGGAAAATGATGATTACTTTGACTAGCGGATGGATGTACTCCACCACCGCCAACCCGGCCTCGTTCGCTGAGCCGCGCCCAAATGTCGGACTGACTGTTTCCTGACCGCGTTCCCGTCCCAGGCAACGCAGCTTGGGGCCCGCGGCAGTTGGCCTTCTTCAACGGAAAGCCCAATGACGGCAGCCTGATCAGGCGGAACCACGCGGTTGCACAGCCTCCCCATAGTTCGGAACCCAGCTTCTTGTTGGGGTTTCAGCGCTACCGCGTCCAGGGGCCATTCTCCATCGAATAACTTTTTCCGCTCCGGAATTCCGGCCTAAATTAAGGCCGGGGATTTTCGGGCTAATTGGCACGCCCGGAACCGGCTATTCGAATTCCTTGCATCTAGGGCTCTATTTGTCGCGCCCAAAAATCGGCCGCCCGTTTCATCCGCCCATTCCTGCTGCCTCCTGGTCGCGACCATTGAGCCCAGGCGGCGCAATCCCCCACGAACGAAAGGTCCCTGTGACTACCGCAACCACCGCTCCAGCCCACCGCACAGCCCTGCCGCCACCCGGGCACGCCGATCGAGTCCCCGAGGGGAGGTAAGAACCATGATGAACAAGCTCTATACGGTCCTGTTCCGAAAGCTGGCCCGCAGGGAGTCGACACGCTTCAACGGCCAGCTCCTGGACCAAAAGCGGGACGACACGTTCCTCGCCATGCATCAGGCCGGCCTGATTCGCTGACGCCCTGATCTGCTGACGGCCGGACAGTTCCGCCACCGCCGCATGGACTAATCCCGTGCAGGGGCGAAGGCCGTTACCGGCAGGACTGTCCGCAGCGAAGGAGGACCTGATGACTGACATTGGAACCGATCCCAGGGAGCCCGTGCGTCGCCGCACGGGCTCCCCCTTTAAGCGTCCCTTCATGGCCCGCCGTTGTGGCGGCCTCCGATACGACGTGCCAGCGAAGACCGCGGGGCGGCATGGGTCAATGTCCCCCGGTAAGCTCAAGGTCATGCAGGAGACAAAGCCGCCGGAGCGTAAACGGGTCCGATTGGTCATCCCGAGCCGCAGCGACCCTTTTCTCCGAAACTTCACGGAACTGGTAGGCGGCCCTTTGGGCCACCGCTCGGCGCCCGGGATCGTTTCGCCGGGATTCTTTACGGTGGAACGTGTTCTGGTGATCCTCACTGTCCTCGCCGCCCTGGCCGGGATTCTGCTCAAGAACTTCTGCCGCACCAATGGCTGGGAAACACCCGGGCAGTTCTACGCCACGTGCTACTCGGACTTTCCGGAGCTGTTCCGCAACCGTGGCCTGGGCGATGGTGCCTTCCCCTTCATTACCCCGGGAAGCCTCTTCGAGTACCCCGTGCTGATGGGGTTGATCGCGGGTGCCACCGCACTTCTGGTGCCCGGCGCCGGCACCGACGATCCCCGCGTCCTTGGCTACTTCGACGTCAACGCCACCCTGATCGCCGCCGTCTGGATCATCACCGTGCTGGCCACGGCACGGACGAACCGCCGGCGGTCCTGGGACGCGGCGATGGTTGCCCTCGCCCCCGGCATTGTCCTGGCGGGCGTCATTAACTGGGACATGTGGGCCGTGTGCATGCTGGCTCTTGGCATGTACTTCTTTGCGCGTAACAAGCTCGTCCTCGCCGGGATCTTCATCGGCCTGGGCACGGCCACCAAGCTCTACCCGCTGTTGATCCTCGGCGCCGTCCTGCTGCTGGCGCTCCGGAGCGGGCGCATCCGGGCGCTGCTGATCACGGCCGGTGCCGCAACCGCGGCCTGGCTGGCGGTCAACGTCCCCGCAGCCGCGGCAAATCCGGACGGCTGGAAGTACTTCTACCAGTTCACGCAGGAGCGTCCGGCGGGCTACAGCTCGCCCTGGTTCGCCTACAACCTGGTGGCCGCCCGGCTGGGCTGGAATCCGCTTGAGGCCGCGGCCATCAACTCCCTGGCACTGGACCTGTTTCTCCTGGCCTGCATCCTGATTGCGGTCCTGGCACTGACGGCACCCCGCCGGCCGAGGATCGCGCAGCTGGCGTTCCTGATCGTGGCCGCGTTCATCCTGACCAACAAGGTGTACTCCCCCCAATTCGTGTTGTGGCTGATCCCCCTGATCGCCCTCGCCCGGCCCCGCTGGCGTGACTTCGTCATCTGGCAGGCCATCGAAGCGCTGCACTGGGGCGCCATCTGGATGTACCTCGGGCAGGCAACCAGCGGCGGCTCGACCCAGCACAACATCGATATGCCCTACTACGTCCTGGCCGTGGTTGCCCACATGCTCGCCACCGCGTACCTGATGGCGCGTATCGCCTGGGACATCTGGGATCCGTCCTGCGACGTGATCCGCCGCCCCCGCATCGATGATCCGCATGGCGGCCCCTTCGACGGTGCCCCGGACTGGCTGCGGATTGATCTGCGCCGGCCCGCGGCGTCCCTGGTGCCGTGGCGGAAGAGTGCCGTGACCGAAAGCCACAGCGCATGACTGACGTCGCCGTCGTCGGTTCCGGCCCCAACGGGCTGGCCGCGGCGGTGACCATGGCGCGGGCCGGACTCAAAGTCCACGTGTTCGAGGCGGCCGCCACGCCCGGCGGAGGACTGCGCACCGCCGAACTGATGGAACCGGGCCACTTCCACGACGTCTGTTCGGCCGTGCACCCCATGGTTCTGGCCTCACCCYTTTTCCGCCGGTTCGAGCTGTCCAGGCGCGTGCCCCTGGAGGTGCCCGAGCTCTCGTACGGATCCCCGCTCGACGGCGGCCGCGCGGCGCTGGCCTACCGTTCCCTGGACCGCACCGTTGCCGAACTCGGGCGGGACGGCGCCGCCTACCGCCAGCTCATGGAGCCCCTCGTGCGGCGGGTGGAGGGCGTCGCGGACCTGACCCTGAACCAGCTGCTGCGGATTCCGGCAGATCCCCTGGCTGCCGCCGCGTTCGGCCTCCGGGCGCTCGAACAAGGCTCGGCGCTGTGGAATGCGAGGTTCAGCCAAGACCTGGCTCCCGCACTGCTGAGCGGCGTCGCCGCCCATGCCGTGGCGCCGCTGCCCTCGATCACCGCCGCCGGAGCCGGGCTGATGCTGGGCGCCCTGGGCCATGCCGGCGGCTGGCCGGTTCCGCGCGGCGGATCGGCCGCGATTGCCCGGGCGCTGACCGCTGACATCGAGGCCCATGGCGGGGTGGTCGAGACCGGCAGGCGGATCACATCGCTCGCGGAGCTGCCGCCGGCCCGGACCACGCTGCTGGATGTGGCACCACCCGCGCTGCTGCACCTGGCGGAGGGCCAGCTCCCGCCGCGCTATAGGAGCGCCCTGGCGTCCTTCCGCTTCGGGAACGCTTCCTGCAAGGTCGATTTCATCCTCTCCGGACCGGTGCCGTGGGCGGCACACGGGCTCGCCGATGCCGGGACGGTGCACGTGGGCGGCACCAGGGCGGAAACCGCCGAAGCGGAGCGCCTGGTCGCCTCGGGACGGCATCCGGACCGGCCCTACGTGCTGGTATCCCAGCCCTCGCGTTTTGATGCCGGCCGCGCGCCGGCCGGCCGGCACATCCTGTGGACCTATTGCCACGTTCCGGCCGGTTCCACCGTGGACATGAGCGATGCGGTCATGGCGCAACTTGAGCGCTTCGCGCCCGGGTTCCGGGATGTGGTGGTGCAGTTCAAGGTGACCACGGCCGCAGGGCTGGCGGCGTACGACGAGAACTTCGTCGGTGGGGACTTCGGCGCAGGCCGCATGGACCTTTGGGGCATGTTGCGGCGGCCGGTGCTGAGCCCGGTGCCCTGGCGGACGCCGCTGCCAGGGGTGTACTTGTGTTCGTCGTCGACCCCGCCCGGTCCCGGCGTCACCGGGATGCCCGGCTTCCACGCCGCCCGGCATGCCCTCAAGGACATGTTCGGTCTCGGGGTCCCGGACCTCGCATACCGGGTCCCCTAGCCGCTAGCCCCTAGCCCTGCCGCGGCGCCGCAGCGGCCGCCGTCGCCACCCTGGCGGACAGCCGTCCGTCGCGCATGCTCGCGACGGCGTCGGTGAGCGGCACGAAATCGGTGTCGTGGGTGACCATGACCGTTGCCGCGCTGAATTCGTCGGTGACCTGCCGCAGCAGCCGGATGATCGCTTCGCTGCGCTGGTGGTCCAGGGCGGCCGTCGGCTCGTCCACCAGCAGCACGGCAGGGTTGCCCATGAGTGCCCGGGCAATGTTGACGCGCTGGCGCTGTCCGCCGGAGAGCTGGTGCGGCCGTTTCGCCAGGGCATGCCCGAGGCCGACAAGGTCCAGCAGAGCCGCGGCGCGTTCCCCGGCCGCCCGAGCCGTCCCGCCGCGCAGGCGCTGGGTGATCACGAGCTGCTCCACCGCGGTGAGCGAGGGCAGGAGGTTGGGCTGCTGGAAGATGATGCCGATCTTGTCCCGCCGCAGTGCGGTGCGGCCGGAGTCGGGCAATCCGCCGGCGTCCTCGCCGTCGACCACCACCAGGCCGGCGGTGGGCCGGACCAGGGTGGCGGCGACGGCCAGCAGGGACGACTTGCCGGACCCCGAGGGGCCGATCAGGGACACGAATTCGCCTGCGTGCACCTTGAGGCTCACGGAGTCCAGGGCCTTGAGGGTGCCGTCTCCGTCCGGGTACTCCAGGGTGACGTTGACGAGGTTCAGGGCGGTGTTGTTCAGGGTTGAGTTCATGAGATATGCCTTTCTAGGAATATATGGGGCGGGCCGGGGCTGCTCAGTTGCCGCCGAGGGCGATGAGCGGATCGACGCGGGCGACGCTGCGGACCGCGAGGGCTGCGCCGGCCAGGCCCAGGAGCACGATTCCGGCGATGGGCAGCAGCGTTGTCCAGGGCGTGAGGAGGAACGGTGCCGCCTGCGACGCGAGGACTCCGCCGGCCACACCGGCCAGCCCCCCGGCCACCGCGCCGGCCAGCAGGACCAGGGCCGCCTGCGCCATGGCGTCCCGGAGGATGTAGCGGGCGGACCCGCCCAGTGCCTTCAGAACGGCGATGTCCCGGGTGCGCTGGACCGTCCAGACCGTCAGGAAGGCAACAATCACAAGGGCTGAGATGCCGTAGAGGAAGGCCTGCATGAGCAGCAGCGAGCCGTTCTCGCTCTTGTAGGAGCCGAGGGCCTGGAAGGACCCGTCGATCGTGGTGCTGACGGTTCCCGCGGCGGTGTTGGCGGCACCGAGATCCACCCCTGTTCCGGCGGTGGAGTCGAATGTCACGGCCAGCACCGTCGCGGCGTCCGCGTCTTGGATATGGGCCAGCTTCTGCCAGTCGGCCAGCGTGGTCCACACGACGCCGGTGTGGGAATACCACTGCTCCGGCACGACGGCCGTCACAACGAGGTCGGCGCCGCCCACCGAGGCGTGGCTGCCGATGCTGAGCTCCAGGTCCTCCGCCAGTCCGGCTCCGACGGCGATGGTTCCCTCTGTCAGCGGGGCAGGAGCCAGGCCTGCGCCGGGCTCGGTGCCGAAGACCGCAACGCTTGCCGTGCGTGCCGGCACGCCTTCGGCGCCGAGTGCCTGGAAGCGGCTCTGGCTGATCCCGACGGCGTCGGCTCGGACGACGCCGTCGCGCGCCGACCACAGGCTCTGTTGGGCGCGCGTGACTTCGGATTCGGTAAACGAGGCCTTGGGTGCGCTCCCGGCCGGGGCGCCGAAGACCAGCTGGTCGGCCGGGAGGGCGGCGAGGGCCGACGTCGACTGGTTTCCGAGTCCGGCCGTCAGCCCGGAAAGCATGACGAGCAGGAGGGTGATGAGGGCGACGACCGCGCCCATCAGGGCGAACCGTCCCTTGGCAAAGCGGATATCGCGGATGGCGAGATACATGTTGTCCTTCTTGGTGTCGTTTGAGGCGCTTGTGGCGTTGCTTCCAGCCTTCCCTCCGCCGGGCTCCAGGGCATCGGCCGCCCGGTTGGACCGCCGCCACCGGTCGGACGGCCCTGCGATCAACCAAAAGGTTGATTCCGCCGTGGGCGGGCCGTTTTCCGCAGGAGCCCCGCCGCACCGGCACTACGCTGGAAGCATGGAGGGCGACGCCGGCAACACGGTCCACAACGGCACAGGACCCAGGGGCGCACCGCACGCCGGCGCCGGGCATGCCGGCGCACCGCACGCGCCGGAGCCCACCGGGGCGGCCGTCATTCTGCGCGTCCTTCGCGTGAGCCTGCACGTCGGCTTTGCGGTGCTGCTCCTGGTGGCGCTGCTCCGGCTCCTGGCCGGCGGCATCACTGGGCAGGAGTGGATCACCCTGTTGCTGGCCGTGCTGCTCGCCGCCTTCTACCTCGTGGGCACCGTGCTGGAGAAACGGCACGCCGCCCGCCGGACCCGGTTCGATCCGCGGCCCTACTCGGCCTGGTGGCTGGGCGGCGTCTGCCTCCTCTGGCTGCTGCTGGTCTGGGCCAGTGCCGACTTCGTCTGGCTGGCCTTCCCGCTGTTCTTCCTGCAGTTGCACGTGCTCCGGCGCCGGCTGGCGCTGCCGGCGATCGCAGTGAGTACCGTGTTTGTTATTGCGGCGCTCTGGTTCCACAACGGCGGTAGCGCGTCTCCCGATCTGGCCACTGCGGATCCGGCCAGCGTGGGGCTGCAGCTGCCCATGGTGCTCGGGCCCGTTTTCGGCGCAGCCTTCGCTGTGGTCACCGGACTGGCCTACCGGGCGCTGTTCCTGGAGGCGGAAAACCAGCGGCTGGCGGCCGAAGAGCTGCGCCGCACCCGTGCCGAACTCGCCCGGACCCAGCACAATGCCGGCACCCTGGCCGAGCGCACCCGGCTGGCCCGGGAAATCCATGACACCCTCGCCCAAGGCCTGTCCAGCATCGTGCTGATGGGGCGCGCGGCCGAGAAGGCCCTGGACGACGGCGAACCCGCCGTGGCACGGGACAGGCTGCGGATTGTCCGGGACACGGCCGCCGCCAACCTGGCAGAGGCCCGCAACTTCGTCCGGGCCCTGCAGTCCCCCGATCTCGAGGACGGCTCCCTCGTGGCCGGACTTCTCCGGCTGTGCGAAAAGACCGAAGCGGAGACCGCGGCGCGGGGTGCCGGGCTGCGGTGCCGCCTCGACGTCGAAGGTGTGCCGGTGGAACTCCCCGGCGCCCACCAGACGGTCCTGCTCCGGGCCGCGCAGGCGAGCCTGGCCAACGTGCGGGCGCATGCGCAGGCGGGCACCGCCGTCGTCACCCTTTCCTTCCTGGGCCCGGAGGTGGCCATGGACATCTACGACGACGGCGCCGGATTCGACCCCTCGGCCTTGCCGGCCCGTCCGGACGGGTCCGGCTATGGGCTGACGTCGTTGCGGGACCGCGTGGCCGCCCTCCACGGGCAGCTGGACATCGAGTCTGCCCCGGGTGAGGGAACCGTGGTGGCCATCCGGCTGCCACTGGGCCAAGCGCCCGGTTCCAACGCCGCGCCGGCGCCGGTCCGCGGGGACCGGAAATGAACAACATCCGGGTGTTCCTGGTGGACGACCACCCGGTGGTCCGGGCCGGTCTGCGGGCAATGCTGGGTGATCTGGAGGGCATCACGGTGGTGGCCGAGGCCGCCGACGGCGGCGCCGCGCTGGCCGGACTGGCCAGGCTCCACACCCTGGGTGAGCCCGCGGACGTGGTGCTCATGGACCTGCAGATGGGCGCGGGCATGGACGGCGTCACGGCCACCGGCCGGATCAAGGCAGGAGAGGCCGGCGAGCCGCCGCCGCCGGTGCTCATCCTGACCACCTATGACTCCGACGCCGACATCCTGGCCGCCGTCGAGGCCGGCGCCAGCGGTTACATGCTCAAGGATGCCCCGCCGGAGCAGATCCGCCAGGCGGTGCTCTCTGCCGCGGCCGGCGGCACCGCGCTGGCCCCCGAAGTCGCGGCCCGGCTGATGGGCCGGATCAGGAATCCGGAGCCTGCCCTGTCCGCCCGCGAGGTCCAGTTGCTCGGATTGCTGGCCACCGGGATGGGAAACCGGGCGATCGCGAAGCAGCTGTTCATTTCCGAGGCCACGGTCAAGACGCACCTGGTGCACATCTACGGCAAACTCGGCGTGGACAACCGCACCGCCGCGATCGCCGTGGCAGCGCAGCGCAGGATCATCCGGCGGCCCTAGGCGTTCCCGGCACCCGAAGTGAAGCCGGGGGGCGGGTGACGGTGCTAAGTGACGGTGTTATGTGACAACGGACTTGTCGGTGGCCCGGGGCATAATGGGCGCCATGGGGAACTCATCAAAACTTGCACTGGCCCTTGTGGGCCTTGTTCTTGGCGGCTCGCTGGTCGCCTGCGGCGACGGCCGTGAGGGCGCCGAAAGCGCTGCCAAACAGCTCGCGTCCGCGGTGTCCGCGCTCGACGTCGGATCCGTCGCCTTTGAGGGCAAGGACTCCGGTGCCGCCAACGACCAGCTCAAGGAAATATTCAAGGGGCTTGACCCGGCCCGCCCTTCAGTGGAAAGCGGCCAACTGACGCTGGAGTCCGATAAGGCCACGGTCCCGCTCAACTACCGCTGGAAGATCGGCTCCGAAGAGTGGAAGTACACCACCTTCGCCGAGTTCAAGAAGTCCGGCGACAAGTGGCTGACGGTCTGGAACCCGGCCACCCTGGTCCCCGAACTGGCCGAAGGCGAGCTCGTCGGCTCGGCAACCCATTCGCCCTCGCGCGCCGACATCCTGGGCGCCGGTGGGGTCCCGCTGGTCACGTACCGGCCCGTGGTCAATGTTGGCATCGACAAGCCGGCGCTCGGCGGTGCAGACGCCGCCGATTCCGCCACCAAGCTTGCCCATCTGGTGGGGGTCGACCCGGCGGCGTACGGGCAGCAGGTCGCGGCGGCCGGCCCCGAGGCGTTCGTTGCCGCCATCACTTTGCGTGAAGAAGGACGGACCATCACCGACGCTCAGATCGGCGAGATTCCCGGCGCCCGCGCCATCCGGGGCTCCCTTCCGCTGGCACCAAACCGCACCTTCGCCCGCGCCCTGCTGGGCACCGCAGCGGAGGCGAATGCAGAACAGATCGAAAAATCGAACGGGGCACTCAAAGCCGGGGACACCACGGGCACCGGTGGCCTGCAACAGCAATACGACGCGCAGCTTCGCGGCAGCGACGGCATCCAGGTCTTCGCCGAGAAGGCAGGCCTCACGGCCGCAGAGAAGCAGGCTCTGCCCAACGCGGGACGCCGCGTACTTTTTCAGACTGAGATAAAAGACGGCACCCCGCTGAAAACCACCCTGGACCCGAAGCTGCAGCAGCTCGCGGAAGACGTCCTCGGCAAGGTCGGCCCGGCGTCGGCCATTGTGGCGCTCCGGCCCTCCAGCGGCGCCGTCCTGGCGGCCGCCTCCGGGCCGGGCAGCAACGGCTACGACACGGCGATGCTGGGACAGTATGCCCCTGGATCGATCTTCAAGATGGTCGATTCCCTGGCCATGTTCCGCAACGGAATGACGCCCGACTCCAAGGTGGACTGCCCGCCCACCCTCACGGTGGACGGCCGCACCTTCAAAAACGCCGAGGGATACCCTGAGTCCTCCCTGGGGTCCGTGACGCTGCGCGACGCCTTTGCGCACTCCTGCAACACCGCGTTCATCAACGCCCGCGACACCGTCACCCAGGCACAGCTCGAATCCGCCGCGACCTCGCTGGGCGTGGCAGTTGAAGCACCCGCGCTGGGCGCGGCCGCATTCCTCGGCTCCGTCCCCGGGGATGCCGAAGGAACCGAACATGCCGCCTCCATGATCGGCCAGGGCAAAGTGCTTCTGTCCCCCCTGGCCGCCGCCGTCATGGCCGGCTCGGTGGCCAAGGGAGCCCCGGTGGCCGCCCAGCTGGTGTTGAATCCGGACGAGGGCGCCAGCCCTCCAGATGCCCAGGGCGCCGCCCCCACAGGCACGGCTGCAGCCGGCACGTCGCCGGCTGCCCCGGCCACCGGTGACGCGACACCGTCGGCCCCCGCACCGGCCACGGCCGTCGAAAAGCCGGTGACTGCAGCGGAAGCCGCGGCGCTGGCTGACATGATGCGGGCCGTCGTCACCAGCGGCCATGCCGGGTTCCTGGCCTCCGTCCCCGGCGAGCCCGTCGGGGCGAAGACCGGAACGGCCGAGTTCGGCAACGACACCCCGCCCAAGACCCACGCCTGGATCGTGGCCGTGCACGGTGACCTCGCCGTCGCCGTGTTCGTCGAGGACGGCGGACTCGGGGCCACCACGTCCGGGCCGCTGCTCAAGGAGTTCCTGACCCGGGCCGGCTGAGCGGACGCTTTCCCGGCCGTGGGAAGATTGAACGCGTGGCTCATATTGACGTATCCGGCATCGACTACTTCCTCTCCGACGGCACCCAGCTGCTCAACGGGGTGACCTTCAAGGTCCCGGACGGCACCAAGACAGCGCTGATCGGGCCCAACGGGACCGGCAAGACCACGCTGTTCCGGATCATTTCCGGCGACCTCGTCCCGGACGAAGGCGTGATCGGCCGTTCCGGCAACATGGGCATCATGCGCCAGTTCGTGGGCCAGGTCCGGGACGAGTCCACGGTCCGCGACCTGCTGGTCTCCGCCGCCCCGCCTGCCCTGGCCGGCGCCGCGCGGGCCGTCGACGAGGCAGAGCTCGCCATGCTGGAGCACGACGACGAGCCCACCCAGATGGCCTATGCCCAAGCGATCGTGGACTGGGGGGATGCCGGCGGCTACGACGTCGAAACGGTCTGGGACGAGGTCTGCATGGCCGCCCTCGGCCTGCCCTTCGACCGGGCACAGCACCGCCCGGCGTCGAGCCTCTCCGGCGGCGAGCAGAAGCGTCTGGTCCTCGAGGCCCTCTTCGCCGGCCCCGACGAACTGCTGCTCCTGGACGAGCCGGACAACTACCTCGATGTTCCGGGCAAGCGCTGGCTCGAGGCCAAACTGAACGATTCGAAGAAGACCGTGTTCTTCATCAGCCACGACCGTGAACTGCTCAACAACGCCGCCGGCCGCATCGTCACCCTGGAACCGGGCATCAACGGCGCCGGCGCCTGGATCCACGGCGGTGGCTTCGGGTCCTACGTGGATGCCCGGGCCGACCGGAACGCGCGCTTCGAGGAACTGCGCAAGCGCTGGGACGAGGAGCACGTCAAGCTCAAGGAACTCGTCAACATGTACAAGAACAAGGCCGCGTTCCGTTCCGACATGGCCAACCGCTATCACGCGGCGCAGACCCGGCTCGCGAAGTTCCTCGAGGCCGGCCCGCCCGAGGCCCTTCCCATCGAGCAGAACGTGCAGATGCGGCTCAAGGGCGGCCGCACCGCCAAGCGCGCCGTCGTGGCCGAGAAGCTGGAACTGACCGGCCTGATGAAGCCGTTCTCCACCGAAATCTGGTTCGGCGACCGGGTGGGCGTCCTTGGTTCCAACGGTTCGGGCAAGAGCCACTTCCTGCGCCTGCTCGCCACCGGCGGCACGGATCCCGAGCGCGAGCACCTGCCGGTGTCCGACGTCGAGATCGCTGAAGTGCCGCACGAGGGCACCGTGAAACTCGGCGCCCGGATCCGGCCCGGATTCTTCGCCCAGACCCACGTCCGGCCCGACCTGCTGGGTAAGACCCTGCTCGAAATCCTGCACCGGGGCGACGAGCACCGCTCGGGCATGGGCCGTGAAGCCGCCGCCGGGGCGCTGGACGGCTACGGGCTGGCGGCGCAGTCCGAGCAGAAGTACGAATCCCTTTCCGGCGGCCAGCAGGCGCGGTTCCAGATCCTGCTGCTGCAGCTCTCCGGCGCCACGCTGCTGCTGCTCGACGAGCCCACGGACAACCTGGACCTGCACTCGGCCGAGGCCCTGGAACGGGCGATCGACCACTTCGAGGGCACCGTCCTGGCCGTCACCCACGACCGCTGGTTCGCCCGAACCTTCGACCGCTTCCTGGTTTTCGGCTCCGACGGCAGGGTCTACGAGTCCGCCGAACCGGTCTGGGACGAAAAGCGCGTAGAGCGCGCCCGCTGACCCCACATGGGCCATCATCTGCGCAACAAATGATTAAATGATCACCAGCCGCTAGCATTTGAGCATGAACACTGATGAGCGGCACCGCCTGATCGGCGGACTGCTGCGCGACCGGGAGCACGTGACGGTGGACGAACTGACGGCCGCCTGCGGCGCCTCCGGCGCCACCATCCGCCGTGACCTCGACATCCTGGCCTTGCACGGCGTGCTGCGAAGGGTCCACGGCGGAGCCAGGAGCCTGGTTTTCGGCGGCGAAAACCCGCACTACGGGCAACGCGAACTCGAGGACCACACCGCCAAGCTGCGGATCGCCGCCGGGGTGGCGGCCATGCTCGCGGACCGTGGACACGTCTGGCTGGACAGCGGCACCACCGCCACGGAGATCGCCCGCCGGTTGCGCCAGCGTGAGATGACGATCATGCCGATGTCGCTGCGGGCCGTCACCGCGCTGTCCGCAGACGACGCTCCGGCCGGGCGCCGCCCCGAGCTCCTGTTGCCCGGCGGCAGCCTCGTCCCCGGCGAACTTTCCTTCCGCGGGCCGATGACGGAATCCAACATCCGCTCGCTGCGCTTCGACACCGCCGTCGTCACGCCCTGCGCCCTGAACCTCAAGGACGGACTGTTGGCCCACGACCTCGACGACGCCGCAGTCAAACGCGCCGGCCTCGAATCCGCCGCCCGGGTGATCGTCGCCTGTGCCGGCACCAAATGGAACGCCAGCGCCGTCGCCCTCGTCGCCTCCCTGGACGCCGTGGATGCCATCGTGACGGACCGGCAGCTCAGCCCGGAAGAACTTGACCAACTCGCCCAGCACTCGGTGGAAGCAGTGATCGTATGACCAGTACCGCAACCGTCCCGCAACTCAAGGCTGCCACCGGGGCGACTTTCCTTGTCTTTGGCATCAACGGGTTAGTCTTCGCCAGCTGGGCAGCCCGCATCCCGGCCGTGACGGAGATCCTGCACATCACCGCGGGCCAGATGGGAACCCTCCTGCTGTGCGTCGCGGTCGGCTCGCTGATCGCCTTGCCGACTGCCGGGTTCGTCGTCGGCCGGATCGGCACCGCCAACACCGTCCGCAGCGCCGGACTCGTGGCCGCGGCGGCCGGCGTCGGCGTCGCGCTCTCACTGATGGCGGCCTCCATCCCGGGGACTGCCATTGCCCTGTTCTTCTTCGGGATCGGCGTCGGGTTGTGGGATGTTTCGCAGAACATTGAAGGTGCCGACGTCGAACACCGGCTCGGGCGCACCATCATGCCGCAGTTCCACGCGGCCTTCAGCGGCGGCGCGTTCGTCGGCGCCCTGATCGGCGCCGGACTATCCACCCTGGGGGTCGGGCTCCCGGAGCACCTGCTGGTCATAGCCGCCGTCGTCGCCGTCCTGACCACGGTGGCCCCCCGGTATTTCCTGCCCCACCTGCCTGCGGAGGCACCCGCCGCGGGGGACGCGGACCGCGGCAACGCAGGTTCGGCCTGGCGGGACGGGCGCACGCTGCTGATCGGCGTCGTCGTCCTCGGCGCCACCCTGACCGAAGGCGCCGGCAACGACTGGATTGCCAAGGCCGCGGTTGACGGCCTTGGCGCCGAACAGTCCACGGGGGCGCTGCTGTTCGCCGCGTTCGTGCTGGCCATGACCGCCATGCGCTTCTTCGGTGGCCGTGCGATCGACGTCTACGGCCGCGTTGCCGTGCTGCGGGCCAGCATGGCGGCGGCGACCGCGGGCCTCTGCCTCTTCGTGTTCGCCGGCACCATCTGGCTGGCCACCGCCGGTGCCGTGCTCTGGGGCGTGGGGGCAGCCCTCGCGTTCCCGATCGGGATGTCCGCCGCCGCGGACGACCCCAAGAAGGCGGCCGCCCGGGTGTCCGTGGTGTCCACGCTGGGTTACATTGCCTTCCTCGCCGGGCCGCCCCTGCTGGGCTACCTGGGTGATGTCACCGGTGTCAGGACCGCCCTGCTGGCGATCGGGATTCCGATTGTGGTGGCGCTGGTCCTGGCCGGAGCCGCGAAGCCGCTGCCCGCGAGGTAGCAGTATGGTGGTCCAATGCGAACCATGCTGAGGAAGGCCCCCGGCCGCCTGTCGAAATTCGACCGCAAACTGGTGGGCGCCATCTCCAATCTGCCGGGAGGAGGCCATGACGACTTCTTCCGCCGTCTGTCCGCCGCCGCCAACAAGGGCAAACTTTGGTTCGGCGTTGCCGGAGCCATGGCTCTGGTGCCCGGCAAGACGCGGCGGGCAGCGGTGCACGGACTCATCGCGCAAGGCGCCGCCTCGGCGGTCACCAACGTCGTGTTCAAGACCCTCCTGCCCCGGGCCCGCCCCCTGCCCGAACACCTTCCGGTCTTCCGCTTCGTGAACCCGCAGCCGACGAGTTCGTCGATGCCGTCGGGACACTCCGCCTCCGCGGTGGCTTTCGCACTCGGGGTCGGCATGGTCCGCCCGGCCCTCGGTGCGGCGCTGGCCCCCCTCGCGGCCGGAGTGGCTTACTCCCGGGTCCACACCGGGGCCCACTGGCCCTCGGATGTGCTGTTCGGATCCGCGATCGGCGCCGGCGCGGCCATGGTGACGCGGAAGTGGTGGCCCGTCCGGCCGCCATTCCCGGAAACCCGCCGCGGCGCCGCCCCGGCCGCGGAACTCCCTGACGGCCAGGGGCTCGGCATCGCGGTCAACACCCTCGGCGGGTCCTATGCTGACGAGACTGCCGACGCCCTGCAAAAAGTATTCCCTAAAGCGTATATAAAGGAAATCGGGCCCGGTGAGTCCGTCGACGCGGGCATCGCCCAGGTCGCGACCCGGCCGGGCATTGCGGCCCTGGGCGTCTGGGGCGGCGACGGGACCGTGGGCTCCGCTGCGGCCGCCGCCGTCGAACGTTCCCTCCCGCTGCTGGTGCTCCCCGGCGGCACGTTGAACCATTTCGCCCGCGACGCCGGAACCCCCACCCTGGCGGACGCCGTGCAGGCGGCGTCTCGCGGCGAGGCCGCCGTGGCCGACGTCGGCCACGTGAGTGTCGAGCGCGGGCTCCCCGACAGCCCGGAGCAGCTCGAGCTGATGATGCTCAACACCGCCAGCATCGGCCTTTACCCGAACCTGGTCCGCCGGCGGGAGCAGCTCCAGCCGGCACTGGGCAAACCCCTGGCCGGAGTGGTGGCCATGCTCCGGACCTTCGCGGCCGGCACCCCCACCACGCTGATCGTCAACGGGGTGCGGCACCGGCTCTGGATCCTGTACATCGGCCGCGGCCGCTATTACCCCCGCGACCATGCGCCGCTGGTGCGCCCGGTACTGGCGGACGGCGTCCTGGATCTGCGGATGATCACCGCCGATGAGCCGTTCGCCCGCTTGCGGCTGCTCTGGGCCGTGCTCACGGGCACCGTGGCCACGTCCGGGATCACCCATCTGAGCGAAACGGACACGATCACGGTGGAACCCGGGAACGGGCCCATGGTCCTCGCCGTCGACGGAGAGGTCATGCCCGGGGTGCGGCGGGTGGAATTCTCGGTCCGCCCCGGCGCGCTGACCTACTATTCGCCCCTCGGCTGAACCCTGTCGCCCGACCCCGTCGTCCAAACCCCTGTCATCCTCCCGGACTACCCTGATTAGTCCCTGAATCATCCCTGAGACCGGCGAAATACGCAGGTTGCCTCGGTAGCGTGGTGTGCAGACGGGCCCGTGACTGCGGTGCCCCGGATCATCTCCCGCAACGCAAAGGAACGCTTCCATGATCGAAGCACGAGGCCTGACCAAGGTTTACGGCGACAAGACCGCCGTCGCCGGCGTCAACTTCACCGTCGAAGCCGGCCGGGTCACCGGCTTCCTGGGTCCGAACGGGGCCGGAAAATCCACCACCATGCGCATGATCATGGGGCTGGACCGGCCGACGTCGGGCTCGGTGACGGTCAACGGGTCCCCGCTGACCGGGCACGCCGCACCGCTGCGCGACGTCGGCGCCCTGCTCGATGCCAAGGCAGTCCACACGAGCCGCTCCGCCTACAACCACCTGCTGGCCATGGCGGCGACCCACAGCATCCCGAAGAAACGGGTCCTCGAAGTCATTGAGATGACCGGACTGGCCGAGGTGGCCAGGAAGAAGGTCGGCGGCTTCTCGCTCGGCATGGGCCAGCGGCTGGGCATCGCCGCCGCCCTCCTCGGCGACCCGCAGACCGTCATCCTGGACGAGCCCGTCAACGGCCTTGACCCGGAGGGCGTGGTGTGGGTCCGCAACCTGGTGAAGTACCTGGCCTCCGAGGGCCGCACGGTCTTCCTCTCCAGCCACCTCATGAGCGAGATGGCCGTCACGGCGGACCACCTGATCGTGATCGGCCGCGGGAGGATCATTGCGGACGCCCCGATCCAGGAGATCATCACCGGCAAGGGCCAGGGCCGGACGCGGGTCCGCACCGACCAGCCGGACCGGCTCATGCAGCTGCTGGCCGGGACCGGGGTCTCGGTGGAGGTCCAGGAGCGCGAACTCCTCGAAGTCACAGGCCTGGACCCGCGCCAGATCGCCACTGCGGCGCTGGAGAACCACGTCATGATCTACGAACTCACCCCGCTGCAGGCCAGCCTCGAGGAGGCCTACATGGAACTGACCAAGGATGAGGTCGAATACCACTCGCTGATCACCACGGGCGCCGTTCCCGTCGAAGCCGGAGGCAACTAAGCCATGAGCTCCACAACCGTTGAATCCACGCCCTCGCGCCGCGGCGCCGACGCACCGCGGTCCGGAAACGGCAGCAGTTCCGGCCCCGGCCCCAGCTTCCTGCGGGTCCTCAACTCCGAATTCATCAAGTTCCGCACCCTGCTCTCCACTCTGATCCTGCTTGGCTCCACAGTGGTGGTCATGGTGGGGTTCGGGGCGCTTTCGGCCTGGGGGACGGGCCAGTTCTCCGAGGCCGCGGCCCGGGACCCGGAGGTCGGCGCCAGGCTCGCGGCCCAGGGCGGCGACATCGCCGTCAGCGTGCCCACCTCCGGCATCGCGTTCGCCCAGCTGATCCTGGGCTCCCTCGGCGTGCTGCTGATGAGCTCCGAGTTCACCACGGGCATGGCCCGGTCCACGTTCGCGGCGGTGCCCAAACGCATCCCCGCCTTCGCGGCCAAGCTCGTGGTGGTGGTGGTGACCTCCTTCGTCGTCACCGCCGCATCCACCCTGGCCGCCGGATTCGTATCCGTGCCGATCCTGGACAACTACGGCCTGGGCCTGGACCTGGGCAGCTCGCAGTCGGTCAAACTGCTCCTTGTCAACAGCATTTACGTGGCGGCGGTCGCGGCCATCGGCATGGCGCTGGGCACGCTGATCCGCAACTCGGCGGGCGGCATCATGAGCCTCGTGGGTCTGTTCTTCGTGGCACCCATCGCCTTCCAGCTCATTCCGGGCGACTTCTTCGTGGAGGCCCGCAAGTACCTGCCCGGCAACACCGTGGATCCGCTGACCGCGGTGGAGCACCTCCCGGACACCCTCGAGGCCTGGCAGGCCGCCCTGGTGCTGGGCGCCTGGGTAGTCATCCCGGTGCTCCTGGCCGCCGTCCTGCTCAAGAGGCGGGACGTCTAGGCCGGCGCCACGGGCCCCAGAGTCTAGGCTCAGAGCATGATCGATGCGGTACCTGTCAGGGACGCGTCGGCCGGACCGGCCGCCGCGTCCCTTGCTGAACTCACGGCCCGCCGCCGCGGCCGGCTCCGGCGCTACCTGCTGGCCAATCCGCGGGTCATGGACGTCCTGGTGGTGCTCTGCTACCTGGTCCTGGTCACGCCCACGGCGGTCGAATCGGTCATCCACGGCGACTGGCCGGTGGCCGTGTTGCTCGCCGCGGCCGCGCCGGTCCTGCTCTTCCGCCGGGCGTATCCGGTGCGGGTGGCGGCGGTTGTGGGGGCCCTGGAACTGGCGGTCACCTTCCTGCATCCCTGGGGGTCCAATGTCTCCGCCGGGCTCTGGTTTTCGCTGTACGCCGTCGCCGTCGTCCGCACCCGGCGGTTCGCCCTCGCCGCCCTGGCCCTGACCACCGCCCCGCTGCTGCTCCTGTACTTCCTGCTGGCCGTCGGCCCGTTGGACGGCCGGCTCCCGGACATGGCCGTCCGCACACCGGAGAATTTCCAGCTGCTGACGGGCATCGCGGCGGGCATCGGCATCGCGCTCTCGAATGTGATCGCCACGGGGATCGGGATCTCGGTGCGGCAGCGGCGCGAGCACGAGCACGAGATCGCGGCCTGGGCCGCCCGGGCCCAGCAGCTGGGCTCGGTCACGGAACGGAACCGGATCGCGCGCGAAATGCACGACGTCGTGGCGCACTCGCTGACGGTCATGATCAGCCTGTCGGACGGCGCCGCCGTCGTGGTCAAGAAGGATCCGGAGCGCGCCGCCGGCGTCCTGGCCGAACTCTCCCGGACCGGACGCACCGCGCTGGCCGACATGCGGCGCGTCCTTGGCGTGCTGCGCGAGGACGCCGCCACGGGACATGCCCCGCGCGAGCCGCTGGTGGCCGGGGGCAGCCTGGCCAAACTGCTCGAGGGCTTCCGCACCGCGGGACTGCCGCTGCACTACACGCACACCGGCCCGTCCCTGCCCGACGATGCGGCGTTCCAGCTGACCGTCTACAGAATTGTGCAGGAGTCGCTGACCAACGTGCTGCGCTACGGCCGCGCCCTCAGCCGGGTGGAGGTCAGCATTGTCCGGAACGGCTCCCGCGTCACCATTGAAGTGCTCGACGACGGCAGGGGCACCGTTGACCCGGGGGCTCCCGGGACCGGCGCGCAGGCGAAGCCTGACGCACTGGACTCCTTCGGCACCGGGCATGGAATCGCCGGGATGCGGGAGCGGGCCAGGATCTACGCTGGCACCGTGTACGCCGGGCGCGCCGGTGACCGCGGCTGGCGCGTGCACGCGGAACTGAACTGCAACGGCGAGAATGCCACGGAATTAAGGGGGAACAATGTCCGACAACATGCCGGTACGCGTCCTGCTGGTGGATGACCAGCCGCTGCTTCGGATGGGTTTCCGCCTCATCCTGGAGGGTGAAGACGATTTGCGCATCGTGGGCGAGGCATCCAACGGCGCCGAAGCGGTCCGCCACGTCCGGGAGCTTGCGCCCGACGTCGTCCTGATGGATGTGCGGATGCCGGTGCTGGACGGGATCGAGGCCACCCGGGCGATCGCCGCCTCGGGCTCCGACGCAAAAATCATCATCCTGACCACCTTTGACCTCGATGAATACGCCTTTGCAGCACTGCGGGCAGGGGCCTCTGCGTTCCTGCTCAAGGACGTGGCGCCGGCGGAACTGGTCAGCGCGGTGCGGGTGGTGGCCAGCGGCGACGCCGTGGTGGCACCCCGTGTTACGCAGCGGCTGCTGGAGACCTATGTCCGCGGTGCCGGCGGCCTGGATCCTGCGGGGACAGGCGGCGCCGGCGGCCGGCACGCCGGGGACGAGGGCGGTCAGCAGGCCGGCAGCCCCGCACGCCCGGCGCGGGATCCGTTGCTGGAAGACCTGACACCCCGCGAAAACGAGATGCTCGGGGCGATGGCGGAGGGACTCTCCAACGCCGAAATCGCGCACCGGTACTTCCTGTCCGAGGCCACCGTCAAGACGCATGTGCGCCGGATCCTGACCAAGCTCCACCTCCGCGACCGCGTCCAGGCCGTGGTGTACGCATATGAGACCGGCCTCGTGGTGCCCAGCAACGCGGACTATTGACGGCCGTCGCCCGGCCGTCGTAGGGCAGGTTACTGGCAGGTAGTACCTGAAGCAGTGGTTTCAGGCACATTGCCGAATTGCCCATGAGGCAACTTTGGTTGACTCCCTGGCCCTCGCGTTGGGTGATGGCCCGGTCTGAGCCGCCGTCATATGTGGGACTGCACAAGACGGACGGTGTGCCGCGCGGTCTAGTGTGAAACGACATTGTGGTCCGCCGCACAGCACGGATGCGATTCCGTGCCGGCAACGAGCGGGCCTGAACCCCCCCACGAAGGACGGCGCTTCCATGCCCGCTGACCAGCAGCTCTCAAAATCCCTGAAACCCAGGCATCTGTCCATGATCGCCATCGCCGGCGTGATCGGCGCCGGACTGTTTGTCGGTTCGGGTGCGGCGATCCAGCAGGCCGGCCCCGGCATCCTGGTTGCCTACGCCGCGGCGGGACTCGTCGTCATCCTCGTCATGCGGATGCTGGGCGAGATGGCCGCGGCCAACCCGGAAACCGGGTCATTCTCCACCTACGCGGACAAGGCCCTGGGCCGCTGGGCCGGGTTCAGCATCGGCTGGCTCTACGCATGGTTCTGGATCATCGTCCTCGGCATCGAGGCCACGGCCGGGGCAGCGATCATGCACCGCTGGGTCCCCGGCATTGACCAGTGGGTGTGGGCGCTTGTCCTCATGGTGCTGCTGACGCTCACCAACCTCGGGTCCGTGAAGTCGTACGGCGAGTTCGAGTTCTGGTTCGCCTCCATCAAGGTGGCGGCAATCGTGCTCTTCCTGCTCTTCGGCGCTGCCGCAATCCTGGGCCTCATCCCCGGCGTTCCGGCGCCCGGCCTGGACAACCTGATCGGTAACGGCGGGTTCATGCCCAACGGCCCCGGCGCCGTCCTGGCCGGCATCCTCGTGGTGGTGTTCTCCTTCTTCGGCGCGGAAATTGCCACCATCGCCGCCGGCGAATCCGAGAACCCGGTCGACGCCGTCAAGAAGGCCGTGAAGTCCACCGTCTGGCGCATCCTCGTCTTCTACATCGGCTCCATCGCCATTGTGGTCACCCTGCTGCCCTGGAACTCGGCCTCCGTCGCCAAGAGCCCCTACGTTGCGGTCATCGAACTGTTCGGCATCCCCGGCGCCGGAACCATCATGGACATCGTGGTGCTGACCTCGGTGCTCTCCTGCCTGAACTCGGGCCTTTACACCGCCAGCCGCATGCTGTTCTCGCTGTCCCGCCGCGGCGACGCCCCCAAGTCATGGATGCGGATTTCCAAGCGCGGCGTGCCTGCCGCCGCGGTACTGGCCTCGACGGTGGTCGGCTTCGTCACCGTCGGGCTGAACTACATCGCCCCGGACACGGTCTTCCTGTTCCTGGTCAACACCTCCGGCGCCATCGCGCTGTTCGTCTGGCTCGTCATTGCCGGCTCACAGCTGATACTGCGCCGCCGCATGGGCGCCGCCGCCAAGGACCTCCAGCTGAAAATGTGGCTCTTCCCGTACCTGACCTGGGTATCGATCGTCAGCATCGTGGCCCTGCTGATCGGCATGGTGATCCTGGAATCCACCCGGGAATCGCTGCTGCTCTCGCTGGCTCTCGCCGCCGTCGTAGTGGGGATCGGAGTCTTCCGCTACCGCAGGAACGGCTCCAAGGCCACCGTTCCCGCAACTGGTGCCGCGGAGGCTCCTGCCGACGCTGCCGAGGACGCTTCCGTGGCTCGCGCCGGGAACGCCACAGTGGTTGACGCCGAGGACGCCACGGTGGGCGCCCGTCCGGTGTCGTAGCCTCCAGGACGCCCCCGCGGCGGTCCCGCACCACCGGACATGCCCTCCCCCCGCGCCCTCCACTGGACATAGCGCCATTATGTCCACTGCCCGGCGCGAGGGGAGGGCATGTCCATGCGTGCCGGGGGGACATGCCCAGTCTCCGGGCCGAGGGGAGGGAATGTCCATGCGTGCCGGAGCACAGCCGCGTCACAGGAAGGGACTAGCCAGCCCATAGCGCTGCCGGGTTCGATGGGGTCATGACAAAAATGCCGCAGCCCCCGCACGAGCCGCACCCCAACCACGACCGCGGCCTGGAATTCGATCTCTCCACCCTCGTCAGCCGCCGAACGCTGGGCATGTTCCTCGGCGCGGGAACGGCCGCTGCCCTTGCGGCCTGCAGCCCGGGCGGCACCAGCGGCACCAGCGGCAGTTCGACGTCGGCCGCGGGGACATCGGCGGCAACAGCCCCGGCGCCCTCGGCCGCGGCGACGTCGTCGTCGGCCCCGGCCACTCCGACGCTGACCCGGGCGATCGCCGAGTGCGGGGTCGAAATCCCGCAGGAAACCGCCGGCCCCTACCCCGGTGACGGTTCCAACGGACCCAACGTCCTCGAGGCATCCGGCGTGGTCCGTCAGGACATCACATCCAGCTTCGGGACCTCCACCAGCACAGCCGAGGGCGTACCGCTGACCGTCACGCTGACCCTTCTCGACTACGCCAACGGCTGCACCCCGCTGGCCGGTGCGGCGGTGTACGCCTGGCACCGTGACCGCGAGGGCAAATACTCCATGTACGATTCCGGGCTTCAGAACGAGAACTACCTCCGCGGCGTCCAAGAGGCCGACGCCAACGGGCAGGTCACGTTCAAGACCATCTACCCCGGCGCCTACAGCGGCCGCTGGCCGCACATCCACTTCGAAGTGTTCGAGTCCATGAGCAATGCGACGGCGGCCGGCCAGGTTTTGGCGGTGTCCCAGATCGCGCTGACCGAGGCGGCGTGCAAAGAGGTCTATGCGTCGGCCGGCTACGAATCCAGTGCGCAGAATTTCCCCCGCACCACGCTGAAATCCGACAACGTCTTCGGCAACGACGGCGGTATCTACCAGTTGGCCACCGTGAGCGGCTCGGCAGCCGCGGGCTACGCCGCCGGGCTCAACCTCACGGTCTAGGCAAGGCGGCGCCCGTGTCGGCCGAAATAGATCGGCGGTGCCGATTCTTGCACGGATTGTGCACTGGGGCCCGGCTCCGTGCTTTTCACCGGTCCGCCCCCCCACAAACTTGGCGTCAAGGCGATGGGCTTTCCAGCCGCCGCCGCCTTCAAAACATCTGCGTGCAGCCGGAGGCACAGATCGCCGTCGAATCTCTCGGCTGCATCCGACGCGAAACTTCGTCGAGACAAGTCCAAGGCGCGATCCCGCGAGAAGGAGACCATTGCCGCCACCAGTTCGTCCTGATTGCTCTGGCGCTGGAATCTGGCCGCTGTCATGCTGTCCCAATCCACATCCAATGCATTGCCTAGCGGGTTCGACACGAGACGGCCCCACTCGGGGCGGCCGGCGAGCTGTTCGCGGGCACCGCCGACCTCGCTCACAATGACTGGTATTCCGGCGATCAGGGCCTCCATCGAGGACAGAGCCCATCCCTCGAAAAACGAATCGAGGACGAAGCCGTCGGCGGCGGAGAGAAGTGCGCCAGGGTGGGGCGAATGGTCGCGCAAGTGCAGGCGACCGCCATGGCGCATTTTGCTCTTGAGCCTCGCCACTTGTCCGGCATATGCGGTATCGTCCGGCCGACCGCAGATGAGCAGGTGCGCTTCCGGGACAGCATCGGCGACCCGGGAAAACGCGCTTGCCAGACCGTAGGTGTTCTTTTGAACGCAATGCCGTGAGAGCGATACGAAAAGATACTCGTCGCTGAGCCCCATCATCTCGCGTGCTTGTTCCCTGGGCATCTTTCGTCGGCGTTGGGCCAGCACACCGTTGGGAATGGTGACAACCGATTCCGGATCGCATTGGTCGTCGATTGCCAGATACTGCTGTCGAACCATTTCACTGACGCTCACTAGACCTGCTAGCAACTCGCGCCGACTCGCCACCTCGGAAGGGGCAGCGTTGAACTGGTTATGCATGCCATGGAGCGTTTCTATGGTCGGGACCGAACAGGACGCCGCCGCCTCAAGCACCCACTCGGGTGCTCCATGAACGCTAAGCACATCGGGACGCCAGTTGCGGATCCAAGTTGCGCCGTCTTCCCTATCGAGTTCGACGACCTCGACTCCCTCCTCGCGGAGGACTCGCCCGAGCCGCCCCAGCGTCCTCGAACGGTCGATCGGTGCATGCAGAACCGCAATGCGGAGGCCGAATTGTGGCAGACCCCTGGACAGGAATGCGACAACCTCGTCCATCCCGCCAGCATCCAACGTCTCGGTCGCGAGCAAGCATCTAATCTCGTTGCCGCCGTTGTCCCGCAGGCGCCAGCCAATCCCCGCTTCCTTGGCTTCGTCGTAGGTTGGTTCGGGCCAGCGCACCGCAGGCGCGTCGGACTTATGTACGAGAGGTTGCGACCAGTCCGCAACGGTGGCGACGTCCGCAGCGACGGCGTGATTCAGCATTCCACGCATGCGTCGTTTGACCCGCGTCGGAACCAGGGCGGAATTCCGTTGCGCGAGCAAGAATAACCGGGCCACGAAGGCATGCCAGCTGGCACCCAAAAACTTAGTTGACATGAGGATCCCTGGCGCGCGCGACTAGCTTCGGGAGCCACTTGCCCGGATGGACCATGACGGCATTAAACATTCCGTGAACCAGACCGGATTCACTGATTGGGGGTGGATACGGGGTGCCACGAAGCCCGACCGTCTTCGCTAACAGGGCGTGCCCCGCACCTTCTACTTGCACGATCCTTCTCACCCCACCTGTCTGACATCCCAACTCTGACATCGCCTCGCAACGCCGCTTTCAGTGTGGGGACCAGCGTAACGGGGCGGAATTGGGATGAACCGAGTAGTCAATACCTACCTTGAAGCGGTGGACACCTCTGTGACGTGGCGACCAAGTACGAGTGCAGTGCGCCCAATTTCCCTCGAACGACGCCGAATTCCGGCAACGTCGTCGGCAATGACGGCGGCGTCCCGGCATGTACGGCGTACCGCCGACCGGCCCCACGAGCCCAGGCGCAGTGTGGGGACCGGGCTAGACTCGGAGCCATGCCAACACCGAGCACTGCCGAAGAGCACATCCAGGACCTCGGCGCGTATGTCAGCGCGTCGCCGTCGAGCTTTCACGCCGTCCACGAAGCCGCGCGCCGGCTGGACGCGGCTGGCTTCACGGGCCTGGACGAACTGCAGCCCTGGCCGGAGCCCAAGGCCGCCACTGCCGGCAAGTTCTATGTGATCCGCGACGGCGCCCTCATCGCCTGGGTGGTGCCGTCAGGCGCCGGACCGACCACCGGTTTCAACATCCTTGGCGCCCACACGGACTCGCCGTCCTTCAAACTCAAGCCGAAGCCCACCACGGGCAAGTTCGGCTGGCTGCAGGCCGGCGTCGAGGTCTACGGCGGACCCCTCCTGAACTCCTGGCTGGACCGCGAACTGCAGCTCGCCGGCCGGCTCGTCATGCGCGACGGCACACAGCACCTCACGTCCACTGGCCCGCTGCTGCGCTTCCCGCAGCTCGCCATCCACCTGGACCGGGCCGTGAACGAAGGCCTGGCCCTGGACAAGCAACAGCACATGAATCCGGTCTTTGGCCTGGGCGATCCCGCCGGCGAGGACCTGCTCGGGCTCCTCGCGGACAGGGTTACCGATGCCGAGGTGGATCCGGCGCAGATCGGCGGGTACGACGTCGTCATCGCGGACACCCAGGCCCCGGCGGTGTTCGGCGCGCGGGGCGAATTCTTTGCCTCCGGCCGGCTCGACAACCTCTCCGCGACCCATGCAGGGCTCACGGCGCTGATCGCCCACGCCGCCACGACGCTGCCGAACGGTTCGCCGATCGCCGTGCTGGCCGCCTTCGACCATGAGGAAATCGGCTCAGCGTCCCGATCCGGCGCGTGCGGGCCCATCCTCGAAGACGTCCTCGTGCGGATTTCCGACGGGCTCGGCGCTTCGGCCAGCCAGCGGCGGCAGGCGTTCGCGGCGTCGTTCTGCGTCTCGGCGGACGCGGGCCATGCCGTGCACCCGAACTACCCGGAGCGGCACGACCCCGCCAACCGGCCGGTCCTCAACGGCGGGCCCCTGCTGAAGATCAACGCGAACCAGCGCTACGCGACCGACGCCGCCGGAGCCGCCCTCTGGGCCCGGCTGTGCACCGACGCCGGTATTCCGTACCAGGAATTCGTCTCCAACAACGTGATGCCGTGCGGCTCGACGATCGGCCCGCTGACAGCCACCCGGTTGGGGATCCGGACGGTCGACGTCGGTGTGCCCCTGCTCTCGATGCACTCGGCGCGCGAGCTCTGCGGAGTTCAGGACCCACACCGGCTGGCCACGGTGACCCGGACGTTTTTCCGGACGGCGGCGTAACCGCAGGTCAGTGGGGGGTTGAACGGCATAAAGCAGACCCACATGGATCCTGCGGATACCCACAAAGTTGACTCCGATCCTCTGGCAGTGGTTCCGGGGCGGTCCTAGAGTTCAAGGCGTATGGAAGCCCCCGCAGGTTGGTGGTCCAGGTTCCGGACTGCCGCGGAGAGTCACCTCGACGCCTCCACCTGCGACCGGCTTCAACACAACTGGATAGCACCAAACACGTGGGCTCCGAGCTATCGGTGTCCTCGTCTGGCCAAGGTAGTGCAGACGCCGTGGCCGCGCCCTAGAGTTATCGCGCCCCAGCAGGGAGTCCACCGTGAAGTCTGCACACGCTATTTTGCCCCGCCGGATTATCCGGCCGACAGTCACCGCCGTGATCACGGCGCTACTCGCCGCGGCATTGTCCGTTCTGGGCGTCCCGGCGGCGACCGCGGCAGGGCCATGCACCGTCCCGATTGTGAGCAAAGTAGCCTGCGAAAACACCCAGCCGGGCAACCCGGCCTCGGAGTGGCAGGTTTCCGGTGCGGGCGATGCTGCCATCCAGGGTTTTGCGACGTCCATGAGCGTCAATGTGGGGGAGGCAGTCAATTTCAAGATCAAGACGCCGTCTGTCTCATACAGAATCGACATATACCGCCTTGGCTACTACCAAGGACTTGGCGCGCGCAAGATTGCGGCCAGTTTGCTGCCGACCGCCGCCCTGCCGCAGACCCAGCCGGCGTGCGCCACATTCTCCGCGACGGGCCTCGTAGACTGTGGAAACTGGGGATTGTCGGCTTCCTGGCAGGTCCCGGCTTCGGCCGTATCCGGAGTCTATCTGGCCCGTTTGGTGCGCAATGACGCCACGGGCGCCAGCGTCATCCCCTTTGTTGTCCGCGACGATTCAGCCCGTTCGGACGTCCTTTTCCAGACCTCGGACACCACCTGGCAGGCCTACAACACGTACGGCGGCAACAGCCTCTACTCATGCACGGTGTCCTGCCCTCCGGGTAGCCCGCAGGCGTACAAGTCAGCGTTCAAAGTCTCGTACAACCGGCCGTTCCATTCAGCAGCAGACGACCAGGGCAGAAGCTGGCTGATGTACGCCGAATACCCCATGATCCGGTTCATGGAGGCAAACGGCTACGACGTGAGCTACATGAGCGGCCTTGACGTCGCCACCAGGGGACCACTGCTCTTGAACCACAAGTCGTACATGTCCGTCGGGCACGACGAATACTGGTCAGGGGATCAACGGAGCAATGTGGAAGTCGCCCGGGACGCGGGGGTGCATCTGGCTTTCTTCAGCGGCAATGAGGCCTTTTGGAAGACCCGCTGGGAACCGAGCTCCGACGGCACGAATACGCCAGGCCGGACTCTGGTGTCCTACAAGGACACTCATTTCAACGAGCCGACAGATCCGGTCTCGTGGACGGGGACATGGCGTGACCCCCGATACGGGAACAGTGGGGGCGGCGGTAACCCTGAAAATTCACTGACGGGACAGTACTTCGTGGTCAACTCCGGCTCCACCGACATCGTCGTGCCATCAACCTATAAGCAGCTGAGATTGTGGCGCGGGACTACCATTGCAGGCCTAGCGAACGGTGCTTCTGCAACCCTCGGAGCAGGTCTGGGCACTCTTGGCTACGAATGGGACATCGACGCGGATAACGGATTCCGGCCCGCCGGATCGTTCAGGCTGTCGCAAACAAGCAGTACATCGGCGGAGGTCTTCACCGACTACGGGTCCACCGTGAAAAACGGCTCTGCTGCGACTCACAATCTCACGATCTACAAGGCCCCCAGCGGGTCCCTAGTGTTCGGTTCGGGAACCGTGCAGTGGTCCTGGGGACTGGACGACTACACCACGGGACAATCTGTGGACAAGAATATGCAGCAGGCTACTGTAAACCTCCTTGCTGACATGCGGACGCAGCCCGCCACGTTGATTACCGGCCTGACACCCGCAGTCGCCTCGACGGATATTACGGCTCCGACGTCGACCATCACGTCACCCGCCGCTGGTGCGAACATTGCTGATGGCACTGCAGTCACCGTGACTGGCACCGCCACGGATGCCGGCGGCGGAGTTGTCGCTGGAGTCGAGATATCTACAGACGGCGGTAGGACTTGGCGCCGAGCCAATGGAACAACCAGCTGGACCTATAGCTGGAACGCTCACGGAAGCCCGACGTCCACTCTGCGTTCCCGGGCCGTTGACGACACTGGCAACCTCGAATCGGCCCGCCCAGGGATCTCCACCAATATCACCTGCCCGTGCTCGCTGATGGGCGTAAACGTCGCACCTGCCGTCCCAGACGAGAACGATCCAAGCCCCAGCGAGGTGGGCAGCAAGTTCTACTCAGACGTGGATGGGACTATCAGCGCCATTCGATTCTTCAAATCCGCCAAGAATACCGGTACACACGTTGGCAACATCTGGAGCGAAACGGGGACGCGCCTATCCACAGTCACGTTCACGGGTGAGACGGCCACCGGGTGGCAAACAGCCTCGCTGGCTCCGCCCCTCGCCGTGACGGCGAATACCAAATATGTGGTCTCGTACTTTGCCCCGGCGGGACACTACGCTCAAGACATAGGGTATTTCTACAACAATCCGGCTCCGAACGGCAGCTCCAGTAGTTTGGACAGTGCGCCCCTCCACTTCACGCGAAGCGTGCCTGCGAGCCCCAACGGCTTCTACCGCTACGCATCTTCATCGGGGTTTCCCGATCAGGTGTACGCGGCGGAGTATTACTGGGTTGACGCAGTTTTCAGCCCTTCGGTTTCCTCCTCACCGACTGTGTCTTCTGTTTCGCCTGCGAAAGGTGCTAATGCTGTTGCCGTGACGGTCAAGCCGTCCGCGACGTTCAATCAAGCGGTGACGGGGTCTTCGGTGGCGTTTTCCGTCAAGGACGGGGCCAATGCCGCGGTGGCGGGGACGGTTTCGTATGATTCGGCGAGCCAGACGGCGACGTTTACGCCGGGAGCGGCGCTGGCGTTCAGCACGACGTACACGGCCACGGTCAGCGGCGCCACCAACGCCGCAGGCCAGGCGATGACTGCCCCGTATTCATGGACTTTCACGACGTCCGCGGCAACTGCGCCGCCGACAGTGGCAGCCGTGGTGCCGTCCAACAACACGTCCGGTGTTGCCGTGGCGGTGAACCCGTCCGCGACGTTCGATCAGGCAGTAACTGGGACTTCGGTGGCGTTCTCCGTCAAGGACGGGGCCAATGCTGCGGTGGCGGGGACGGTTTCGTATGATTCGGCGAGCCAGACGGCGACGTTTACTCCCGGGAGTGCCCTGGCCTTCAGTACGACCTATACGGCCACGGTCAGCGGGGCTACCAACGGCTCGGGCCAGGTGATGGCTGCGCCCTATTCGTGGACATTTGCCACCGTGGCAACCCCGCCGCCGGCGGTGGCTTCGGTGTYGCCGGCGAACAGTGCTTCAGCCGTCGATGTGGCGGTGAAGCCGTCCGTGACGTTTGATCAGGCGGTGACGGGGTCGTCGGTGGTGTTCACCGTCAAGGACGCCGCCAATGCTTCGGTGGCGGGGTCGGTTTCGTATGACTCGGCGAGCAAGACGGCGACGTTTACTCCCGGGAGTGCCCTGGCGTTCAGCACCACTTATGGGGTCACGGTCAGCGGTGCGAAGAATGCGACGGGGCAGACCATGGCGCCCTATTCGTGGACGTTCACCACCTCCGCGGCGCCCGCTGTATGCCCGTGCACCGTGTTCAATCCCACGTCGATGCCGGCTGTCCTTTCGGCCAACGATGGCGGCGCGGTGGAAGTGGGCATGAAGTTCCGGTCAGATACGGCCGGCACGGTCACGGGTGTCCGCTTCTATAAGGGCAGCTCCAATACGGGAACGCATAGCGGCCATCTCTGGTCGGGCACCGGGACGCTGCTGGCGTCGGTGACGTTCACGGGTGAGACTGCCTCCGGTTGGCAGCAGGCCAGTTTCTCCAGCCCGGTCGCGATCACGGCGAACACCACATATGTCGTTTCGTACTTTGCGCCCAACGGGTCGTATTCGGCCAACGGCGGGTACTTCAGTTCCGCGGCGGACAAGGGACCCCTGCATGGCCTGGCCAGCGGTACCGACGGGTCCAATGGCGTCTACCGGTACGGCCCCACGGCCTTCCCCACGGACAGCTTCAACAACACCAACTACTGGGTCGACGTCCTATTCACGCCTGGTAATTGATCGAACCCATGTTCAGGAAGAAAGGACAGAGCAGCTCGCCGGCTTTAGCCTGAAGCTACGTGGCGGGAGCCGCCGCGTAGTCCGAGCCAGCCGGTCAACCGAACCACTTAGGAAGAGGTCACAGCGCATGCTTTCCCTTGCAAGCCAGCGTCCGGCGGTTGTCCCCAAACTACGGTCCACAATGGCGGAGCACCAGCTGACAGTTATTGCAGTTTGTGCACTGGCCGCCGCTACGGTCGGAATCGGCACCCCCGGCATTGGTTTTGATGAAGCCGCGTCATGGTGGGCGGCCAACCTGCCATGGTCCGGTTTGTCACTTCTTCTGAGCCACCAGGATATGAATTTTGCCCCCTACTACACCTTCATGCACCTCTGGATGGAACTCTCGGATTCGCTATGGTGGCTAAGGGCCCCGTCGGCTGTGGGCGGCGCAGGCGCCGTCGTCGCAACGGCAGGTCTCAGCCGTCACTTGTTTGGTGAGAAAACAGCCTGGATTGCGGCCCTGCTGATGGTCTCAGCTTATTCATGGGTGCGATTCTCCCAAGAGGTACGGCCGTATTCATGGTCCCTCGCCGTCGCGACGCTGGCCACTTGGGCCTTCGTCGCCCTTTGCGACAAGTATGGCAGGAGAACTATTGCGATTTACCTGGCGCTCATGCTCTTCCTGCCAGCAACTCACCTGTTCGCCGGATTGGTCTGCGGAATCCATTTCATCTACGCAGCAGCTCGCAAGGATTGGAAAATGGCATTCATAGCGGTTTTGGGGGCGCTACCAACCGCAGTGGCCGCGTTGGTCGTCCTTGGACAGGTGAAGCAGGTCTCCTGGCTAACGAATGTGTCGGTGGTGACAGCGGTCCAGGATCTTGTGGGGCAAAGCAAAGCAGTGTGGTATTTGCCCGTGTCGGTGGCGGCGTTAGTCGGACTGGTTTTCTACCGCCGAGTTGCCGCCGGTGAGGGCAGGACACAGGCTGACGTTGTGCTTTTCGCCAGTTGGTGGTTCCTTCCGCCCGTCCTGTTATGGTGCGCCTCGGTCCTGGTCACACCTGTCTACACCCCTCGGTACGTGTTTTGGACTCTCCCGGCGATGGTTATTCCTGCTGCCGCCTTGATCGCAAAGCTTGCTGTACCGGCACGATCTCGCGTTGCGGTGTCGGCGGGAGTGGCTTGTCTGGTGGTTGCGACCCTCCCCGGCCAGATCAGTGCTCGTGCTGCGGACGGGCATCTGTGGGCACCCCAGCAGTTTGCTGCCGTCATCTCGGCCAATGGACAGCCAGGGGACGCGCTCGTGGATCCCGACTTTCTGGCGCTGACACTTCGATACCACCTGCGAAACCAGCGGCCTCCCGAGCCGCTGGTGGCCAGCCCGGCGGAGCGGGAGGGAACTTTCATGGACGTACAGGTACCTGCCGGAATGCAAGCCGAACGGCTCCAAGGCTACTCGCGCGTGTGGGTGCTTGCGGAGATCCTCCAGGACAGGGCGTTACCCGCTGGATTCTGTGCAAGCGATTCGTGGACTTCCGCATTTAACATTGCCCGGCTGACATTGGCGACTCGTTGCCCATAGATGGGCTAGGGGCGGTCCCGCGTCGAGTGGTCTGGACCAACGAAGCTGGCATCGGACGCCTCAGGAACATGCACTCGAACTCCAGACCCCGAGGGCCAAGGCATCTTGGGCACAGGACAGCCCTCCGGAACGTAGCCGCGGGCGCCGATCTCGGCGATCTGGCGGCTTAGGACCCAGCGTTCGGTATTGTCTTCGAGGCCGGACAGGTCCGCCATGACCGGCGCCAGGGAGACTTTTGGGCAGGTCGAGGGCTACGCCCAGGCGATGAGGGCACAGCAGATCCGAGAGTCAGCCTCGCATCTGGCCGACCGGACCACAGAGCGCGCAACCAGGCCGGATGTCTGCCGTCCGAGCTGATCCAGGCTCCGGCTATCCTCTGACTTTTCGTTAGAAAGACACCCGGTAAACGTGATGAGAAAATTCGTTATCAAACGTGTCACTGAAAGTGTGATTGGTGACCGTCAGGCGTCGGTTCTCACCTACGACTTCCACTGTCGAGCCGCGGATCTCCGGCGGCATAGCGAATATCTTGAGGCCGGAAGTCTGGCCGAGGCCAACGTCGGCAAAAATGTAAGCGGATCCACCATAGGCCTTGAGCATCGTGTTTGTCGTGGTGTTGAACCCAAATTGATAAGACTGCGTGTTTATCACAGGCGCAAGTGACTGAATTTTAGCGTTGATTGCCTTGATTCGGTCCAGCCTTGCCTGATCGCAATCGACAAGCGAGTAGAAGCCACAGGTCTGACCGTTGTTGTGCTGAAAGTAGGCCAATCCGCGGGCTTCGTGGATGATTGCAGACCAAGCGGCACCCTCGATTTGCTCCGGGGTAATCGTCAAAGATCCGGCATCATTGAGCAGCGGCATCGCTGTCTCCACGAAGACCCAGTTGGGGTGGATTCCGGCAGGGTTCTGATAGGCACGCATGCGGTCTGCCAGCCATCCGTATGACCCGGCCGACACAGGATTTGCCCCATCTGGCCAGTGGGGGGAATGGATCATCTGATCATCAACAAAGGGGCTGGTGTAGGCGTACTTGTCCACGCTGGCGACGTCCACTACCTTCAAGAGCCCTGCCATGGATCCCTTGGCCCAATAGGTATCCAGGATTCCGTTTGAATAGTTCGCCATTGTGAAACGACCGTCACCAAAGGCATGGACCCGATTTACCTTCCGTGTCTGATCTGCGAGGTTTTCCGCGGCGTTTGAACCGGTGCAACCCAAGCCGATGTCGCATTCATCGGAGATGAACCATCCGACAGCCTTGGGATCGCTCCCGACTTCCGCTTGTGTCCACTCGTCCTGGGCCAAGACAAACAAACCCTGGCTCGTAATGCTTGAAATTGAAGACCCATCATGCTCGGCACCCATGTAACTGTTAACTCCGATGGACTTTAGGGCAGCCGCGTGCTCGGGTTTGCCCATGAATACCGATATCGGGAAGAAATCAGGATTGCTCCAGCCGGCAGCATTGGCCTTCGGGAACTTCTTCCAGTAATCCGGACCACCCTCCCAAGGAATGGTTGGCAGGCCCAAGCGGGGATTCGGCACGGCGGCACCACCTGCATTCGAACTGATCGATCCGTTTGTGCCGCCGGGCTTCTGCTCGGCTGCGGAGGATTGAGGGGATTCTGGTTGAGTACCCAAAAGGGTGCTGGCGGCAACGCCTGCTGTCAATAGCGTGACAACTGCAATTGATCCAAAGGTGAACCTGTGTGCGCGGGACCGCTCAGTCGGCAGTTCCCGGAGGTCGATTCTGAACATAAGAACTCCACATTGTTTTGGGGCTTTGGAATCACTATTTGAATCAAAGATTCATTCGAAGCTCGCGGCCGGGACTGGGGCCTCTGCACGAAGCAAGGCTGCGAGGACGCCGGCGCTTTCCTGATGGCGGAACGATGATTCAACCCGGCGTCGCCCCGCGCCGCCCAGCTTCAAACTGAGGCTGGGCTGTTCCATGATTTGGATCATTGCTTCGCTGATTAGCTCGGGACTCCCGGGCTCGACAAGCAGCCCGCTAACCTGGTTGTCCATCAGCTCTGGGACCCCGCCGGCAGCGGTGGCAATGACGGGGACCCCCATTGCCATTGCTTCCATGATGGCAACCCCGAGGGGCTCGGCGTGGCTGGCCAAGGTAAATACATGCGCTCGATTCAGTTCCCGCCGAACTGAGGCAGCCGACACCGCGCCGAGTAGGCGGACCCGATCGTTAATGCCGAGCTCGTTGATAATCCGCACTAGTACCTGACGATAACCAATTCCGCCGTCCTCGTCTTCACCCGCTATCGTCAACTGCACGTCAGCACCGCTCCGGACCATTCTGTGGACCGCTGCCAAGAGAACGTCATGGCCTTTGCTCCGATTCAGGCGACCGCAGGAGAATACTCTGAAAGGTCCATCACCCGACCATGGCTCATATGGTCCATTCCGGCTGAATTCATCGACGTCCACGCCCATTGGCACAACTTCAACGGCCTTGGGCAGGCACTGTCCGAGTGAGGCTTCGACGTCACGCCGCAATCCCTCGGTGATGACAATTGCAAAGGCTGCGTGCGCCCATTTCAGATTCTGGTTTCGTCCGTAATCATTGAGTGGGCCGTGGAGCGTAAGGCTGTAGGGCAAACCGCCAACGAGATTTGCATACATGGCCACGTATGCCGAATTTCCACACGAATGCACGTGTACATGACGCCAGTCTCTTTCTCGGGCGAGGGCTGCGAGGCGGACCCCCATCGCAAGCCACCCGACCTGGCTGATTAATGCCCTGAGCCGGGCTCCGCGGACCGTTTGCTGTGCATCTCCGCGCATTGCTTCACGGGCCACGCTGAGTAAGCCGGCGACAGCCCGGGGTGACATGCGCAAAAGCTCACCCGCGATCTTTCCCATCTCCGCGACGGACAAGGGGCTCAGATACGTTGTGAGGGCTTGTGCTTCGGCCGCCCACTCCTGTTTTGCCGGTTGACCCGCGGGCCGTCGTGTGGACACCACATCCGGTGAAACGTGGAGCCGCCTCAGCACGCCCAGTTCCCGCCAGAAGAATCCGTGCGTTTGGCCCGGAAACTCTGGGACAACGTAGCCGAGCCGCAGGTCAAGGTCCATGTCAATCTTCCCCTCGCTCATCTGGCGAGCTCGGAGAGACGCTGGCTATCTTCGAAGCCTTTAGCTGGTGGCCCCAACGCTTCATCGGCCGCCTCCGACTCGGCATTAGCCCCGGCTGGTTCCTGTGCTGGTGAGGAAACCGAAATCCGCGCGGCCCGCTTCCTGGCTCTCCGTTTTGTTCCGGCGTCAGGCACTCCGTTGTGGGTCCTGAGTCGATTTCGGGACACCGAGACTGAACGGGCGATCGAGACGGCACCGAACATAAGTACAACGCCGGTGAGGAAAACAGCAATCAGCGACCTTAGCCGGCTGGAAAATTGTTCAGTGGCCTTATCTGGGGGAGCTACGAGAATCGAAGTAAATAAATAGGAATCGTCGGCACCATTAACCTTTTGTGCGGTGCGGAGATCTTTTTCCAGCATGCTCCCAAGGGCGCGTGTGGTTGCAAATGACTTCTCCGGCGTGTCGGCAATTCCCGTGATATCGACTAGGAAGCCGTTGATGCCGCCAACACCGCGGCTGACGGTGTAGTCGGAACTGAGTCCCTGCTCTTTCATCTTGTCAACCATGGAACTGTCGTTGAGCCGCGTGAGGAGAACTTGAACAATTAGTGATGGGTCTGAAGACCGTAGGTACGGATTCTTACTGTTCAGTTTTCCGAGTCCAGGATTCTTCACAATATCCAATTGCGTTGGTATGTCCGGATTTATCATGGCGTAGGTAGACGATGTCTCGTAAGACCTGGGTGCGAATTGGAATACATACAGGGCGGAAGCGAGGGTTAAAAGCAAGATGGGAATCGAAACGAGACGGTGCTTCCAGAGAGTTCTTAGGACTTCTGCCGGGTTCATGTAAGGCCTCCTGGTGACTTGTGGTTGTGACCCGGATTACCGGAATCGACGGGTCTTGAAGCTTCTACGCTGGCGTCATCATCAGCCCCGGTATCGAGCTTTGCCATGTTCCACGCCGCCCCACCCAGTCCGATGAGGACCGGGTATGTGAGAGCAAAAACGGGAAAGGACATGGAATCGAAGGTCAGGGAGCAAATTCCTGCCACGAGGCCTCCAGCACCCACTGCCCCGGCGAAAGCCTTCAGTTGGGGCGTACGGGACGACCGCGCGGCCAGTATCGAAGTGACTCCAGGTACAAGCAGGTAGATCGCCATCGCCGAAAGACCCACTAACCCGAGCGTCACCGCGGCATTCAGATACTCGTTGTCGAGAATGTGAATGGCGGTATCAGCCTCGTAATTGCCGGGTCCCGCTCCCAGAATCGGCCGGTGGGTTACCATGGCCTCGACTCTGGGATAGTTGTTCGTCCGGGTCGAAATAGACGGATCCGTGTTCGACGACGTTATGGTTTCCGTTAGTGTGCTGATGAGCCCGGGCACTCCCAGGAACAGCCCGGCCAGCGCAATCGGGGACGCAATCAGAGCCCAGATGCGTGGGGTCGGTGGAAGGAACGGTATGAACACCGCGAGCCCGACCACTAGCCCGAGGACCCCGGAACGAGAAACCGTTGAGGCAATCGCAAAGATCAAGAGCATGGTGCCCAGAAGTTTGTAGCCGATCCATCCCCGGCGATCGTAAATTAGGCGCCAGATAGACAGGGGAAGAAGCATCGCGGAAACTACTGCCAGTTCGATCGAGTGGAATGTGCTGCCTGCAACGCGTAGGAGCGCGCCGCGTGACTGGAAAGCCGTATCCCCGCCGTTGTAGGTGAACCCGGGCATCGCGTACTGGAACCAGTCCATGGGATTAATCCGAAAAACGAACTGGATTACCGCGATCAGACAACAGAAGAATGCCCCGGCCAGAAGCGCCCGTATGAGGATCATGGCGTCTGAGAGGGTGCGGATGACTTCGCCGACAACGAGGACTATGCCGGCACTGGCAATCAACAGGATCAACCAGCGGTCGGCCGAAGCACGCGCGATCTGTGTGCTGCCTCCAGTGATTCCCGCGTAGAGGGCAGCATAGGAAGCACAAGTAGCCAGGAACAGTGTGGCCAAAGTCATGCGTCCGGGATGCCGGATCTTCATGGGGTTGTGCAGCCCAAACAGAACAGAGCAGATCCAGAGTACGAAAATGAGGACTGCCAGGATCATCGGCACGGTGCCGGCTGCGCCGATGGGCTTGAAAACCATGGCTGATGGAAAGAAAAAGATGCAAAACGCCACAGCCCGGACAAGGAATGGCACCTTCCCCGCACGCTCATGGGCCGCAGGAGTACTGATGGCGCCCAGCGAGCCGCTGGAGGCTTGTTGATGTCCAATCGCCGAGAAACGCTGTTCGGCGGTCCGTGCATGCTGGCTCACAAGGCACCCTCCGTCGCCGTCGCCGGGAGCCGATGCGGTGCTGGCGCAAGGCAAACACGTTCGATCTCCTGGGTAACAAGACTGGCCGGTGTGCGCCAGTCCATCCGCTCGGATGCGGCGAGGAGCCGGGCCCTACCCTCGATGTCCCACGAGGTGACGGCGTCGGAAAGACCCCGAGCGACTGCGGCAGGGGTTGGCGGTACCCAGATCGCGTGGGGAGCGGACAGGACGGCCCGTGAGAACGGGTGGTCGTTCATGATTGGCACGTTTCCGGCGGCCATCAGCTCCTCGGCTATCAGCGTGATGTTCGTGAAGGAAAGTGCGACGCTGGCTATCGTCCGGTTATAGAGCTCGTTGAGTTCCGAAGGACTCAATGAGCCGTGATTTGTCACCGGAATCCTCCAGTCGGATACTTTGTCCCCGAAGACATGGATTTCCTGCTCAGGGTGCCGCCGGTGGAAGTCCTCCAATCCCAGTTTGGCTAGGAGATATCCGCGCCTTTCCACAGTGCGTTTGGCGTAATAAACAATCCCGCTCCGCGCTACCGAGTAGTCGCTGCGCGGAAGAACCTTGTAGTCAGATGTGTCGCAACCGAACGGAACTGTTGCGTCCGGAACGACGCCTAACTCGTGGGTAAGGGTGGATGCCACCATCTCGCCCAGGGCGACGTTGACGAATCCGAACCTGTAAGTGTCTTCGGCTAGTGCGTAAAGCGCACCTCTTGGGTAGAAGTACGGTTCGTAGTCCTGGATGAAGTAGAAGCGGTTCATCGTTCCAGAGGCCCTTTTGGCCACTACATGGGCGGTTCCCCACGAACTGGCCACGACGGCGTTCATTTCCCCGAATCCTCGCGTTGCGCTGCGGATGCCGGCTCTGATCCTTGGCCAGTGCTGCCGTATGACCCGTTCATGGCGATCAACGTCGTCAGAGTTCCGGTCATATAGAAACAGCGTGCATTGGTGACCCCGCCGTTCTGCCGCCTCAACCATTCGGAAGAGTGTTGTATGACCGCCGGACCCTGGGCCGGGAGGCGCGCAGACCCACCCGATTTGCAGCCTGGCACCCGTGCTCAAGTGAGGTTGGAGGCGGCACAGCGTGCTTGAATCCACAAGGTCTTCGACCCTCACGGGAAGTTCCGACCCCATGAAATCGAAATGCTCATTGATCTTCTGCGCCGTGCGGCGCCCTCCTGCCGTCGCAAGTCCGGCAGGACCAGCGCTTCGCATGCGCCTCCATAGATCGGCGAAGGCGAGATTCCTCGAAGTCAAGCGACACCCCCTCGAGCATTGCTGCGACTTCCCTCAAGATAGTCCGCGTAGTCGGCCAGTGCCTGAGTACGCACGTCCTGGCTGGTGCCAGACTTGGCGGAAATCATGACGGCCAGGACGTCAGTTGGACTCGAACGAAGCATCGTACGGATCTCCGCCCCCGTCAAAGGTGCCTCTTCTGAATAGCTGATGCTTTTCATTAGGGATGTGACCGCCGGAGGACCGCCGAGGACCGCGTCCACGTAGGTCCCGTACAGCATCATCTCGGAGAAGTGGAGCTGGGAAGCTACGGCTGACTGCCAGGACTTGCCCTTCACCCGCTCAATATGTTGGAGCATCGAACGGACTATCGCGGGATCCCAGACGCAAGGCCAGCAGACATAGTCCGTCAAGTTACCGCTATCGGCACGCCCAAGGCCTAAAAGGTCCCGAGCTGATTCGAGCCACATGCGGTGCCGGGGCAGCCCGGAGTGTACTGCTCCCGGATTGCTGTACATCTCCAATTTGCCGTCTTGCTGGAATGACTCAAGGTCAGTGGGAGCGACTAACACCATGTCGGAATCGACGAGAATTACTGCATCCACTTCCAAGGAGGCCGCAGCAGACAACTTGATTAGTTGCTGGGCAATCCACCCTCTGATAGGCGGCCAAGGACGCGATCGGTTGACCCACATGTTGAGGTGTGGCAGTTTCCACATTGAAGCGTCGAGGAATTTCCCCGCTTCGTGGATCTCAGTCCTGTTGTTCACGAGCATCCGAAATATAGGAACGTCTTGTTGTGGAACCACGATGTGATGCGTGACGTCCTCGGGCATCCAGCGTAGAATCGAGCGATTGAGTTCCCGGCACAGCTCGGAGTCCGTACTGTAGCTAGGTGTCAAAACGGCGAGGCCTCGTCTAGATTCCATATCTCCTCCACTGTTGCCAGCGAACACGGGAACCGAACTCCCGGTTGAGGGATCCACGCCAGGCAGCAAGTCGTCCGGAAATGCTCAGCGACGTGGAAGTGCCATTCTGCCGGAGGTAGTCGTGATATGCGATAGAAGATTCTGCGGCCGGAAAAACGGACCGTGCGAAGGCCAGCGCGGCGGCGATGTCTTCTGTGGAGGCATCGCCGGCGGCGCATTTTGAGGCGGACCACTCCAGCGCCTCCATTGCCATACGTCGGTTGACGGTTGATCTCAGAGATTCGATGCGGGGAGCGGACAGGCGTGATCCTGCCAGAAACGATTCGTAGGCTTTTACCCGCTCCTCAAGATCGCGCAACAAGGTGCCATAGCCGGTTGTCATCATGCTCGCGGCGTGAAGACGTCTGTAGGCTTGATCGACGCCGTTCACCCTCCCGACATCGGAGACATCGGCGATGCGAAGCCACATTTCAAGGTCTCCGGAATGCGGAAGTTCCGGGCGGTAATAGCCGACCTGGTGTTGTACCGACGTCCTGACGACTGCCTCGGGGCTAGTGATGATACTCAGGCCCCGGCGGAACTGAGCCGCGGTCCATTTATCCCCGCGCCAGACGGACCAATTGCGGAGTTTGTCACTGTTTCGCTCTGGTTCAATGTCGAAAGCTTGCGGGTGCCCGTAGACAAGCCCGACCGACGGAAAGTTGTCCATGAGCGCTGTGGCCCTGGCGAGAGCGCCGGGGGCAAGCATGTCGTCCGCGGACAGCAGCACCACGTAGTCCGAATCAACCGCAGAGAGGCCCTCGTTATAGGTTGCGATGTGGCCTTTGTTCTTAGAGTGACATGTCAGGCGGACGCGCGGATCGCTAGCTGCGATCGCTTCGGCGACGGCGGCACTTCCATCGGTGGACGCATCGTCAATGATGTGGACTTGCGTCGTCACGCCAGACTGTGTTAGCACGCTGGCGACACACTCGTCAAGATACCGCCCGTAGTTGTAACAGGGGATGACAACGACCACATTCGCCGGCCGGGCGGCGCTGTTCCGCCGGATGCGCCTAAACATCGTTGTCCCCACCGATCCGGCCCGGAGCAATGGGTTTGCGGGCCAGGCCCAGGGCCGCGATGAGGCCGGCACCAACACCGGTCCGGGAAGACGCCGAAACGGACCAGTTTGCGGGCGCCAGCGGCTCAGGAACTGGATAAATGATTCCGACTCTCATACTGGATTCCTCGATTCCTTGGATCGGCGGCTGAAACGGCGCCTCATATTGAGCAGCAGCGAGCGGACTCTGTCTGGGGTCACGGCGGCGATTGCACGACGGTTGTAGGCGCCGTAGATGAAGGCACCCATCAGAGCTCCGGTAGCGAGCTTGAGCAAGTTGCTTTCGATGGGCAGGGTGACCAACCACGACACAACGGCCGCTGCTATGGCGGTGATAGCCGGACGGCCGACCGAGCGCAGCAGTGCTGACAGGGGAAGACCGGTCGACCGCCGGAGCGCAATCACGTAAACGGGTGTTGTGATTACCCCAATGACAAGGATGTGCGCGACGGCTGCGCCCTCGATGCCACCTAGCCGGATGCCGACCGGGAGAGCGGGCAGCAGGGCAATGAGGGCGCAAACCTGGACTGAGAAGAGAATTCCGGTCCGCCCCATGGCAATTATGACGTTCGCCAGCAGGAGGCCCAGGACAAACAGGGCCCCGTACACGGCCAGGATGGAAAGAACAGGCGCGGCCGCCGGCCATTTCGGCCCGTAAATTGTCAGCACAAGGGGACTTGAAAATGTGCAAAGGAATGCTGCCAGCGGGAATGCTACCAGTGCGACTGCCTGGGCGCCGTGCGCGACCGCTGCTCCGATGTCCCCGCCGTCGCGCCGCACGACCGAGATGGCAGGAAGCACGAGTCCGTTCAAGATGGAACCAATGACTGCTGTTGGCCACATTGCGATGCTAAAAGCGAGGAAGTACACGCCCAATTCGGCCACGCCCGCCATCCGGCCAATGAATAGATAGTCGGCGTTCAGGAGTACCTGGCTCAAGAGGTTGGCGCCGGCAAGCGGCAGGCCGAACGCAAGGAGCGGGCGCAGCACTTCCAGCTGCAGGCGCGGCCACACTGGAACGCCGGCCGCGCCCATCATGATGCCCCCCATGATCACCTGACCGACAATCCGCGACCAGGCGAAGGCTTCCGGTCCACTGCCCGCCAATGCGAGCAGAAGTAGCGTGGCGCTGCCAGGGAGGAACGCAATGGCTGATGCCCAGAAGATCACGTTCTGCCGGAACTCGCGTTGCAGCAGGGCTCCAGGGACGGCGAACGGGCCGATCAGCGCCACGCCGATTGCCATGATCCTGACGGCGGGACCGGCTTCTGCACTTCCCAATGCCCCCGCGATGTCGTCGGCGAATATCGCCATCGGGACAGCCAACAAGAGGCTGCTCACGATCGATACGGTTGCCACTGTTGGTGCAATGCGGGATACGTCGAGGTCGGAGCGTGCGACCGCGGAGGCAACACCAAGTTCAGCAACGCTGACGATCACGGCGTGCACGGTGACGGCCAGTGTAAAGATGCCCAAGTCCTGAGGCGAAACGATCCTGGCGACAACAGCCATGAGGGCGATGTTGCCCATGCGGAGAAAGATCGTCCCGCCGGCTGACCACAGGGCACCACGCTTCAATGCTGCGGTGAGGACGGCGCCCTCCGTGGGTGCGTGCGTTCCGACGCGCGGCAAAGAGCCTTGAGCCGCGGACCGGGTTCTGGAATCAGGAGTCATGTCCGGCCACCTGGAATTCAGCAGAAAGGACCGTTTCCGGGACCATCATCGCGGGTCGCCGATGGCCGCATGCAGCCGTTCTGCCACATACTCCTGTTGCCCGGCAGTGATGTGGGGATAGACCGGCAGGGAAAGCATGGTGTCGGCTGCTTGCTCCGCCACCGGGAAGTCGCCCCTGCCATGGTTGAGTTCGCGGTACGCCGGGCTGAGATGGAGTGGCACCGGGTAATGGATACCGGCACCGATGCCCGCCGCCTGCAGCTCGGCCAGGACGCGGTCGCGGTCCTCTACCCGGATGACGTACAGGTGCCACACGTCGACGTTGCCTGCGGCACTGGTCGGAAGGATGACTCCGGGCACACCCGACAACAGCGATGTGTAACGCTCGGCGGCCTCCCGCCGTCGTTGGTTCCATCCATGAAGCCGGCGCAGTTTGGCGTTCAGCACCACGGCTTGGAGCGTATCGAGCCGGGAATTCATGCCGATCGCCTCGTGCTGGTATCTGACCAGGCTGCCGTGGGCGCCGAGGAGGCGCACGCGGGCGGCGACGGCGGGATCGTTGGTGATGACGGCCCCGGCATCCCCGGCTGCCCCCAGGTTCTTGCCGGGGTAGAAGCTTGTACCTGCCGCCTGTCCCAGTGTCCCGGCGAACCTGCCGTATCGGGTCGCGCCCTGCGATTGGGCGGCGTCCTCCACCAGGGCCGCCCCGCAGGATTCAGCCAGGGACTCGAGCCGCTCAACCGGCGCCGTCTGGCCGAAAAGGTGGACCGGAACGATTGCCTGGGTCCGGGGCCCAACCGCTTCGGCCGCGCACACCGGGTCGATCAGCAGATGAACTGGGTCCACGTCCACCGGGACCGGCCTCGCTCCAATGCGCGAAACGGCTTCTGCGGTGGCGATAAAGGTGTTGGCCGGCACGATGACTTCGCCGCCCGGACATACGCCGCAGGAGCGCAAGGCGAGTTCGAGCGCATCAGTGCCGTTGGCCACCCCCACGCAGTGTCCGGCACCAAGAAATTCTGCATAAGCCCGTTCAAATTCAGCCACGGCAGGGCCGCCGATGAAAGAGGTCTGAGCGAAGACCTCCTTTAAGCCGATTTCGACTTCATCGGCGATTTCTTCCTGCTGGGCGCCCAAATCAACAAGCGGGATCGATGTCGAAAAATTCATGGCTGCTCCCCTTCTGCAAGTGCCGAGCGGTTCACAGCTCGGCCGCCGCTCCGTTGAAGGCATCATGGTCGACCGGATGCGCCGGGACACCCACCCACGTTTCGCCGTCGGGGACATCCCCGAGAACCGCGGCGCCCATGCCGATCGTCGAGTACGAACCTATCGATGTACTTTCACGCACGCTGGAGTTCATCCCGAGGTAGGCCGCACGGCCTATCCTCACGCCGCCGCCAAGTGAGGTGCCGGCGGCAAACGTCGCGTAGTCCGCCACGACGTCGTCGTGCGTGAAGGTGACTCCCGGCATGGCCACCACGTGCGATCCCAGGGTGACCGAGGCCGTCAGCGTTACGTTTTGCAGCAGGATGCTGCCCCTGCCGATCCGGCATCCTTCCGGCATTCGGACCGTCGGGTCAATCACGGTGGCATAGCGGTTGGTGCCAATATCCACCGAACTCAGTCGTTCCACCACGGCCTGCCGGGGACGGCCGGAATCCATGCAGACCAGAAGGAAGGCATGCGTGAAGCGGACCGCGTCGTCGATGGTTCCCAGGACTGGCGCTCCGTCCACTTCGATCCCGGACATCTCCTCGTCGTCATCAAGGAAGCCGACGACGTCATAGCGTCCGCTGCTGCGAACCGTGGCCAGAACCTCACGTGCCAGGCCGCTGGCGGAGATCAGCAAAAGCTCACTCACCGGGTCTCCCTCCCATTGCCCGGGACGCCGGCGCACGAACGCGGAGCCCCCGCCGCAGCAACGCGGACGACGACGGCTGACAGCTTCTGAACGAGGGTTCCGTCAGGTCCGGAAGCTGCCAGCCTTTGTTCGTAGGTCCGTTGTGCAGCAACAGACCCGGCAGTCCGGCCGGTGTCGGCCGGATTGAACCTGTGAGGGGCGGCTGTGGCCGCGACCGATGCAGGCGGGCGCTCCCCGCCTGGGGCCGGATCGCTCCCGCCAGGTTGCCTGTCCTGACGTACCACTGGCCAAACCGTCATCCCCCACCTACTCTCTCGACCAACCTTTGGGCCCGAAGCCGAATCGTTCCGGATCTCGCCGGCGGATGCCGGTCATATCGACCCGCCTCAGCTGTTCACTTCATGCGCTAGGAAAAAACTAGCCCCGAAGGGCGGCGAAAAACCGGAAACGGGGGCTTCATGTGGTCCGAGAAGAGGAAGTATGCGGGATCTGCGGGATTGTGGATGTGGACTCCACGAACGTGGCGCGTTCGGGCCCGCCTCTGCGGGCGCGCCCCAGCCAGCTCCGGGCGGAACAGTCGGGGGCGGGGGCCGTTGAGAACCCTAAACAGCCAGCGGGGACTTCTCGCGGCCCAGCTCCGGTGCTGGAACGGTTCCTCTGGTAGACACGAGGCACGACAGTTGGGAACGTGACTGAACCCCCAGCTTCCGATATATCGCAGTGAGGCGCACTTCAACCGTTCTGACGGACACGAACAGCGATGCCGCAATCTCCTTGTTGCGCCGGCCCCGGGCGACGAGCTGTACAAGTTCGCGCTCCTGGTCCGAGAGCAACGGCAACGCCGGGTTCTGGAACTCCGGAACATCCCGCACGGCGTCGCCGAGCAGCATCGCGTCCACATGCTGTGTCCAGGACGCGGCGCCCGACTCTTCGAAAAGCGCCTTCGACCTCAGCAGTGCGTTCGTGGCGTCCTTTTGCCTGCCTGAAGTCGCCAACCGTTCGGCGTAACAAAGAAGTGTCCTGGCCCGCTCGAACAAGGAATCGTTCTTCTGCCACGAATCCAGGGCCTGAACGAACAGCTCCAGGGAGTGGTCGCCCTCCGCGACCAAGGCGCGGGAGCGGGAAACGGCCATCAGCAACCATCGGGATTTCAGGCCGGCCGATCGGTATTCCATCCTGGTGAGGGCCCGGGCCGCCTCGCGCCGGTGACCCGACCTGACGAGCACTTCCACCAGGTCCGACTCGCAGCGCAGAAGGGCGGGGTTGCTGAAGTCCATGCCAATCTCCGCAGCCCTGGACAGCAGGGCGCCGGCCTCCTCAAGATCGCCCCGCATCAGCGCAAAATGCCCCTGCCACGCGAACAATTGCGCGACCGACCGCGGAGGCGCGTCGGCGCTGACACACTTTTGGGCCTCAGCGAGGCAAGCTTGGGCCTCAACGGTGTCGCCGACAGAATGGGCCCGCCAGAGGAAGAAATTGTTGCGCAGCCCCCGGTGATACTGCTGGCTTGTTGAGGAACTGGCAATTTCGTCTATCAGTGCGATGGCGGAACGGAAGTTTCCGGCGCGGATTTCGTTGTCGGCCGCGAAGTACCGCGCCGTCTCACTCCAGTTCGCGTCGCTGGCGGCGCTCAAGTTCCGGACGAGGGAAAAGAGATCGCGGGCTCCTTCGTAGTTCTCGGCATACGTCAGGGCGCGTCCTTTGAGCAGCAGCGACGCGGTGGAACTGTTGGCGCCGCCGTCGGCTGCCCGGGAGATCCGTTCAAGACTGCCTTTGACGGCATCGGCCAGAAGCCGGGCGCGCTGGTTCACGGCCACGGCTTCGCCGGATGCCTCACCCAGGAACTGCTCCGCATGCTCCAACAGTTGCTCGGCGTCCTCGACCTGCCAGCGTTCGGCCATGTGAAGGGCTCCGATAGACAGGAGGCAGGCAGAGAGCCCCGGATCATGGTGGCCGAATTCCTTGATTAGCCGGATCATCATGCTCGGCCTCACGGAATTGCCCTTCATCAGCTCCATCTGGAAATCGAGCCCGGTGAGTCGCAGCGTCAGGGCCCGGTCCTTCGTGATCCGTTGCGCCCAGTCCACGTAGCGTTTCGCGTGGACGAATTCGCCCCTGCTGAACAGCACCTCCGCGACCGTGCCCAACCTGGCAGCCGTCTCTGCCTCCCAGGGATTGATGGCGAGGGCCCGCTCGATATATTCGACCGCGGATTGCGTCTCATCCGCCCGCACCAGCTCCACGGCATGGCGGAGCAGGCTGAACGACGTGTCGCGGCGCATGGCCGGCGTGTAGCTCAGATGCCACGGCCACGCCTGGCGATCCGCAGTTTCGGCAGCCGATGCCAAGGCGTGGTGATGCGCTGTTCTTTCCGCCGGTTGCATAGCCGAGAATATATGATCGCGCAGCATTTGATTCTGAATTCTGAGGTACGAACCGGTGCGGACAGCAATCCCGGCGGAGACAATTTCATCCACACCCGCCCACAGGTCCCCGGGTATTTTTTCCAGAAGATCGGCGCTGCTCCGGTAAGAAAGAGAAAGGAGATCAAGTGCCCGTCGCGCACATGGTGAAAGCCCCGAAATCGATGCGGCAAGATCAGGCTCGAAGCTTCCATTCCAGTGCAAGGGGATGGGGAGAGCGTATTTGCCCTGCACTTGGCGCCGGGTCAGCTCTTCGTAGAGCTCGATCGAGGCCAACGGATTGCCGTGGGTGGCCGCGGCAACAGCGTGGATCATTGCCTCGCTGACCTGTCCCGGCGTCGTGGCTTCGAGCATTCTGACAGTGTTGCTGAGGCTCAGATTCTCCAAGGGAAGTGTGGCCATCCGGGCAAACGGACTTTCCGGCGATTCGCCGCGCATGCTGGCAATGAGCACCACCCCTGTGCCTGCGAGGCGCCGGGCCAGGAATCCGAGAACGATCTGGCTGGCAGAATCCAGTTGCTCGGCGTCGTCAATAACCACGACAGTCCGGTCTGCGGACCATTGCCGGAGAGCGGAGAGGAGCATCGTTGAAAGGTCTGTGGCGTCGAGGTTTCCGCGCGGTGAGGTGGCCACATAGTCGGTGAGGGCCGCCAGCGCGGGATCGTCGATTCCGTTGAGCAGGGCTGTCAGACCGGAAAAGAGCCACGTCGACTCTGACGGATTGGCGCGCAGGAGCACCGTCTTGTACTCGTGCACATTCGGAATCTCGGCCAGCAGCGACGACTTGCCGCTTCCGTGGCCCCCCGTGACCGCCAGGGCGGATTCCCGGGGGCTCCGGATCAGTGCCAGGACACGGGCGATTTCTTTTTCCCGGCCAAACAAAACCATTGGTGCCCCGATTCCATCCCCAAGAGACCAATCAGTCGAGGTTTCCGCTTCTTTTGGAAAAGAGAATAGGGACCCAAACCGATATATTCATCCTGCGCACACCAACGCTTTCTGCAAAACAAAGGTCCGGGGTAACTCCGGAATGGAGCGTAAGCCCTGACCAAATGGCTGTGCTGATGCCAATGTAGCTTGGCTTCTTCGGGAGCACTAGCGGGTTCGGATAATCGAGTACAGGGTGAGCTAAACACGAGTAGTCGAACCCCGAAATACTTGGGTCAGACCGCAGAATTGTCCATATGGCCCCGACTTTGCGGACCGTTCGGCCGCCTCCCGGGCACTACGCGGCGACGCCGACTACGAGGTTGATGGTGGTTGCCAGAATGATGGTCCCAAAGAGGTAGGAGAGCAGGCTGTGCTTGAGGGCCTCGGCCCGGATGCCATGGTTCTGCAGCGCGGTGTCCGATACCTGGTACGTCATGCCCAGACTCGTGGCTAAGTAGGCGAAATCGGTGTACTGCGGCGGCCGGCTCTGGTTGAAGTCGATGCCGCCCACCCGGGAGCCTGCCCTCGTGCCCGTGCCGTAGTACAGCTCCGCGTACCGCAGTGTGAACAGCGTCTGGACCAGGGTCCAGGACAGCGCCACCGAGACTACCGCGAGCAGCCCGCCGGCAATCCTGGAGAGGGTGTCAGTGTTGTTGTGCGAATCCACGATGACCGCTCCCGCAGCCGCCAGGCTGGCGGCGTTGGCGGCCAGGATAAGCAGGTCCGTCGTGCTCCGGGCCGGGTCTTCCGTTGTGGCGTGCAACCGGGTGTCCGCAGGGTCGAGGCGGCCGATAACCAGCCAGACCCAGACGACGTAGGTCAAGGCGGCGGCGCACCAGCCAATCGTGGGAGCCTGCACCCAGTGCCCTGACATTCCGGCCGCCCCGGCGGCGAGTAGCCCCAACAGCACCATGGCGGCGAAGCGGAGACGGCTGCGGCGGAGCGGTGGCGGCACGGCTGACGAGGGGTTGGTGTGCATTTTCAGATCATGGCACAGCCGTTGCGCCCCCCGACTGACCGCTGGTCGTGTGGCGGTTATCCACATGGCCGCAGACGCTATTCCCGGCCAGGTCGCGGGGCCGTACGGTGGAGGCACGGAATCGCGGATTCCGGCCCGCATGCACTAAGCTATTGAAGTCTGTGCTGCGCCCTGCCTCCGTTCCGGCGGCTGGGCATTGCATGACACCGCAAATGAACCTCCTGTTACGGAAATGCCGTAACCGCTTAGCCCAAAGGAGGTGGGTTCACATATGCGTCCTTACGAATTGATGGTAATCATCGACCCCGAGGTCGAAGAGCGTGCCGTTGAGCCGTCGCTTCAGAAGTTCCTGAACGTCATCACCAACGATGGTGGAACCATCGAAAAGGTTGACATCTGGGGCCGTCGTCGCCTGGCTTACGAAATCCAGAAGAAGTCCGAAGGTATCTACGCCGTGGTGAACTTCACCGCCGAGCCGGCTACCGCCAAGGAACTTGACCGCCAGCTGAGTCTCAACGAGACCATCATGCGCACCAAGATCACCCGCCCCGAAGAGCAGAAAGTTGTTGCTGAGTAATTCAGCAGCCAACCTTCAATCTTTATCCCCGCAGGAACGCACAAGGAGGCAGTAGATGGCAGGCGAAACCACTATCACGGTTATCGGTAACCTCACCAATGACCCCGAACTCAGGTTCACACCGTCCGGTTCGGCCGTAGCGAATTTCACCATCGCTTCTACTCCCCGCACCTTCGACCGGCAGTCCAATGAGTGGAAGGACGGGGAAACCCTGTTCCTCCGCGCGTCGGTCTGGCGCGAAGCAGCCGAAAACGTCGCCGAGTCCCTGACCAAGGGCATGCGCGTTATCGTCTCCGGCCGCTTGAAGAGCCGTTCCTACGAAACAAAAGAAGGCGAGAAGCGCACCGTTATCGAGCTCGAGGTCGACGAAATCGGCCCGAGCCTGCGCTACGCCAACGCCAAGGTCAACCGCACCCAGCGCTCCGGCGGTCAGGGTGGTCAGGGTGGCTTCGGCGGCGGCAACAGCGGCGGTGGATTCGGTGGCGGCCAGGGTGCAAACCAGGGCGGCAACACCGGTGGGACATGGGGCGGCAACCAGCCCGCCGCGCAGGAAGACCCGTGGGCCACGCCCGGGGTCAGCAATGCGGGCGGCGGCTGGGGCAACGGCCCGGATTCCGAACCTCCCTTCTAAACAACATCTAAGGTCCGGCAACGAAAGCCGACTGGCCGCCGCAAGGCGGCCTGGTGCAGACTGCGCCGGATCACCACCATCCCGTGGATCAATATCCACGGGCTCCATCGAATAGGAGCTCCACGATGGCTAAGGCTGAACTCCGTAAGCCCAAACCAAAGTCCAACCCCTTGAAGGCCGCTGACATCACTGTCATCGACTACAAGGACGTAGCATTGCTGCGCAAGTTCATCTCCGACCGCGGAAAGATCCGCGCCCGTCGCGTCACTGGCGTCACGGTGCAGGAACAGCGCAAGATCGCCCAGGCAATCAAGAACGCCCGCGAAGTTGCTCTGCTGCCTTACTCCGGCGCTGGCCGCGGCTAAGGAAGGGATTAACTAAAATGGCAAAGCTCATTCTGACCCACGAAGTAACCGGTCTCGGTGCTGCTGGCGACGTTGTCGAGGTCAAGGACGGTTACGCACGTAACTACCTGCTGCCCCGCAACTTCGCCCTGACCTGGTCCAAGGGTGGCGAGAAGCAGGTTGAGTCCATCAAGGCTGCCCGCGTTGCCCGCGAGCACGCTTCCCTGGAAGACGCTCAGAAGCAGGCTGCTGCACTCTCCGCCAAGCCGGTCAAGCTGGTCGTCAAGGCTGGCGCAACCGGACGTCTGTTCGGCACCGTCAAGCAGGGCGACGTGGCCGACGCTGTTGAGGCCGCAGGCCTGGGCCGCATCGACAAGCGCAAGGTTGAACTGCCGGCACACATCAAGTCGACCGGTTCCTACCAGGCAAACGTCCGTCTGCACGACGACGTTTCCGCTGTGATCGAACTCGACGTAGTCGCAGACAAGTAGCCCTCACCGGCTGCAGTCCTGAACTGCTGGAAGGCCCCCGCCTCCGGACCTCTCTGAGGACCGAAGGSGGGGGCCTTCCGCTTTAACCCCAACACGAGGTCACTTGCGGTCCATTTTGGATGGCGTCATGGGCCGGAAGCGACCCCGCGTTGCTTTGGCGGGGCGGATCCCCTTAGGCGTGGTGCAGCGCCGTGGTGACATGCCGGTAGCCGAGCCGGACCAGTTGGGTGAGCACGGCCTCGTCGACGTCGTCGAGCTTGTTGACGTACAGGCAGCCGGCGCCGAGCTTGTGCCTGCCCAGCCTGCCGAGGAGTTCGGCAGCCTCCGGCCCATATGTCAGGCCGTAGAGCGACAGGCTGGATTTCCTGGGGGAGAAGCCGACCGCCGCGGCATCGCCCTCCCTGCCGCTCGCGTACTTGTAGTGGTAGCGGCCGAAGCCCACAATCGTCGGACCCCACATTTGCGCCGGTTCGCCCGTTATTTCGGACATCAGCGCCAGCATGCGGAACCCGTCGGCGCGCCGGACCGGATGCTCGACGGCGGCCAGGAACTCCTGAACCGACGCGCCCGTTGCCTGCGTTTTGTTTTCAGCCATGAGGGCAGCCTTGCAGAGCGCGGGATTCCTGTCAGGCGGGGAGGGCGCCCGGGAATAAATCCCCTTGCCCGCCGCTTCTAAAGATAGATGCAAACGCATGTAGTCGCGTTGCTGACCAGGATTCAACTTAGGAGCACTCCGTGGAAACCCGCCGTATCACCGTTATCTCCGCCGGACTCGGCGTCCCCTCCTCAAGCCGCCTGCTCGCGGACCAGCTGGCGGCCTCGGCCGAGCGGCAGCTAGCCGCGGCCGGCTACGCCGTGGACATCGAGGTCTTGGAGTTGCGGGACCTCGCCGTGGACATCGCCAACAACTTTGTCACCGGGTACGCGGCTCCGCGGCTCGCCGAAGTGATCGCCCGCGTCGAGGCCGCTGATGGCCTGATCGCCGTCAGCCCCGTTTTCAGCGCGTCCTACAGCGGGCTTTTCAAGTCCTTCATCGACGTGCTCGATCCCAAGTCGCTCGAAGGCAAGGCCGTGCTGATCGGGGCCACCGCCGGCACGGACCGGCACCAGATGGTGCTGGACTTCGCGATGCGGCCGCTGTTCACTTACCTGCGCACCCGGATCGCCGCCACCGCGGTTTTCGCGGGGCCGCAGGACTGGGGAAACAACGACGACGGCGGCTCGCCGCTGTCGGTGCGTGTGGACCGGGCGGCGGGGGAGTTTGTCGCCCTGCTGCAGGACTCAGGGCCGCAGCAGAAGCCGGCCGCGCTGGAGTCCCTGCCGTTTGAGCAGCTGCTGGCCGGGATCGCTGCCCAGCGGTAGGTCTGCCCGGCGCCGGGCTTCCGGGCCCGCAGCGCCGTCCGAACCTTTTCGGCCGCCCGCTCGTTGTCCGGGACATGAAGTGTCCCGTGGATTCTATTGACCTGATCATGAGTGAACGCAGCGGCGTGGAGATCGACTATTGCCCCCAATGCCGCGGGGTGTGGCTGGACCGGGGAGAGCTGGACAAGATCATCGACCGTGCGGCGGAGTCGTTGGGCCCGAAAGCCGGCGTCCCCGCCGCACCAGTGCCGCCGGCAGCGATCCCACCTGCTGAGTTTTCACCTGCTGAGTTTTCACCTGCGGCGGGTGGCCATATTCCGCCGCCGCTGTACAACCTCGACCCGCGCCGGGACGACCGGCGTCCGGATGACCGCCGCTATGACGAGCGCCGGTACGATGACCGCCGCGACCGTCCGCGGCCCGACCAGTCGAGGTATGAGCAGCCGCGTTACGATGACCGCCGCCGTCCGAAGAAGAAGGAAGGCTGGCTGGGGGACTTGTTCGACTTCTAGCCCTGCCGGGTCGCCGGCCGTGCGGGTGGCCCCGGAGCGGGCGTGGGCCCCGCGGGGTTCAGTCGCCGAGCAGTGCGATGAATTCCCGGGCCTGTTTCATGGAGATATCCGAGTGGCGGGTCAGGGCGGTCGCTGCGGCCTCGGTGTCGCCGCTCTTGGCCAGGGTGCGGATCCTCCCGTAAATCTCATCATTGAGCATGTTGCTGCTCACCTCGCGGGTGACATCGCCCTTGCTGGCGATCGCGCGGTAGCGGTACGAGAACCGCTGCGGCACGTCGTCGTCGTCCGGAACGGCCGCCGGCGCCGGCTCAGGGGCGCGGAAGGGCTGGGGGKGGGCTGCCAGCGCCGCGACGGCGTCGCGGGACGCCCGGAGGCCCTCGCCTGTGGCCTCGAGGTAGACCTTGATGGCGGCCATGGCCTGCCCCTGCGCGATCAGCGCGTAGAGCTGCCGGTGCTGCTCCTCGGTGAGCCTGGCGGCCGCCGTCCGGGCCAGCTCCGCGGAGTTGGGGTCCGGCTGCGGCGCTGGTGCCGGCCTGGTGCGTTCGCCGCGGCGGCTCCACGCCCGTACCGCCAGCAGTACGGCGGCGGCCACGAGCACCAGGATCAGTACGGGAATGAGCAGGGAGTCCATGTGCTAGAGCCGATCTACGTAATTCTTTGCGGTCTTCAGGTCCGAGCGGGTCGATTGCCGCAGCAGCCGGACGGCCTTCGTCTTGTGTCCGTCGTGGGCCAGTGACTGGAGCTGCAAGAGGAGCTGTGGGTTCAGGTGTCCAATGGCGGACAACGCATCCTGGTGGCCGGAGCTGTCCCGGCCCAACAGGGCGGAGCGGGCGTGGTCGGCCTGCTGCGACTGCTGCTGGGAGTTCTGGCTGGGGCGCGTGGTCGCTTCAATCCGGGCGCGGGAGGCCTCGGCAGCCCGGACCTGCGCCGCGTAGTGGGCCTGGGACTTGAGCGCCAGTTCCTGCTGGTAGCGCTCGGCCTCTGAGATCCCGTGGTTCCGCGGCTTCAACGCCGTGACCGCCGCCCAGAGCACCGTCGCGAGGATGAGGGCAGGCAACATGACTATCAGTACATCGCCCATGATTAGAGCTTATGCCAGATTGCGGTTATCCACAGCATGTTCCGCACCTCGCGTACAGTGCGCCGCTGCTGGCGTCAATTCGGCTCGGCGGGAATGAATCCGGTCACAAAATGCGCGTATCGGGCGGCAAATGTGGCCTCCTGCGCCGCATCGTATCCCCAGCCCCAAGGTGCAGGCTGTGGATGAAGCTTGGCGGAAATTGTTTTGTGTCCACAAGATGAATGCAACATTTCCGCAGGTCAAGCACGGATTACAGGCTTAACTTTTTTTCTATCCACAGCTCTACCCACAGACTGTGCACAAGCATCAGGCACTAGTGCACAGGTTATCCACAGGGCAGCCGGGCGGCCGGGTTGGTGCCTGCCCCGGCGGCGGATAACGTAGCAGGATATCGGGCGTGGGAAGCGGAAAAACCTGCGGTCGCCGGATGGTGCCCGCCAGGACACCGGCTCCGGGATCCGGTGCCCTGCGGCCGCACCGGCACTGTGGATAACGGCGGTCGCTGGGCCGGCGCGAACTGTCGGAGCTGACTGGTAAGAATAGAGCGGCCGGCATGTGCCGGGTTTTGCCGCCCGCATGACAGCAGTTCGGAATCGCGGCGGTTCGGAATCACAGCAGTTCGGCATCACAGCAGTTCGGAATCACAGCAGGTACGCATCACAGCTCCGCAATTACGGCAGTTCGGCATCACGGCCGGTGAGCACCGCAGCGGCTGGGCGTTGACCCGCCGGGATAGGGCGCTTGGCCTTAAGGCACTGGGTACGAGGGCATTGGGCATAAGGCGCAGTGCTTACGCGCCGCGGCGAACGGACATCCGCCACGGCACACAATGAAGGACGGCAGTTTTGTCAGTTACGCATCTGGACTCAGTCGAGGGTACGCGGGGAGCCGAGGGCAGTCGCAAGCCTCCGCAGGACATCCCCGCGGAGCAGTCAGTCCTGGGCGGCATGATGCTGTCCAAGGACGCCATCGCCGACGTCGTCGAGATCCTGCGTGGCCAGGACTTCTACCGTCCGGCGCACGAAACCATCTACGAGGCCATCATCGACCTCTATGGCCGCGGCGAGCCCGCGGACGCCGTCACCGTCTCGGACGAGCTGACCAAGCGCGGCGAAATCAACAGGATCGGCGGACCCGCCTACCTGCACGAACTCATCCAGACCGTCCCCACGGCCGCCAACGCCGGTTACTACGCTGAAATCGTGGGCGAACGCGCGGTGCTGCGCCGCCTGGTCAACGCCGGCACCAAGATCGTCCAGCTCGGCTACGGACAGGACGGCGAGGTCGAAGACCTGGTCAACCAGGCCCAGGCCGAGGTCTACGCCGTCGCCGAACGCCGGACCGCCGAGGACTATGTGGTCCTCAAGGACGTCATGGAATCAACCGTGGACGAGATCGAGGCCTCCGGCCACCGCGGCGAGGGCATGGTGGGTGTCCCCACCGGCTTCTACGAGCTCGATGAACTCACCCACGGCCTGCATCCCGGCCAGATGATCGTCATCGCCGCCCGCCCGGCCGTCGGCAAGTCCACGTTCGCGCTGGACTTCGCCCGCTCGGCCGCCATCAAGAACAACCTCGCGACCGTCATGTTTTCCCTCGAAATGGGCCGCAACGAGATCGCCATGCGCCTGCTGTCCGCCGAGGCCACGATCGGCCTCCAGGACCTCCGCAAGGGCACCATCAAGGACGAGCAGTGGTCCAAGATTGCCACCACCATGGGCCGGATGAACGATGCGCCGCTGTTCATCGATGACAGCCCCAACATGTCGCTGATGGAGATCCGGGCCAAGTGCCGGCGCCTGAAGCAGCAGCATGACCTCAAACTGGTGATCCTGGACTACCTGCAGCTCATGAGCTCGGGCAAGAAAGTGGAATCCCGCCAGCAGGAAGTCTCCGAGTTCTCCCGTGCCCTGAAGCTCCTGGCCAAGGAACTCCAGGTGCCGGTGATCGCGCTGTCGCAGCTGAACCGTGGCTCCGAGCAGCGCCAGGACAAACGCCCCATGGTCTCGGACCTGCGCGAATCCGGCTCCATCGAGCAGGATGCCGACATGGTGATCCTGCTGCACCGCGAAGACGTCTATGACAAGGAGTCCCCGCGCGCCGGCGAGGCGGACATCCTGATCGCCAAGCACCGTAACGGCCCCACAAAAGACATTGTGGTGGCCTTCCAGGGACACTACTCGCGGTTTGCCAACATGGCCGCCGACGCCGGCGGTGGCGGCGGCTTCTAGCCCCGCCCGTCCCTAGCGGTCGCCGGCCGCGAGCAGGTGGTTGGGCAGCCGGTTCCCCGGGGCCCGGCCGCGGATTTCCAGCAGTTCGCGGGCATGGGCGTGGAGCCGGATATCTTCCGCTGACACCGGCACCCATTGCGGAATGGGGACCGAGGTGCCGGTCTCGTCGCGGGCGACCATGACCGTCAGGCAGTACGTGGTCAGGTTCAGCTCGCGCCCCTTGGGGTCTCCGGAGCGGACGTGGACGGCGATGTGCATGCCCTTGGTGCCGGTGTAGACCAGACGGGCCTCCACCTCTACGACGTGGCCGATCAGCAGCGGCCGGTAGAACCGCACACCGCCGGAGAATACGGCCACGGTGTCCTTGCCGCAGTACCGGGAGGCGCAGACGTACGCAGCCTCGTCGATCCACTTCATGACGATGCCGCCGTGCACCTTGCCGCCCCAGTTCACGTCCGTGGGCGCGGCCATGAACCGCAGCACCACGCTCTCGGCCGTGCCGGCGTCGGTATATTCCTGTCCGCTCATGGCCTCCACGATGTCCTCGCGGACCTTGATCCGGGCCAGCGCGTGGTGCCGCTGTTCGATTTCATCCGGCGTCTCAGGGACGAACTGCGGCACCGGTATGGGCTTGCCGTCCGCGCCCACGGCCACGAAGATCACGATGCACTGGCTGCGCATGGTGGCGGGGCCGCCCTTCGGATCGCCCGAGGACACCACGGTGCGGATATGCATCGAGGACCGCCCGGTGTACACGATCGTGGCCTCGACCTCCACCATGTCGCCGCTGTTGACCGGGTCCGCGAAGTGGATGTTCCCCACGTAGGCCGTCACGCAGTAGGACTTTGCCCAGCCGACGGCGGCGGCATAGGCCGCCTTGTCCACCCACTCGAGCACGGTGCCGGCGTCGACCGAGCCGCTGTGGCCGACATCGGTGGGGGCCGCCAGGAAGCGCAGGGTCACGGAATTGGGCGCATTCTCGCTCATAATGTGAGTTTACTGATTGGCCCGGCAGGCGCCGCCGGCCGGCGACACAATCGCTGTCCGCCGCGCCATAACCACGCCATGACCCTGGAGACACACGACGGCGGGCGGCCCCCCCAACTGCCCGCACCGACGAGGGCCACGGCTGCGGCGGCGGCCGCCAGAATCAGGACGAGTTCATAGCCGCCGGTTGCGACGAAGACGCCGGCGGAGGCGTGGACCATGAACAGGGCGCCGAGCATGTCCAGTGCGAGGAGGACCGCAAACACGCGGGTGAGCACGCCCAGAATCAGCGCGACACCGCCGACGAGCTCGAGGGTCGCGACGACGGGAGCCACCGCCTGGGCTGCCGGAACGCCCATCTGGGTGAAGGCGGCCTGGGTGCCTGCAATCGTGAATTCGTTGAACTTCTGCCAGCCGTGGGCGGCGAAAAGGAAGCCGGCGATGACGCGCAGGATGGTTCGGGCGGAGGTGGTCAGGGCGGGCTGGTTCATGGGAGATACCGTTTCGTAAGTAGGGGGCGTCGCGGCTCTCAGCCGCCGCGGCTTCGGTTGCGTTCAAGATCCAGTCTTCCGGATATTTAGTTGAAATGTCAACTAAATGACGCGCGGGGTCGATTCAGTGGCCCGGCTAGGGTTAACGCGTGCAACCTTCCCCGCCGCTGTCCACCGCCCCGCCGCCGACTACCGGGCAGCGCCGGGAAATCCTGCGCCTGGCAGTGCCGGCCTTCGGCGCCCTGATCGCCGAGCCGCTGTTCCTGCTCGCGGATTCGGCCATTGTGGGCCATCTCGGCGTAGCCGAACTGGCCGGCGTCGGGCTGGCATCGGCGGTCCTGCACACGGCAGTCGGACTGATGGTGTTCCTCGCGTACTCCACCACCCCGGCGGTGGCGCGGGCCATCGGCAACGGCCAGCTGGCCAAAGCCCTCGCCGCCGGGCGCGACGGCATCTGGTTGGCGCTGCTGCTCGGACTCGTCCTTGCGGTCGCCGGGTTCCTGGCCGCGGGGCCGCTCCTGAACCTGATGGGCGCCGACGGCGAGGTGCATGCGTTTGCCGTGGACTACCTGCGCGGGTCCATGCCCGGCCTCGTGGCGATGCTGCTCATATTCGCGGGCACGGGGGTGCTGCGCGGACTCCAGGACACCCGGACCCCGCTGATCGTCGCCGCCGCGGGTTTCACGCTGAACATCGCGCTGAACCTGGTCCTCGTCTACGGGTTGGGCTGGTCCGTGACCGGCTCGGCTGTTGGCACGAGCATCGCGCAGTGGGCCATGGCGGCCGTCTATGTGCTGATCGTCCGGCGCAATGCCCGCAACAACGGTGTGTCCCTGCGGCCGGACTGGCGTGGCATCCGGGCCCTGACCGGGGTGGGTTCCTGGCTGATGCTGCGCACGCTCAGCCTGCGGATCGCGATTCTCGCCACGGTGGTGGTGGTCACCGCCCAGGGGCCGGTCAATCTCGCCGCGCATCAGCTGGCCATGACCCTCTTCACGTTCTTCGCTTTCGCCCTCGACGCCCTCGCGATCGCGGCCCAGGCCTTGATCGGCAAGGAACTAGGCGCGGCCCGGCCGGTGGCGGCCCGCGCGCTGACGCGCACCATGACCCGGTGGGGGGTCGGCTTCGGCGTCCTGACCGGAATCCTTCTGGCAGCCGCGGCACCGTGGGCGGGCGCCGTCTTCACGCCCGACGCCGAAGTCCGGGCGGCACTGACCCTCGCCCTGTGGGTGCTCGCCGCCGGGCAGCCGCTGGCCGGGTACGTCTTCGTCCTTGACGGCGTCCTCATCGGCGCGGGCGACGCCCACTACCTGGCGATCGCCGGCGTCGTTAACCTCGCTGCCTACCTGCCGCTGCTTCTTGCCGTGCTGTATTCCGGCGCCGGTGCCGGCGCGGGATTGCTCTGGCTGTGGGCCGCGTTCTCACTCGGGTACATGGCGGCGCGGGCGCTGACGCTGGGCCTCCGGGCCCGGACGGACCGGTGGATGGTGCTCGGCGCGCGGTGAGTGCGGGCAGGCGCCGCCGGCAGACGTGCGAAGCGGCGGCTTCGCACTAAACTGGACGGGTGACTCTTCCCGCAGCGCCTGACGCGACCCCTGCCATCCGCGCCGCGGCCGACCTCTTCAAGCCCGTGCTTGTCAGGGCGGCCGTCGCGCTCGTGTTTGGCGCGGTCACCGTGTTCTGGGCGGCGCCGCCCGAATCGGGCATGGGCTGGGCCGGCGGCCTCTACCTGCTGGCCACCGGTGTGGTGATGATCTGGACCGTGCCCAAGACCGGATTCCCCCCGCGGGAAGGCGCTGGCAGGGTCCTCTCCGCCGGCGGGGCAGCCCTGGCCGGAGCCGGCGCGGCCGTGGCCCTGATCCCTGCCCCGCTCGTCTTCGGAACCATCGCGGCCCTGGGCCTGGGCGTGGCCGGCGCCGCGGAGCTGTTCGCGGGCATTCGTGGCCGCGGCCGGTCCGTGCTGGCCCGTGACTGGATCGCCTCCGGCGTGATCGGACTGGGCACTGCGATCTCGCTGCCGTTCTTCATCGGCCTCGGCCCGCACGCCCTCCTCGGCGTTGCCGGCGGCGGGGCTATCATCAGTGGCGTCCTGTGGATGCTGTCCGGACTGACCCTGCGCCATGATGCTCCGGGTGATTCCGCGGAGGCCGTAAACTAGTACCGACAGGTTCTACCCGGCGTAGAACAATGGCGGTAACAAGACAGCCACGCTATTTGCGCGGGCTGCAGGAGGAAAACACCTTGGCACAGCAGAAACCCGGAGCGCCCCGCAGCCTGCGGACCTCGGTCAAGGGACCGCTCATGTTCTCCGCGTTCTGGGCCGTGGTGGTTTTCTTCGGCGTCCTGATCTTCGCCTCGGGCGGCAGCGCCCGCTCGCCCCGGTTCGATCTGGCGCTCATCGGCGCCGGCATCGCGTTTATTGTGATCCTGGTGGTGGCCGCCATGCTGGCCATGAGCCACAAGGAGAATCCCGCTGACCTGGGGAAGGGTTCCGGCGTCAACCTCAGTTCCAAGCGCACGCCCTCCGGCCATGGCGGCCCGTCAGCGCAGCCCCGTCCCGAGTCCGGACCCGGCGATTCCCGGGACGGCGGCCCGCAAGTCTAGCAGCGTGGCCTCACGGTGAGGCCCGACAGGCCGGCCTGACAGTGGGGCTCGACACCGCGGGCCCTCCCGCCGGCACCTTCGGAGTCAGGACGCGGCTTTGCGGGCCCGGTACGCGGCCACGTGCGCGCGGTTGGCGCAGTTTCCCGTGTCGCAGTAGCGCTTCGAACGGTTGCGGCTCAGGTCCAGCACGACGGCGTCGCAGTCGTCCGCGGCGCATACCAGCAGGCGGTCCATTTCCTTGCTGCGGATCACGTCCACGATCGCCATGGCCGCCTCCGTGCTTATCCGGTCGGCCAGCGGCGCCTCCGGGGTGGTGGCGTGCAGGTGCCAGTCCCAGGGTTCGTGCTTGACCAGCTGGGGCAGCGCCCGGGCCTCCCGGAGCAGCCGGTTCACGGTTTCCGCGGCCGCCGACTCCTCGGCCTGCCAGAGTTCGGCGAGCTCGCCGCGGAGCCGCCGCACGCTGGCCAGCTCCGCCCCGTCCCGGGTGCGGGAACCGGTGAAGCCCTCGGCCTCCAGGAAGGCGTCCAGATCCCTGACCGTGGCCAAATGTTCCTCGCCGTTGGCCGCGGTGTTGATGAGGTTGACCACAGAACGCAGGGCAACTTCCGTGTCAGGGGCAAAAACCATCTTGACTCCTTACCTTGCCCGGGCGTAATGTCATGAGCATAACCCTACTTTACTCCTGACAGGAGAATGCCCGTGTCTGCCCCCCAGCGCCCCGTCGCCACCCCGGTCCGAGACCTTGCCGCCCAGCGGTCTGCCTCCGAACCGGGCGGCACCCCGCAGGGAAGCAAACTCGACGGCAAACGGGGAGGCAAGCAGGCCGCCAGGCAGAGCACCACGCGGGCCGCCGCACCATCCGGGTTCATGGCATCGGGCCTGGGTGTCGCACTGTTTTCGTCCGCGGTGTTTGGGCTCTCCGGATCATTCGCCAAGGCGCTCCTGGAAACGGGCTGGACTCCCGGGGCGGCCGTCACGGCCCGGCTTACCGGTGCGGCCCTGATTCTGGCCGTCTTCGCCATGCCCTCCTTGCGCGGACGTTGGCACCAGCTCCGGGACAACTGGCTGACAGTGCTGCTGTTCGGATTCATCGGCGTCGCCGCCTGCCAGTTGTTCTATTTCAACGCCGTATCCCGGCTCTCGGTCGGCGTCGCCCTGCTGCTGGAGTACCTGGCGCCGGTGCTGATCGTCCTCTGGCTGTGGGCCGCCAGCCGGAAACGGCCGCGGCCACTGACCATTTTTGGCACGCTCCTATCCCTCGGCGGGCTGATCCTGGTCCTGGACCTCACTGGAGCCGTCAAGGTCGACCTCATCGGGGTGCTGTGGGGGATCGCGGCCGCGGTGTGCCTGGCCATCTATTTCTTCATCACGGCCAAGGAAAACGACACCCTGCCGCCCATCCTGCTGGCCTCCGGCGGGCTCATGGTGGGCGCAATCGTCATGTGGCTCGCCGCGGCAACCGGGCTGCTGCCGATGGCCTTCAGCACGGCCGACACCCGCCTGGGGCCCTGGGTCACCCCGTGGTGGGTGGCGCTGGGCGGCCTCGTGGTCCTGGCCACGGTGGTGGCGTACGTGTCCGGAATTGTCGCCGCGCGGGCGCTCGGGTCGAAAGTCGCGTCCTTTGTCTCGCTCACCGAGGTGCTGTTCGCCGTCATCTGGGCGTGGCTGCTGCTCGGCGAACTGCCCGGACCCATCCAGCTCCTGGGCGGCCTGCTGATTGTCGGCGGGGTGGTGCTGGTCCGGCTGGACGAACTCCGGGCCCCGTCCGGCACCGGCGCGGCAGTGCTGGACCACGCAAACGACTGCGAGCCCGTGCCGTAGTCGGTTGTCCGTTCGGGCCCGGGCACCTCGTTCCCAGGGCCGAAGGAATCTCAATCGGGACTGTCAAGGACCTTGTGCAGCGAATATTTCATTCGCTGATCAAAAGCCCCGCCAGGCCGTGATCCTTCAAGTGCCGGGCTTCTTCGGGGCAGACCGGTGCGGCGTCCGGGAAGACAACCTGGCGCCCATTGTCGAGCTGCAGCGGTGGAATGACATCGTCAGTTCTTTCGAGCATCAGCCATGACCTGAAGGGCAGACCGCCCTTAGCATGGAGATATGTGCCGAAATATCCGGACCCTCCACAATTTTGAACCCCACGCCACCACCGCAGAGGTGGAGGCCGCCGCGTTGCAATACGTGCGCAAGATCAGCGGCAGCACCAAGCCGTCCAAGGCCAACGAGGAGGCCTTCAACCGGGCCGTGCATGAGATTGCCCATGCGACGCAGCACCTCCTCGACTCCCTGGTAACCCACGCCCCGGCAAAGGACCGCGGGGAGGAAGCGGCCAAAGCCAAAGCCAGGGCAGCCATCCGCTATGGCGCGGCCTGAGGCGGGGCGCCCGGCCTCAGGCCGGACTACTTCCCGAAGCTGCGCAGCCGCAGGGAGTTGGCCACCACCAGCACGGAGCTGACGGCCATGGCGGCGCCGGCGATCATCGGGTTGAGCAGGCCCAGGGCTGCCACCGGGATGCCCACGGCGTTGTAGAAGAACGCCCAGAAGAGGTTCGTCTTGATGGTGCCGAGCGTCCGGCGGGAAAGCTCGATCGCCTGCGCCACCTGTCCGAGGTCGTTGCCCATCACCGTCAGATCGGCTGCCTCGATGGCGACGTCGGTGCCGGAGCCCATGGCGATGCCCAGGTCCGCCTGCGCCAGCGCCGCGGCGTCGTTGACGCCGTCCCCTGCCATGGCCACAGTGCCGCCGGCCGCCTGCAGCTTCCGCACGGCCTCAACCTTGCCCGCCGGGAGCACACCGGCTAAGACGTCGCGCGGGCTGATCCCGACGGCGGCCGCCACCTGGGCAGCCACAGCGGCGTTGTCGCCGGTCAGCAGGATCGGCCGGAGCCCGAGCTCCCGGAGCCGGACAACTGCGGCCGCGGAACCGGGCTTGACGGTGTCCCGCAGGCTGATGATTCCGGCGATTTCACCGTCCACGGCAACCCAGACGGCCGTGGCGCCGGAGTCTTCGGCGGTACCCAGCGCCTCGCGCTGAGCCGGGGCCGGAGCGACGCCGGACTCCAACAGCCAGCCGGTGCGCCCCGCGACCACGCGCCGGCCGTCGACCGTGCCATCGACGCCGCCGCCGGCTGCGGAGCGGAAGCCGGTGACGGCGGGGAGGCCGGCGCCGTCGTGGTTCACACGCCCCGCCGCCGCGCCCAACGCCGCAGCGGCGATGGCCCGGGCGATCGGGTGCTCGGAGGCGTTTTCCACTGCCCCCGCCAGTCGCAGGACCTCGGCTTCGCTGTGCGGCCCGAAACTTTGGACGCCGTCCACGGCAAGGCGGCCGGTGGTGACGGTCCCGGTCTTGTCCAGCAGGATCGTGTCCACCGTCCGGGTGTCCTCGAGGACTTGCGGACCCTTGATCAGGATCCCCAGCTGGGCGCCCCGCCCGGTCCCGGTCAACAGTCCGACGGGGGTGGCCAGCCCGAGGGCGCAAGGGCAGGCAATGACCAGCACGGCGACGGCGGCGGTGAAGGCGGCCCGGACGTCGTCGGCGCTGACGGCCGGTGCGGCCGCAATGAGCCAGGCCCCGAAGGTGAGGGCGGCGATGACCAGGACGACCGGTACGAAGACGGCGCTGATGCGGTCGGCGAGCCGGGCGATGGGTGCTTTTCCGGTCTGCGCCGCGGAGACGAGCCTGCCCATCTGGGCCAGGGTGGTCTCGGACCCGACGCGGGTGGCGCGGACCAGGAGACGGCCTGAGGTGTTGATGGTGGCCCCGGTGACCTGGCTGTCCGGGCCGACTTCCACGGGCACGGATTCGCCGGTCACGAGGGAGGCGTCCACCGCAGAGGTACCGTCGATGACGACGCCGTCGGCGGCGATCTTCTCGCCGGGGCGGACCACGATCACGTCTCCGAGGGCCAGCTGGTCGGCCGGGATCTTGTGCTCGGTGCCGCCGCGCAGGACAGTAGCGTCTTTTGCCCCCAGGTCCAGGAGGGCCTTGAGGGCGTCGCCCGCCTTCCGTTTGGCGTTGGCCTCGAGGTAGCGGCCGAGCAGCAGGAACGTGGTGACCACGGATGCGACCTCGAAGTACAGGCCGCCGGAGCCCATGCCCTCCGCTGCGGGATGTTCGGTCATGCCCGGGTCGGCAAGGAGTTGCCCAACCGAAAACGAGTAGGCGGCAATCACGCCGATGGATACCAGGGTGTCCATGGTCGAGGCCAGATGCCGCGCGTTGATGGCCGCGGCGCGGTGGAACGGCCACGCCGCCCAGGCAACCACCGGCAGGGCCAGGATCGCGGCCACCCAGCCCCAGTTCGGGAACTGGAATGCCGGGATCATCGAGATCGCGAAGACCGGGACGGTGAGTACGGCTGCCACAACCAGCCGCGGGCGAAGAGAGGGTGCGGCTGTGCCGGCCGGAAATTCGGTGCCGGCCGGGAGTCCTGCGTCCTCCACCGGCGCGCCCGGGTACCTGGCGGACCGGACCGTGGCCTTGTAGCCCGCGGCCGCGACAGTGGCGGTGATCTGGTCGTCGGTGATGTCCGCCGGGACGCTGACTCGGGCGGACTCGAGGGGCAGGTTGACGCTGGCCTCGACGCCGTCGAGCTTTCCGAGCCTGCGCTCGACCCGGTTGACGCAGGAGGCGCACGTCATGCCCTCGATATCGAGGTCAATGACACGGCTCCCGGCCTGGTCCAACAACTGCTCGCTGCTCACGGCGCCCTTCTTTTTCCCGCTCGATTGGTTTTCTGCCGTTCCGGTGTCTGCGCCCGCCCGGCGCTGTTGTCACTCAGGCTTCGCTGGCGACCACGAGGTAGCCGGCTTCGGCGATTGCCTCGCCGATTTCGGAGGAGGACAGTGCTTCGCTGGAGGTGATCGTGACGGTGGAGATGCCGCCGGCGTTGAGGTCGACGTCGATCTTTTCGACGCCGGAGAGCGCCTCAAGTTCTTCGCTGACAGAGGACACGCAGTGGCCGCAGGTCATGCCGGAAACGTTGACGGTGGTGGAAACGGGGGCCATGGGGTGCTCCTTGTCGCTGGGCCGGGTGTGGTTCCCCGGCCCGGTGGTGTGGTGGGTGGTACGGGTACTAGCGGAGCAGGCGTCCGATGGCATCGGTGGCCTCCTTGACTTTGACATCGATGGCCTCCGCCCGAAGCTCCGGATCCGGTTCGGCGGCGGCGCCGACAACGCAGTGGCCGATGTGCTCTTCGACGAGCCCGAGGCTCACGGCATGAAGGGCCTTGGTGACGGCGGCGACCTGGGTGAGGATGTCGATGCAGTATTTGTCCTCGTCAACCATCCGGGCGATGCCGCGGACCTGCCCTTCGATCCGCTTGAGACGGCGAAGGTAGGCGTCCTTGTTGGACGTGTAGCCGTGTTCATGGGGCGGGGCGTCAAGGGGAACAGTGTCCAGACGCGCCGTGCCGGGGACTTCTGACTCGCTCATGCCCTCAACATATACCCCCCAGGGGTATGTTTCAAGCCCGCGCCCCGGGCAGACGCAACATGTGGAATGTTGCGCAAAACAAAGAGCTCCGGAGTGCGTTATTGGGGGATACGCACTCCGGAGCAGCTTTGGGGTAGGCCGTTCCTCCGGCCTACAGATCGAGCTTACTCGCCGGTAGTGGGGTAACACCAGCGCTCCGAATAAGTACTTTCGCTTTACTTTCTTCCTGCCGGAGCGGCGGCCGGAACCATCAGGATCGGACGTTCCTGATGGTGGCTGAGCCACGCCGCCACGGAGCCGTTCAGCGCGGCGGAGATGCGGTGGCCGATGCCGCGTTCGGGGGTCCCCACCACGATCATGGCTGCGTTGGTGTCCGCGGCCAGCCTGCCGATCGCCCGGGCGGGATCCCCGGCCAGGGTGCGCAGCGTCCAGTCGATTCCCAAGGGCACGCAGAGTGCCTCAACAACGGAACGCAGCTCCTGGGCGGTGGCCCGGATCCGGGCGTCGTCCGCGTCCGGGTGCAGGGACAGGCGGTGCGCGGACCGCGCCGGATCCCACTCCACGAGGTAGCTGGCCTCGTCCACGTAGGCGCAGATCAAGGGCGCGGCGAGGGACTTCGCGAGGGATGCCGCCGTCTGCAGCACTTCCGGATGCTGTCCCGGAACCACACCCACTACAAGAGGCGCCGGGCCGTGGGCGGAGTCGTCAGGCATACTTCATTCTGGCGCCGGGGTGCGGCCCTGAACAGGGGCTTACTTCCCGTTTGCCGGCCCGGGACGGTGCGGGCGCCGTTTGCCGCGGCCTCCCTTGAACAGCCCGGGGGTGGGGCCTACGGTTGAAGGACACAGGAGGAGGTGGCCGCCGTGGAGATCTACATGTGGTGGTTGGATCTGGATTTGGCGAGCAAGGAATGGCTTCGGGAAAACCTGCGGACCATCGAACTGCCCGAGGCCGTGCAGCGGGGAATCGCGGATGCCGGCGGGCCCGGTCCGGCTGAGCCGTCCGCCGGCGTGGCCGTATTGACGGCCGCGGACTGGGACTTCATCGAGACGCAGTCGGAGTTCGTCGACTGAAAGATGCCAACGGCGCGGCAGGGCGTGCCGGCGGGCGCCGGGAGAAAACCGTTGCGGCCTTCCGGCGGGGATGGTTGCATGGACCCCATGGCTACTGCAGAGAGTTACGTCCTGGCGATCGGGACCAAGAAAGGCCTTTGGCTGGCGACCAGCCAGGACCGGAAGGACTGGTCGCTGTCCGGACCGCATTTCCTGATGAGTGAGGTGCCCAGCATCGCCATCGATACCCGCGATGACAGGACCCGGATCCTGGTGGGGGTCCGCTCCGAGCACTGGGGTCCCACGGTTTTCCACTCAGATGATCTCGGCGGAACCTGGACTGAACCCGAAAACGGCGCCATCACGTTTCCCGACGGCACCGACGCCGCCCTGGAACGGATCTGGCAGATCTATCCCGACGCCGACTCCCGCCCGGGCGTCGTGTGGGCGGGCTGCGAACCGATCTCGGTCTGGAAATCCACCGACGGCGGCGAGCACTTTGAGCTCAACCGCGGCCTCTGGGACCATCCGCACCGCAGCGAATGGGGCGCAGGCTATGGCGGCGCTGCGGCGCACTCGATTGTCGTCGACCCCACGGGCGAGAAAGTCCACGTCGCCATGAGCACCGGTGGGGTCTACCGCTCGCTCGACGGCGGCGCCTCCTGGGAGCCGCGCAACAAGGGAATTTCCGCGTACTTCATGCCCGATCCCAACCCGGAATTCGGCCAGTGCGTTCACAAGATCGCGGCCGACGCCGCCGTCGACGGCCGCCTGTACGCGCAAAACCATCACGGCGTGTACCGCAGCGACGACGACGCCGAATCGTGGGAGTCGATCGCCGAAGGGCTGCCGGCGGACTTCGGTTTTGTGATGCTGACGCATCCGCGCCGGGCCGGTACCGCCTGGGTGGTCCCGCTGAAGGCTGACGGCGAACGTATCCCGCCGGACGGGAAGCTGGCGGTGCACCGGACCGATGACGCCGGTGCCAGCTGGAAACGGCTCGATGCCGGGCTGCCGGAAGCCGAGTACAACGCCGTGCTCCGTGATGCTGCCAGCGTCGACGGCGCGGAGCCTGCGGGCGTCTACTTCGGGACGCGCGGCGGCAGTGTCTACGCCAGCGCTGACGAAGGAGAACACTTTACCGAGGTCGCCTCGCACCTGCCGGACGTGCTGTGCGTGCGGGCAGCCGTGGTCTCCACTGCCCTGCTCCCGGCGCAGCCGTGAAGGGGTAAAAACGCATGAACAGCGGCGAGATCAGCGGCGACGCCATGCAGGCAGACTCGGCGATCAGCGTGGTCCTGCCCAGCGTCCTCCAACCGCTCGCCGGCGGGCAGTCCATCCTGACTGCGCCCGCCGAGGCGGCGGTGACGGTGGAGTGGGTGCTGGATACGGTGACCGGGGACTATCCGGCGCTGTCGCGGCGGTTGCGGGACGAAACCGGAAGTGTTCGCCGTTACGTGAATATATACGTCAACGGGAATGAGATCCGGCGGCTGCAGGGTCTGGTGACTGCCGTGGCGCCGGGCCAGGAAGTCCTCATCATCCAGTCGGTGGCGGGAGGCTGACGCCTCAGGCGACCCGCCAGACGCTGCATTCGTCGGCGTTGATGGCCTTGCGCATGCCGGTGTGGCGGTCCATGATCCAGACGACGCCGATTCCGGGGGCCGTTTCCTGAACGCTGCCGCGGCGGATCACGACGTCATCGTAGTTCGGGCCCACCCGCAGGCGGGCCTCGATCTCATCGCCGCGGTGCAGCTGGTCGAGCGCGCGGACGCGGGTTACATGGGCTTTCGCTTCCTTCAACATGGCGGGGCCTCCTGGACTGGAGTCGGTGCCTGCTCTTGCCGGCACTTCCAGTCTCCTGCGCCAATGTTGCGTCCGCGTTTCGGGACGGTAAGGGGCCGGTTAGATTTCGGGGGCGCTGCTGATTCCGGTCCCCATCAGGGCTGCGGCCGCCCTCAGGGGAGCTGGCGTTCGCCCGGGCGCTCGACCCGGAACCACCGGTACCCGTAGCGGTCCAGCGGGACTTCGAAGGCGCCGTCGTCCAAGAGCGGGATGTCCTCGCCGCCGAGCAGGTCCCGGAGCACTGCCCCGGCGAAGGACCGCCCCGCCGCGCCCTTCCCGTCCGGATCCCCCGGGCCGCCTTCCCCGCCCTCCGGCGGGACCACCGAGGCCGTCACAGACGCCGGTTCGGCGCCAAAATTGTGGGCGACCACCACCGTAGAGCCGTCCCACGTGCAGCGGTGCAGCAACACCGCCGGTGAGGCCTGCTTGATGAGGGCAAACCTGCCCCAGCCGAGCTCGGGACATTCCCGGTACCGCTGGATCAGCGTCGCGATAAAGTTCCACAGCGAATCGGGATCCCGTTTCGCGGCCGCGGCGTTGATGCGCGCCGGCCCGAACGGTCCGTCCACGGGCTGGGCGACGAGGTCCCCCGGCGGGGCGGTCGAGAAGCCGCCATTTTCGGTGTGGTCCCACTGCATGGGGGAGCGGACGGCCGAGCGGCCCTTCGCGCGCAGGTCTTCGCCCATCCCGATCTCTTCGCCGTAGAAGAGCACCGGGGTGCCCGGCAGCGAGAACATCAGGGAGTACACCATGCGGATCCTGGCCGGGTCGCCGCCGAGCATGGTGGGCAGCCGCCGCCGCAGTCCGCGGCCGTACATCTGCATATCGGGATCCGGGCCGAAGGCCGCGAAGACCTCCTCGCGTTCGGCATCGCTGAGCTTGTCCAGGGTGAGTTCATCGTGGTTCCGGACGAACATGGCCCATTGGTTGTCGGGATTGATCTTCGGACGGCTGCCGAGCGTCCGGGCCAGCGGCCTGGCGTCCTGCCGGGCCAGTGACAGGTACATGTTCTGCATGGAGAGGAAATCAAACTGCATGTTCAGCTCGTTGCCGGCCGGCCCGCCGAAGTACTTCAGCTGCTCTTTGTATGGAAGGTTGACCTCGCCCAGCAACACGGCACTGCCATGCCGGCGGTTGAGGAAGCTGCGCAGGGCGCTCAGGTACTGGTGCGGGTCGATTTTCGCGGCTTCATCCTTGGGCTCGCCGACCAGCTCCAGGAAGAAGGGCACCGCGTCCAGCCGGAACCCGTCCAGGCCCAGCTGCAGCCAGAATCCCATCGACTTCGCAATCTCGTCCCGCACCTTGGCATTCATCACGTTCAGGTCCGGCTGGTGTTTGGCGAACATGTGCAGATACCACTCACCGGTGGCCTTGTCCTGGGTCCAGATGGACGTTTCCTCGCCGGGAAACACCACCTGGTCCGAGGTGTCCGGCGGCGTGTCCTTCCGCCAGACGTAGTAGTCGCGGTAGGGGTTGTCCACGGACTTGCGCGCCTGGACGAACCACGGGTGCCGGTCGGAGGTGTGGTTGATGACAAAGTCCGCGATCACCCGGATGCCGCGGTCGTTGGCGGTGCGGATGAATTCCACCAGGTCCCCCAGGCTTCCGAGCCGGGGATCCACGCCGTACATGTCGGTGACGTCGTAGCCGTCGTCGCGGTCCGGGGAAGGGTAGAAGGGCATGAGCCAGATGCACGTGATGCCGAGCGCGGCAAGATAGTCCACCCGCTGGATCAGTCCGCCGAAATCTCCGGTGCCGTCGCCGTCGCCGTCGAAGAACGTCTCCGGATCCAGGCAGTAAATCACCGCGTTCTTCCACCAGAGGTCCGAGGTCTCGGCGATTCTCACAGCGCACCGTCCGTTCCGAACGGAGCCGGTCCCGCCGCCGGGCGGAGCTGGGGGAGGACGTGCTCGGCGAAGGCATCGATAAACGGCGTCTGCTCCTGACCGACAAAGTGCAGGTACAGCGCATCGAACCCGAGGTCCAGATAGGACGCCAGCCATTGGGCGTGCCGCCCGGCATCGGCGGAGACGTTGACGGCCGCCCGCACCTGGTCCTCCTGGACACCGGCGCTGACACCGTCGAAATGGGCCGCAGAGGGCAGGTCCCAAGGAATCGGCGGAGCAAAGACGTTGGTGCGCCACTGGTCCTCGGCGATCGCGACGGCCTCTGCCTCTGTCGGCGCCCAGGACAGGTGGACCTGGAGGGCAGCCGGTCCGCGGCCACCGGCGTTCCGGTACGCCGCCAGCGTGTCCTTCAGCTTTCCCGGCGGCTGGTTGACGGTGACGAGTCCGTCGGCCCAGGCCGCTGCCCGGCGCGCTGTTTCCACGCTCACCGCCGGGGCAATGATCGGCGGTTTGATCTCCGGAACGTCCCAGATCCGGGCTTGCTCCACCGTGACGAGGCCGTGGTGCGTGACCACGTCGCCGGCGTGGAGCCGGCGGATGATGTCTACGCATTCCTCCAGCCGGCGCTGACGCGTTTCCTTCGGCGGCCAGGCCTGGCCGGTGATGTGCTCGTTCATATACTCGCCGCTGCCCGGGGCCATCCAGAAGCGGCCGGGAAACATGTCCGCCAGGGTGGCTGAGGCGTGCGCGATGATCGCCGGGTGGTACCGCTGCCCGGGCGCCGTCACCACCCCGAAGCGCAGACCGGTGGTAGCCAGCGCGGCCCCGAGCCAGGACCAGGCGAACCCGGAGTGGCCCTGCCGGGCGGACCACGGCTCAATATGGTCCGAACACATGGCGGCATCGAAGCCTGCCTGCTCGGCCAGTTGAACGTCCTGCAGGAGGCGGCGGGGGCTGATCTGTTCATGCGAGGCGTGGAACCCGATGGTAGCCATCACCCATGTTTACCGCCGGGGCCGGGCCGTGTCGAGGAGCCCCCAGTTGAGGAGCCCCTCGCGAGAAACCACGGCGTGGGGTGGCGGTGCCGGGTCCGCGGCGCAAGAATGGGCGCTATGCACCTGCCGTTGATGCCTCCCATTGCGCCCATGCTGGCCAAAGCACTCCCCGCGCTGCCGTCGCCGGACGCCGGAACGGGCTGGCTCTTTGAGCCGAAATGGGACGGTTTCCGCTCCATCATCTTCCGTGACGGCGACGAGGTGGAGATCGGCAGCCGGAACGGCAAGCCGATGACGCGCTATTTCCCCGAGCTTGTCGAGGCGCTGAAGTCGGAGCTGCCGGAACGCTGCGTGGTGGACGGCGAGATCATCCTGGTGGCGGCCTCCGGGGACCGGCTGGACTTCGACGCGCTCCAGCAGCGCATCCATCCGGCCGCCAGCCGGGTGAAGCTGCTCGCGGAACAGACCCCGGCGCGCTTCGTGGCGTTCGACCTGCTGGCCCTCGGCGACGAGGATCTTACGGGCAAACCCTTCTCCGAGCGCCGCCGGCAGCTGGAGCGCGCACTCGCAGCCAGCGCGGCGCCGGTCCACCTCACAGCCGCGACCTCCGACCGGGACACGGCGCAGCGCTGGTTCCGGCAGTTCGAGGGCGCCGGACTGGACGGGATTGTGGCCAAGACGCTGGAGGGCAGCTACCAGCCGGACAAGCGCGCGATGGTGAAGGTCAAGCACGAACGGACGGCGGACTGCGTGCTCGCCGGATACCGCGTGCACACCTCCGGTCCGGACCGGATCGGCTCGCTGCTCTTGGGGCTCTACGACGACGCCGGGGTGCTGGCGAACGTCGGCGTGGTGGGAGCCTTCCCGATGGCCCGGCGCGCGGAGCTGTTTGCCGAGCTGCAGGAGCTGGTCACCGGTTTTGACGACCACCCCTGGGCCTGGGCCCGGCAGGAGGAGGGGGCGCGAACTCCGCGGAAGGCCGAGGGAAGCCGGTGGAGCGGCGGCAAGGACCTGTCCTTCACCCCGCTGCGGCCCGAGCGCGTGGTGGAAGTGAAGTATGACCATATGGAGGGCGAAAGGTTCCGGCACACAGCCCAGTTCCTGCGCTGGCGTCCGGACCGTGATCCGCGCTCCTGCACCTATGACCAGCTGGAGGAACCGGTGAAGTTCGATCTCGCCGCGGTACTGGGCGCCGCCCGCTAACCGGATAGCCCGCTCACCTGCTCAACGCTTTAACGACGGCGCCCCGCCCCCAAAGGGACGGGCCGCCGTCGTGCGTGCGGAAAAGCTGTGCGGAAGTGCGGATGAAATCCGCTGCCGGTGCGGGGCTACTGCTGGCCGAGCTGTTTGGTGGGGACCCGGAACGTTTCCTTGGCCGTCAGCGCCGCGACCGTGGCGATGAGGCAGATGATTGCGGTGAAGATGGAGATCTGGACCCAGCCGCCGGGCTGGATGCCGCCCATGGCCGCCACGATCGCCGGGGCGAAGCCGGCCATCAGGAAGCCCAGCTGGGTGCCGATTGCGAGGCCGGAGAAGCGGACGTTGGTGCTGAACATCTCGGCGTAGAAGGAGGGCCAGACCGCGTTGGCCGCAGCGTAGCCGAAGGAGAAGAACGCGATTGCCGTAAGGAACATCAGCGCGACGTTGCCGGATTCGAGGCTCAGCAGGAAGACCGGCGTCAGGGATGCGCTGGACAGTGCGCCGTAGATGAAGACGGGCTTCCGGCCGATCTTGTCGGCGAGCATGCCGAAGAGCGGCTGGGTGCCCAGTGCCATGAAGTTGGCGCCGACGACGAGCCAGAGGGTGGTGGTGCCGTCCACGCCGGCGACGTTCTTGGCGTAGCTGATGGCCAGGGTGCCGAAGACGGTGGACACGGCGGCGATGAAGGCGCAGGCGATGACACGCAGGACATCGCGCCAGTGGCTCTTGAGGAGGTCAGCGACGGGGAGCTTGGAGATCTGCTTGGTCTTCTGGGCCTCCTCGAACGCCGGCGGTTCGTGCAGGGTGCGGCGGATGAAGAACGCGACCAGCACAACCACGGCGCTGAGCCAGAACGGGATGCGCCAGCCGATCGTGTACTTGATGTCGTCAGGCAGGGCCAGGACCGGGATGAAGACGAGGGCGGCAAGGATCTGGCCGCCCTGGGTGCCGGTCAGGGTCCAGGAGGTGAAGAAGGAGCGGCGGTTGTCCGGGGCGTGCTCGAGCGTCATGGACGAGGCGCCGGCCTGCTCGCCGGCAGCGGAAAAGCCCTGGCAGAGACGCGCCAGCACCAGCAGGACAGGGGCCCACCAGCCGACCGTCTTGAAGTCCGGCAGGCAGCCGATGGCAAAGGTGGAAGCGCCCATCAGCAACAGCGTGAACATGAGGACTTTCCGGCGCCCTATCCTGTCACCGAAGTGGCCGAGGACAACGGCGCCCACCGGGCGGGCAATGTAGGCAAAGCCGAAGGTGGCGAACGACATGATCGCCGCGTTGGTGTCCGCGTCGGGGAAGAAGACATGCGGGAAGATCAGCGCGGCTGCGGAACCGAAGATGAAGAAGTCGTAATACTCGACGGCGCTGCCCAGGAAGCTGGCAAGGGCCGCCTTCTTCGGCGTCCCTCCTGTGGTTATACCCGGCGTCGTGGACGGGACAGTGTGGCTCATGGTGTTCCTTTGGTGTGACGACGTTGTCGCGGATGGATCAGGAAGGTCTCGGCTGCCGCTTGCTTAAGTGTGGTGCAGCCGGAGGTCCGTGGAAAGACCCGGACTAGTAGCCACATGGTGGAAGCTACTTGTGCGATGTAGCAATCATGACTGTGAGCGCAGTCACTTGTCAACAAAAATAATCACCATCTAGAAATAGCTCTCACTATGTGGGAACATCGATGCATGAGTGTGAATCAAACCACAGAAGTTCCCGCCGCTTCCGGGTATCCGGCGGAAGTCCCTTCGAAGCCTGCAAAGGCCGCCAGGGAGGACTCGCGGACGGACATGGTGGGCAAGGCCTTGGGTCTGCTGGTCCTCCTGGGCGACGAGCCGCGGGGTGCCAGCGCGGCGGAGATCTCCCGCCGCGCGGATCTGCCATTCAGCACCACGTACCGCCTGCTCGGCTCCCTGACGCGGGACGGCTTCGTTGACTACGAGCCGGACGGCCGCCGCTACCACCTGGGGCTGAGGGTCTTCCAGCTTGGCCAGCGCGTCTCCAACCACCACGGCTTCGCGGGTACGGCGCTGCCCATCCTGCGGCGCGTGACCGAGGAAACGGGTGAGGCAACCATCCTCTCCGTGCGGGACGGCATCCACCACCTGACGGTGAACAAGGTGGACGGCCCGCAGACGTTCCGGGTCACGAGCGACCCCGGGCATCTCGGGGCACTTCATACCACCTCAGTGGGCAAGGCACTGGTGGCGTTCGCCGACGACGCCACCCGCGCCCAGCTTGTCGAGGAACTGCCCCTGGAGCCGCTGACGGCGCTCTCCATCACGGACCGCGAGGCTTTCCGGGCCGAAATCGAGCAGGTCCGGCGCCAGGGCTTCGCCACCATGGACGAGGAAAACGAACTCGGCATGCGCGCCGTCGCCGTCCCGGTTTTCAACGCCCAGGGGCACGCCTTCGCCTCGCTGGCCACGGCGGTCCCGGTCTTCCGCCTGAGCATGGAGGCCCTCGTGGCCCTCGTGCCGCTGCTGCAGGCGGCGGCCGCAGAGCTGTCGGCCCGGCTGCCCCAGCGGTGACGGCCGACCAGCCTACGGCCTAAACAAAGCCGCCGGCGTCATAATATGTTCGTCATTCGAACAAAAGTGCAACATGTGAACAAAGTCTGTAATGTAATCCCCATCACCCGGCCCGCCGCGGACGCCGCAAGCGTCGCAGCCCGCCGAGTGTCGTTGTCAAAGGAGCAAACTGGATGAGCAATCGAGCAGAGTCCTTCCTCGTGGGCCTCGTGGGAGACGGCGTCATGCCCTCCCTCACGCCCTACATGCATGAACGCGAGGGCGACGTGCAGGGCCTCCGGTACCTCTACCGCCCCATCGACCTCACCGAACTCGGCCTGCCCGGCCGGGCCGTGGGGGAGTTGCTCTCCGGCGCCCGGAGCCTCGGGTTCAACGGATTGAACATCACGCACCCCTGCAAGCAGCTCGTGCTCGAGTACCTGGATGAGGTCTCCCCCGACGCCCGGCGCCTGGGCGCCGTCAATACCGTGCTGATCCGCGACGGCCGCTTCATTGGCCACAACACCGACTTCTCCGGCTTCGCCGCGGCGCTGGCCTCCGGGCTTCCCGGCGCCACCCTGGATCGCGTGGTGCAGCTCGGAGCCGGCGGCGCCGGCTCCGCCGTCGCCTACGCCCTGCTCACCGCGGGGGTCCGCGAGCTGGACCTCGTGGACACCGACGCGGCCCGGTCCACCGCCCGGGCGGCCGAGCTCGCCGGGTTCTTCCCGGACCGGACCGTCACCGCCCGGACGACGGCGGAGCTCCCGCAGCTCATGCCGCAGGCCGACGGCCTGGTGCACTGCACCCCGGTGGGCATGGCCGCCCATCCGGGGGTTCCGCTGGACATGTCCCTCGTGGAGTCCCGGCACTGGGTGGCCGACATCGTGTACCGGCCGATCGAAACCGAGCTCGTCCGCGAGGCGCGCGCCAAGGGCTGCGAGGTGCTCGACGGCGGCCGGATGGCCGTGGGCCAGGCGGCGGACGCCTTCCGGATCTTCACCGGGCGCCAGGCCGACGCCGACCGCATGCGCTCCCACTTCCTGGAACTTGTGGCCGCGGAAGAGGTGCCCGCCTGATGCGCACCGGGATCGCCACCGTCTGCCTCGCCGGCACCTTGCGGGAAAAAATGCAGGCCTGCGCGGTGGCCGGCTTCGACGGGATCGAGATCTTCGAACAGGACCTCGTGACGTCCCCGCTGAGCCCGGAGGACGTCCGGAAGCTGGCCGCCGACCTCGGCCTGAACCTGGATCTCTACCAGCCGTTCCGGGATTTCGACAGCGTTCCCGAGGACCTGCTCGCCGCCAACCTGCGCCGCGCGGACGCAAAGTTCCGGCTCATGTCCCGCCTGGGCATGGACACCATGCTGCTCTGTTCCAACGTCGGCACCGCCACGATCGACGATGACGATCTCCGGGCGGCACAGCTTTCCCGGCTCGCGGACCTCGCGGGTGACCACGGCGTCAAGGTCGCCTATGAGGCCCTGGCCTGGGGCAAATACGTGAACGACTACGAGCACGCCCACCGGCTGGTTGGGATGGTGGACCACCCCAACCTGGGCACCTGCCTGGACTCTTTCCACATCCTCTCCCGGGACTGGGATACCGCGCCGATCGAAGCCTTCGACCCGGAGAAAATCTTCTTCGTCCAGGTCGCTGATGCCCCCAAGCTGTCCATGGACGTGCTGTCCTGGAGCCGGCACTACCGGGTGTTTCCAGGGGAGGGCCAGTTCGAACTCGCCAAGTTCATGGGCCACGTGGTCCGCGCGGGCTACACGGGACCGGTGTCGCTGGAAGTGTTCAACGACGTCTTCCGCCAGGCCGACGTCGAACGCACCGCCGTCGACGCCATGCGGTCGCTGATCTGGCTCGAAGAGCAGAGCGCCGCCTGGCTCGAGGCAAACCCGGCGAATGCAGCAGGCGGGATGACCAGCGGGGCGGCCGGCCCGGTGTCCGGTGCCCGGCGCCGCTACCCCATGGAGCTGGCCACTCTTCCCCGAGTGGCCGAGCCCGCCGGCTTCAACTTCGCCGAGGTCCGGGCCGGTGACACCGCCGGACTGGAAACCCTGCTGGGCCAGCTGGGGTTTGCGTTCAACGGGCGGCATCGCACGAAGGACGTGCAATTGTGGACCATGGGCCACGCGCGCGTGATCATCAACGAAGAACCGGCAGCCATCGGCACGGCGACCGCTGCCGCCGGTACCGGCCAGCCGGCTCCCGCCGCCCCTGCCATCTCCGCCCTGGGCTTCGACGTCGACTCTCCCGTTATCGCCGCCGCCCGCGCCCAGCAGCTCAAGGCCCCCGCCGTGCCGCGCAAGAGCCAGGCCAACGAGGAAGTCTTCCAGGGCTTCGCCGCGCCGGACTCCACCGAAATCTTCCTCTGCCAGGGCAGCCCGGACGGCACCGCCGCGTGGACCCGGGAATTCGGCGACGGCCTGGACGTCGCCGCGGCGGACCCGGCAGAGCACCCGGGCGCGGTAATCGACCACGTGAACCTCGCGCAGCCGTGGCAGCACTTCGACGAGGCCGTGCTCTTCTACACCAGCGCCCTCGCACTGGAACCGCAGCCCTTCGCCGAGGTGGCCAGCCCCACCGGGCTGGTCAGGTCCCAGGTGATGCTGACGCAGGACCGCGGCGTCCGCCTGGTGCTGAACCTGGCCCCGCTGATCCAGCAGGAAGGGACTGCCGGCACCGGCCACCGTCCCGGCTACCAGGAACACATCGCTTTCGCCGTGGAAGACCTCGTGGCCACGGCCCGGGCCGCACGGGACCGCGGACTGGACTTCCTGCAGATCCCCGCGAACTACTACGAGGACCTCGACGCCCGGTTCGCTCTGGACCCGGAATTCCTGGCCACGCTCCGTGAGCTCAACCTGCTCTATGACCGCGACGCCGACGGTGAATTCCTGCACTTCTACACCGCCACCGTGGGCAGCGTGTTCTTCGAGATGGTGGAGCGCCGCGGTGCCTACGACGGCTATGGCGCCCCGAACGCCCCGGTGCGGCACGCCGTCCAGTACGACCACCTGCACCAGCTGACCCGTACTTCCTGACCCCAGCCGAACAACAAACACATCAACGAAAGGAGGCTGCTGTGCCTGAAGAAATCAACCTCGACGTCTTCAACGCCGACCCGATCACCGAGGACGTGTCCGACGAAGCCACGGAGGCCGCACCAAAGACGTATGCGCCCGCTGGCCATGCCTTGGATACTGCCGCGGAATCGCAGGCGGACCTCAGCGCCGAGATGAAGGCGATCGGCGAAGCGTACGCGCAGGCCCTCAAAGGCGGCGCCCCGGCCGAAACCCAGCCGCGGCTCGACTACGCGCCGTACCGCAGCAGCGTCCTGCGCCACCCCACCAAGGATCTGCACCACGCGGATCCGGAAACCATCGAACTGTACTCGCCGGCGTTCGGGCACATGGACGTGCACGCGCTGGAAGCGGACCTGACCATCGCGCACAACGGCGAGCCGCTCGGCGAACGCATCGTGGTCTCCGGCCGGGTGCTCGACGGCGACGGACGCCCCGTCGCCGGCCAGCTCGTCGAAATCTGGCAGGCGAACTCCGCCGGCCGCTACATCCACAAGCGTGACCAGCACCCGGCACCGCTGGACCCCAACTTCACCGGCGTCGGCCGCTGCATCACGGGCGCGGACGGCTCCTACAGCTTCACCACCATCAAGCCCGGCGCCTACCCGTGGAAGAACCACCTCAACGCCTGGCGCCCGGCCCACATCCACTTTTCCCTGTTCGGGCAGGAGTTCACCCAGCGGATCGTCACCCAGATGTACTTCCCCGGTGACCAGCTGTTCCCGCTGGACCCGATCTACCAGTCGATCGTGGACCAGGATGCCCGCGACCGGCTCGTGGCCACCTACAACCACGAACAGACCAAGCCTGAATGGGCTCTGGCGTACAACTGGGACATCGTCCTGACCGGGTCCAAGCGGACCTGGACCGAAAACGAGGCATTGGGCGCAGGAGGCGATGAGAATGAATAGCAACGCCGTGGGTAAACTCACCCCGACACCGGGCCAGACCGTGGGGCCGTTCTATGGCTACGCCCTGCCCTTCGCCAAGGACCGCGAGCTCCTGGCTCCCGGATCCCCGGGTTCCATCCGGCTCCAGGGCACCGTCTATGACGGCGCCGGGCACCCGATCCCGGACGCGATCCTGGAGATCTGGCAGGCCGACGCGGACGGCAAGGTCCCGCACCGCACGGGCTCCCTGGTCCGGGACGGCTACACCTTCACCGGCTTCGGCCGCAGCGCTGTCGGCAACACCGGCGTCTTTACCTTCACCACGGTGAACCCCGGCCCCACCGAGGAGGGCGCAGCGCCGTTCATCGCCGTCGCCGTCTTTGCCCGGGGCCTGATGAACCGCCTGTTCACCCGCGTCTACCTGCCGGAGGACGAGGAGGCCCTGGCCAAGGATCCGCTGCTCAGCTCGCTTGACCCGGACCGGCGCCGGACCCTGATCGCACGCCGGGATCCAGACGGCGGACTGAGCTGGGACATCCGCCTCCAGGGCGACGGCGAGACCGTGTTCCTGGATTTCAGCAGCGCCGAGGGTGCCTCCAAGTGACCTTCTTCGAAACCGACGGCGACGCCGGCCTGCTGAGTCCCGTGTCGGCGTCGCCGTTTGTAGCGGCGCTGACCGGGGACCGTGCGGTGCTCGCCGCCATCCTCAAGGTCGAGGCCGCCTGGGCGGCGGTCCTGGACGAGGCCGGCCTGGCCCCGGCCGGGTCCGCCGCGGTGGTGGCCGCCGCCGCGGACGTGCAGCGGTACGACGTCGCGGACCTCGCCGTCCGGGCCCAAGGCGGCGGCAACCCCGTCATCCCGCTGCTCGCCGACCTCCGGGAGCAGGTGAGGACCTTGGACACCGCCGGACTCGGCGCCGTCCGCGCCGTTCACACGTCGCTGACCAGCCAGGACGTGCTCGACTCGGCCCTGATGGTGCTGGCCGCCGGAGCCATCCGCGAACTGCTCGCGGAGCTCCGGTCGGCAACGGCCGCCCTCGCCGGCCTCGCCGAAACCCACGGGCACACGCTTTGTGTCGCCCGCAGCCTGACCCAGCACTCGCTTCCCTACACCTTCGGGCTGCGGGCCGCGCAATGGTTCAGCGGGCTGGCCGCCGCGGCCAGCCGGCTTGAGGCCCTCGAACTGCCGGTACAGACCGGCGGCGCCGCCGGGACCCTGGCTTCCGGCACTGTACTTATTGACGGCGCTGTACTCACTGGCGGCACTGGGCCGGCCGCAGGGGCACTGTCCCCGTTTGACCTCGCCGACCGGCTGGCCGCCCGCCTGGGCCTCGCTCCCGTTCCGGCCCCCTGGCACACCAACCGGCTGGCCGTAACCTCGCTCGGCGACGCGCTGGCGGCGCTGACCGACGCGGCCGGAAAGGTCGCCGCGGACGTCCTGTTCCTCAGCCGGCCCGAAGTTGCCGAGGTCGCGGAACCGCGCGTCGCGGGGCGCGGCGTGTCCTCGGCCATGCCGCAGAAGCAGAACCCCGTGCTCTCCGTGCTGATCCGCAGCGCCGCCCTGCAGGCCCCGGCACTGGCCGCACAGCTGCATCTCGCGGCCGCCAATTTCAACGACGAACGCCCCGACGGCGCCTGGCACAGCGAATGGGCGGCCCTGCGCCAGCTGCTGCGCGTGGCCCTCGGCGCCGCGGTGCAGCTGCGCGAACTGGCCGAAGGGATGTCGGTCTTCCCCGGAGCGATGCGCCGCAACCTCGAGCTCGGCGGCCCGCTGTTGCTCTCCGAAGCCGTCAACGCCGCCGTCGCACCGCTTTTGGACGGGACCGTTGTGGACGGGAACGGCGCCGGCCCGGGAGCAGCCCGGACCGGGAAACAGCGGCTCCAGGCCGTCGTGGACGAAACGCTCCTGGCCCCGGCTGCGGAGCAGGCGGACACCTACCGGGCACTGCTCCGCGCCGCTGTCCCGGAGGAGCTGCTCAGCGACGCCCGGCTTGAGGAACTTTTGAACCCGGCCAACTACCTCGGCCAGGCCGTTGAGATCTCCCGCCGCATCCTCGCGGCCTATCCGGAATACACCGGCCACGCCAGCGCCCTCGCCCACCACATCCAGAACGGAGCTTCCCGTGGCTAGACCCACCGTCAAAGCAGTCCTGCTGTCGCCCCAGCGCGAACTCGGCGACAAGCCCCTCCTCATCGTCGGGCCCTCGCTCGGAACATCCTCCCTGCTGTGGAGCCAGGCCGGCACATTGCTGGGCGCCGACGTCGACGTCATCGCCTGGGATCTGCCCGGGCACGGCGTCTCGCCCGCGGCGGAGGAGACCTTCACGGTCGCCGACCTCGCGGATGCCGTGATCGGCCTGGTCGATTCGATCGCCCCGGGCGCGCGTTTCCACTACGCCGGGGTATCCCTCGGCGGCGCCACCGGACTGCAGCTTGGCATCAAGCACGGCGACCGGCTCAAGAGCCTCTCCGTGCAGTGCTCCGGCGCGAAGCTCGGCACTGCCGAGGGGTGGCTGGAACGCGCCGAAACCGTGCGCACGCAGGGCACCCCGGTGATGATCCAGGGTTCCGCGCAGCGCTGGTTCGCGCCGGGCTTCATGGAGAGCCAGCCGGAGCTCAGCGGCCGGCTCCTGCACAGCCTCCGGGACGCCGACCGCTTCAGCTACGCCTTCTGCTGCGAGTCCCTGGCCGGCTTCGACGTGCGGGACCAGCTCGGCACCATCCGCGTCCCCACCCAGGTTGTGGCGGGCGCCCTGGACGACGTCGCCCCGCCGTCGATGGCCGGGGAAGTCGCCGCGGGCATCACCTCCGGCGGCGGCACTGCCACGGCCGTCAGCCTGGAGGGCGTGGCACACCTGGCGCCGTTCGAGGCACCGGGCCACGTCGCCGAACTGCTCAAGGGCCTCATCACCTGGACCGAGACCCAGGGAGCGGGAGCATGACCCTCTCCGAAACCGGCAGTGCCGAATTCAACGGGCCCGAACGCAACGGTGTGGTCCAGCCCGGCGCGACCAGCCAGGAGATCTACGACGGCGGCATGAAAGTCCGCCGTGAGGTCCTCGGCGCCGCGCATGTGGACCGCGCCAACGCCAACAAGGATTCCTTCACCGAGGACTTCCAGGACATGATCACCAGGATCGCCTGGGGCGGCATCTGGACCCGGCCCGGGATCAGCCGCCAGATGCGCTCAGCCGTGACCCTGACCGCCATGGTGGCCCACGGGCACTGGGAAGAACTGGCCATGCACATCCGCGCCGCCATCACCAACGGCCTGAGCCGGGACGAGATCAAGGAAATCCTGCTCCAGACCGCCATCTACTGCGGGGTCCCCTCCGCCAACACCGCGTTCAAGACCGCCCAGCAGGTCTTCCATTCCATGGACGACGCAGCCATGGACGAAGCAGAAACGGACAAGAACCCATGAATCAGGCATTTATCTATGACGCTGTGAGGACGCCGTTCGGGAAGTTCGGTGCCGGCCTCGCCGGGGTCCGCCCGGATGACCTTGCCGCGCACGTGATCCGGGAATCCGTGAAGCGCGCCCCGGCCCTCGACGTGGAGCGGATCG
>NZ_JBFUAR010000014.1:0-191617 GCF_056406175.1 Arthrobacter sp. P1_D12
AACGCGCCCAGGGAAAGAAACACAACGCCGCCGTCATCTGCCTGGCCCGCCGCCGCTGCGACGTCATCTACTCCATGCTCAGACACGGCACCTTCTACGACGAGAAGCCCGCCCTGGCCGCTTGACCAAAAGCATAGGGACACCCCCCAGCCATTCTCGGGCAGGTCCAGCCAGGAAGCCGAGGGCCCGGATTCCTGCACCTCACTCCACATGGGCTGCTCCTTGCCTCTCCGAATGGGTCACCTCTCCGCACGGCTGCGGCAGGGAGAACATCCGGTTCCGGGACCCGCATCCGGGCGGCTTCCCGTGGAAGCTTGAGCCCGTCATTGAAATCCGTACCTTGACCTTCGTCCGCGTATCAGGGCGTGCGGTGGGCCGGGGCGAACTGCGCCGCGCGGTTGGTTTCTTCGGCGCGGATGAGGTGCACGAGCGCGTTGATGAGGGCCAGGTGGGTGAACGCCTGTGGGAAGTTGCCGAGGTGACGGCCGCTCACCGGATCCAGCTCCTCAGCGTAGAGGCCCAAGGGACTGGCAAGGGACAGCAGACGTTCGCACAGTGCCTTGGCGCGTACCACCTCTCCGATCTCGACCAGGGCCGAGACGAGCCAGAACGAGCAGGTCGTGAAGGTCCCTTCGTCGCCGGTGAGACCGTCGTCGGTCTGCTCGGGGCGGTAGCGCAGGACGAGTCCGTCCCGGGTGAGTTCATCGGCGATGGCCAAGACCGTGGCGCGCACGCGTGGATCGTTGATGGGCAGGAATCGGACGAGCGGAACAAGGAGAAGCGAGGCATCGAGGTTCGTTGTGCCGTAGGACTGGACGAACACGCCTCGGTCGTCGACCGCATTGCGGCAGATGTCCTCATGAATCTCCGTGGCGATGGCGTCCCACTTTCGTGCGTAATCAGCCTGACCGTGCAGGCGCGCCAGCCGGGCGCCACGATCCAGGGCGACCCAGCACATGAGCTTTGAGGAGGTGAAGTGCTTCGGTTCGCCACGGACCTCCCAGATGCCGTGGTCGGGGTCCCGCCAGTGGGCGGCGGCTTGCTCGACCTGGCGGAGCAGGACGGGCCAGAGCGGCTCGGGAAGCTGGTCACGGGATTTGGCGTGGAGGTAGACGGAGTCCAGCATCATGCCCCAGACGTCGAGCTGGCGCTGGTGGGCGGCAGCGTTGCCGATCCGGACGGGGCGGGCGCCGTCGTAGCCGCCGAGTCCCTCGACAGTAACCTCGGGAAGGTCCCTTTCGCCGTCGATGCCGTACATGATCTGCAGGTCGTCCTCGGCGGCGACGTCGCGGATGAATGCGAAGAAGTCGTCGGCTTCCCGGTCCAGGCCGAGGGTGTAGAGGGCCCAGAGCGCGAACGTGGAATCGCGCACCCATGTGTACCGGTAATCCCAGTTCCGCTCTCCCCCGGGCGTCTCGGGCAGCGAGGTGGTGGGCGCCGCGACCAGAGCTCCAGTCGGCGCGTAGGTGAGGCCCTTCAACGTCAGCGCACTGCGCTGCAACTGCTCCCGCCACGGGTGGTCGGGGAACTCGCCCCCGGTGATCCATTGCCTCCAGAATTCAGTGGTCTGCCACTGCTTGCGTGTGGCTTCTTCCCACGTCCGCGGCGGGGGCAGCGACCCCCAGGAGAGCGCGATAAAGGCCTGCTCGCCCTCGGTCATCCGGCTGCGAATGACCGCGATGGAGTCCTCGATGCCCAGCCGGCGGTCGGTAGTCAGATGCAGCACCGGATCCCCCTCATCACCGCTGACGGTCACGGCCTCTCCGTATCCGGGGCTGGAGAACTCCCACCGTGCCCGGCGCTGGCCGTAGCCGAGGACCGGCTCGCACAGCACGGACAGCTCAACCGCACCGTTGACGCACCGGACGGTGCGCAGCAGGCAATGCTCGGCCTCGTAGTTCGTCGGCGGGCGGCGGTACCGGCCTGCCCTCTCGTCGGTGTGGTGCCACGGACCCATCACCAGGGCATCTCTCACGATCAGCCAGCCCGTCCTGGTCTGCCAGGTGGTCTCCAGGATCAAGCTGCCGGGGAGATAGCGGCGCGCAGTGGGCTCCCGGACGCCGTACGGCGCCACCTTGAAGCCACCCGCGGCGCGGTCGAGGATAGTCGAGAACACACTCGGCGAGTCGTGACGCGGCACGCACATCCACTCGACCTGCCCGCTCGATGCAATCAAGCAGTTGGCCTCACAGTCAGACAAAAACCCATAGTCGGCGATCGGCGGAAACGGGCTCGTGCCGGCCCCGGGCCGCCGCTTCCCCTCTGCCCCTGACCGGGCGTCGATCCTCACCACCCCAGTATGTTCCCCTCAGGGTGGAAACGGGACCCCGGCTACCTGGACGGCTTCCTCCCCAACGGTCAGTTCTTCATCGCAGAGGACGACGGCGATGCGGCGGCGAAGATCTCGTACGCACGCCGGCCAAAGAGGCGCTGGACCTGAATTCCCTATATGGTCGAGGCCTCCTCGACCCGGGACAACGTTGACCCGCTCTGCCAATCCTTGGGATTGTTCAATCGGGGCGCTGAAGGATTTCGCCGATGATTGTGCTGAGATCCCCGTCGGCTCCGCAATTCCGATGGATCGACAAGATGAGCAACGGAGGATTGATCTCATGTCACAGGTATGGCGTTTCGATCATGTTGGTATCACCGTTGCCGATCTCAACGCGGTGACGGCGTTCTTCGTCGGGCTGGGTCTCGAGGTCGAGGGCGCGCCGATGTTCGTCGAGGGCGAGTTCCTCGACACGGTGATCGGCATCCCCGACTCCCGAACGCAGATCATCATGCTGCGGCCGCCCGACGGAGGTACCCGGCTGGAGCTTTCGAGCTTTGTCCGGCCCGACCACCAGCCTGGATCGCCCGCGGCGATGGCCAATGAGTTGGGGCTGCGCAACGTGGCCTTCGAGGTCGACGACATCCAGGCGGTCGTTGACCTCCTGGCCGCGGACGGCTACGGGCTGATCGGCGACATCGGCCAGTACGAGCACATCTGGCGCATGGCCTATGTACGCGGCCCGGAGAGGACTATCGTGTCCCTGGCCGAGCGGGCCGGCACCTGCACCGGTGTCCCTTCTCCCCCGCCATGCCATTGCTACCAGTAGAGGCAAGCGGACAGGCCGGCCTATTGTGGTCGATCCGGCGAAACTCGGCTATGCCGCCTACCTTCACGACATACGGGCTCTAGCGTCTGCCGTCACCTGCCACCTCGCCCCCGCAGGCGCTGACCACGGAGAACCAGCAAGCGACTAAGAGAACGGCTCCCAGCCCCCGCGGCGTTTGGTACACACGAGTTCGACGAGCACCCATTGACGGTCTAGCTCAGTCTCAGGCACCGTCCGGCGGTCTGCTCATGGGTCGGATTTGCGAGTAGATTGTTCACATCTGCTGAGGGCCCGCGTATCAGCGAAACGACGTGGACAAGGATCCGGATGGGCCGGCCGTACCGCATTGACACTCACCAGCACATCATTCCGCCTGGGTATGCGCGCTGGATACTTGAAAAGGGCATCCGCCCCGGCGGCATTGGCCTGCCGTCGTGGTCCGAGCGCTCAGCGTTGAAGTTCATGGACAGGCACGACGTGCAGACCGGCATCTTGTCCCTGTCCACGCCCGGCGTGTACTTCGGGGACGCTGCGGAGGCACGGCGGCGGGCGCGGGAGATCAACGAATACAGTGCAGAGGTGGTCGCGGCCCGGCCTGAGCGGTTCGGGTTCTTCGCGACGCTCACGCTGCCGGACGTGCAAGGCGCCCTGGCGGAGGCCCAGTACGCCCTGGACACCCTGCTCGCGGACGGGATCGTATTGCTGGCCAACAACGCCGGCCGCTATCTGGGCGATCCTGGCTTTGAGCCTCTGCTGGAGTTCCTGCACCACCGCCGTGCCGTAGTGTTCATCCACCCCGCTGAACTGCCCGGTCCGGCGGTGCCGGGCATACCCGCCTTCGCCGCAGATTTCCTACTCGACACCACCCGCACCGCTATCAGCCTGATCCTGTCCGGTGCGATGGAAAAGTTCTCGGGAATCAGGTTCATCCTGGCCCACGCGGGCGGCTTCGTGCCTTACATCGCCTACAGGATCCTGCTGACGATGCTCAACGATAAGGACCTGGCCCTCAGCGCGCTGGCGGCGCTGGGAGATAAGAAGCAGTCCATCTTGCGGCGGTTTTATTACGACGTGGCCCTGTCCGCCAGCCCGGCGGCCCTGCCCAGCCTGCTCGAGGTAGCTGACCCGAGCCGGATCACATACGGAACTGACTTCCCGTTCGCACCCTCTGCGGCGATCGATTTCCTGAATATGGAGTATGAGAATTATCCGCTGGACTCCTCCGTGCGCGCTGCGATAGACCGCGGCAATTCCGAGGCGCTCTTTCCCCGGCTGAGGCCTGAGCAGACTTAGTTCATATTGGAAGCGTTGCATGACAGCCACTGGTCGCACCGCCTGACCCGAACCGCCGAGTGCTGGCATGATGGGCGCATGAGCAGAGTCACATGCGATCTGACTATTTCCCTCGACGGATTCGTTGCTGGCCCAAACCAAAGCGTGGCGGAACCCCTGGGGCGGGGCGGAGAACGCCTCCACAGGTGGATGTTCGAAGAAGCCGAGTCCAACGCAGCCGAGCTCGAAGGCATCCTCGCCGCTGGCGCGTACATCATGGGCCGGAACATGTACGCCGGTCCAGGGGCATGGGATGAGCAGTGGCGGGGATGGTGGGGTGAGGAACCGCCCTATCACGCACCTGTGTTCGTTCTCACCCATCATCCACGCGAGCCCGTGGAGATGGAGGGCGGCACAACGTTCAACTTCGCGGCCGATGGGATCGAATCGGCGTTGGCCCAGGCGCGGAAGGCCGCTGGCGGCAAGGACGTGGCCATAGCCGGAGGAGCGCAGACCGCCCGACAATTCCTTGCGGCGGGGCTGATCGACGAGCTGCGGCTCCACATTGCGCCCATAGTTTTGGGAGCGGGCGAGCGGTTGCTGGACGGCGTGACGGACCTCAAGCTTGAGCCGACGGAAGTGAGCGGTTCCAGCCTCGTCACCCACGTGCGCTATCGGGTAATCCGCTGACAGGCCGACCCTTAGTCCTCGGAGATCACTCGGCCTGCCCGAGGACCACGGTATGGACGAGGCTTCGAACTTCGTCGAGCAGGCCGTGCCGCCGCGGAACCATCAGCGCGTGGTCTTCGCGGTTTATGTAGAACAGGCCACCGCGCCAGTACTTGTCGTCGTCCCGGTGAGTTAGTCCCGTGTCCCTCTTACCCTCATCGCGCTCGCGGTTGTTCCTGGCCAGGACCACTATGGCAACACCGACGGCGGCCAGGATCGGGAGCGCGACCACCAGTCCCGCCCACGGCGAGACCGTCCCGGTCCACATCAACAGCGACGAGCCCAGCATCCCCACGTCGATCATCGCGACCAGCCCGAGGAGCGCTTGACGCCCAGTGACATGTACTGCCGGTACCAGCGCGCCGAGGCCAACGGGCGAGCCGGGTCGAGGTCGGGCCGGCTGTGGAAGATGGCCGCCGCGATACGAGCAACCCGGTCACACAGATTTGCACGAACACCAGAGAGAAACGCAGGGCCCACCGACTTGGCTGCCACCCGGTTGGGCGCGCCGTTCGCGCCGTGGTGGACCGCGAGCGCGTCGGGCATCGACGGGTAGCTGATCACGCCGACTATGACCGTGGCGACGATGGCGATCACTGCCGGGGCCCCAGAGCCAGGTCGGGTAGGTAGGGCCTACGCTTGTCGGCGCCGCGCCGCGTCAGGGATTGTCCCGTGCCCCTGGGGGGACTTTTTCGCAAGCTACGAAGGAGCAACCTCATGAAGCGCGTGCTCATACCCATTGCCCTCCCTGTTCGGCCTTTCCGCAGGGTCGGGCTCGGCCGTCGCGGCACCACCGACGCCGGTCGAGCAGACGACGGACACTCTTGACTGCCCCGGTTTCCAGGTCGAGGCCGTGACTACGGGGAAGATCAAAGTGATCGAACAGTTTCCCCATCACTGCAACGGCTCGAAGCTGTTGCGGTTCTATAGCAACGTAGGTGCGGCCATCACAATCACGCTGACGGGCCCGACCTCAAAAGTGGTCAGCTACCCCTTGAACGGGACTATACAGGTGGCGCTTGGCCCCACCGACTTTGTCTATAAAGCGACCGGCAAAAACCTGATCACACTCCCAGTTGGCTCCGGCGCCCCTGGCATCTTCTACACATCAGGTCAGGTGAACTGGACTTTGAATGGGTCGGTCTACCCGAATGGGGGGCTCACCGGGCCGGGCAAATTGACGGATGTCTGTGCGCTGCTGGCGCCATAGGCGTGGCATTCCCGATCCCACACCGGGCCGCAGGTAACAGTCTGCGCCCCAGCGGCCGCCGGGCCGGATCCACCGGTGCAAAGGAGTGTCCCATGGCAGGCAAATACGAGGTCTACAAGGACAAAGGCCGGCGGGTCCCGGTTCCGGCGGAAAGCGGCGAACGGTGAGGTGATCGCGTCCTCGGAAAGCTATAAGACGAAGGCCAGCGCGATGCACGAGGTCGAGTCCGTCAAGAAGAAGGCCGGGTCCGACGTCGTGGACCTCACCGAGGGGTCCTGACCGGGCCCCTCACGGCGTGAGAAAAGCCGGCCGTCCGCTGCAAGCCGGCCGGACTTTCATCTGGCCTGGCTGTGGTCTTTCCGTGACACGAGCCGTGCGACCACGGCGCGGACCGGGCGGATGAAGCAGACCAGGGCCGCGGCCAGCAGCGCCCCGCCAATGATGAAGATTGGTGCCGGGTTGAACGTAGGGATGCTGGAGGCCCGCTCGGCGGCTGCCTGGCTCGCGACCGGCGGTGACGAGGATGCCACCGGAACGGCATTTGAGATTTCCTCGGCGGGGGGTGACCGTCTGCGGGCCGATGGCCGGACCGCACTGCGTGCCGGGAACCGGAGCGCCGGGAGCCTGCGGCTGCGCCCAGGTCTTGGCGGGGGCATTGTTCGGGGCCGGCACCCTGACGACCGGAGCCGGCGCGGGACCGGCACCCGATACACGGGGGCTGGGGGCTGGACCGGCGCGGGCGCGTGATAATCCGGTGCGGGAGCCGGGCCGTTTCCTCCGTTGCCAAGCGCTTCGGCAGGGAGATCCCCTTGCATGGGTTGTCTGCGCGCTACTTCGCTCTGACCTTGGTGTTGAACAATGCCGAAATCAGGCCGTGGACGTTCGCGCTTTCAATCCTGTTGATCGTTTGCTCCGAGCCTCGGTCACGAGAGTGCGTCCCACTTCCTTGGAACCGGGACAGCCATAGTGGAACGCTCCCCCCGCTGACCGCGAACCGCAGGCCGCCGCGTAACCTGGCCGTCCCGCATGTTGTCCCACAACCCCCACCACAATCACCCGTCGCAGATACAACCCTGGGTACGGTGCGCGGTTGTGACTGTCAACCTGGGATAGCGATTAAATTGCCGAGCTGGCCGGTCTTGCCGTTCCGTATAGGGATCCCTCTGCGGGAATCTGCGAGACTTGCCCGATGATTACCGAACACGCGCTGCTTCCCGTTATTTCCGGCCAGGAAGAAGATTTTGAGGCAGCATTCGATCGCGCTCGTTTGATTATTGCGTCGATGCCTGGCTTCGTCTCGTTGTCGCTCTCGCGCTCGATCGAAACACCCAACACGTACTTACTTCTGGTGCAGTGGGACAGTTTGGAGGACCACACCATTGGCTTCAGGGGATCCCGGCAGTATCAGCAGTGGCGGGAGCTTCTGCATAGGTTCTACGAGCCGTTTCCGTTGGTCGAACACTACGAGCTCGTGAGCTCCGCTCCTCCTCAGTAGAGCGCGCCTAGCCTGGCCGGCATCCCGGAAGGGATCCCTCACCGGTCTGGCAGACCAATGAAGGATCTACGTGTCCAGTGAAGGGGAAGGCGTCATCGATTGGGTCTCTTGCATACCGATACCCGCGGATATTATCTTCGAGCGGATTGTTGACCATCACGTCGTCAAAGTAGCCCGAGCATCTTACCGATGATCCCGGATTAAGGGGGAGGTGATTGCGCCCATTTCACTGGGGTCAACCTCGGGATGGGTAGCTGCCCAAGCATGAAGCGCGTCAATGTAGTTTTTAACCGGTCCACCCGGGTCAGGCACGCGGTCCGCTTCAGCCTGCAGTGCACGGACAGGAATCGCTCCCTCGCTGACAGCACAGCCTCCCCACGCCGGCGCATCGCGTCGTAGTGGTACTGATACCAAGCCTCGGAGTAGGCCCTCAACGCTGCACTGAGTTCTTCGTCGACCCCGTCTCATAGCTGCATGTGCCCCCGAGCGCCGTGAAGCGATGGATGCTCTACCCGTCGGTGTCGCGGAGTCCAGATGCGGTTAACGCTCCAAGATGATCCTGCAAGACTTATCCAACTTGGAGACGGAGCGGCGTCCCCGGCCGGCCCGCCCGTAAGCCGGTCCCCCACCGCGACACCCTCGATCCGCTCCCCCGCAGCGAAAAATCCCGGACAAATGTGTAAATCGCAGCGATAAGTGGCGGCATTCTCGCAGCGCTAATTGTCACCCCTGGTGCCCGTAAGCCGATCCCTTTGCGGGACGCGTATTGGCTCCGCCCGGGCTTGGCCAGCTTGTTTGCACGCAGTAGCGTTCTTCGGGTGAACGAGGAAGCTGAAGAACTTGTAGGCGGAAACGCCTCAGAGAGTGTCGTTCGTATTGGCGACACGGTCCGCAAACCGTGGCTGGAAAACTCTGCCATTGTCCAGAAGTACCTGAAAGCTCTTCAAGTAGCTGGCGTTGACGTTTTTTCCCAAACCCCTGGGCAAGGATCACGCTGAGCGGCATGTCATCGAGTACGTCGAGGGTGTATCTGCGCTGGACCAGTTGCCCCTAGGGCAGGATGACCTCTTGCGGGTCGGCCGTTTGATTCGCCAGATTCAAGATGCGAGCGAAGGATTTGGCCTCCCGGAGACGACCGGATGGAACCTTCTGCYTCCTGCCGAGAATCCGACCTTGATGTGCCACAACGACCTGGCGCCGTGGAACCTCATTATGGGCGAGCGGTGGGTGTTCATCGATTGGGACGCGGCGGGCCCGAGTACGCGCCTCTCGGACGCGCTGGTTCCAGTCCCCGAGAGCCTGGCCGCCTTCTCGTCATTCCTCCCGCCACTACCCGGAAATCCACACGGCATCGCCGTGTTCCCTGGCGCCGGACACGGCCTGTTCATGGAAGCCCCCGATCCGGCCATAGACAGAGCTTCGCAACTGGCACCGGGCCTCATTCCTATGGTTCAGTCCTTCATTCACAAAAATACGTCCGCCACGCTCAACTGACGCGCACGCAGTCGGGACCGGAGCCGACGGGTGTAATCACCAGGACCACACCTGTGGCCCACGTCGGAGTGACGCCCGAGGACGCTTGACCTGCACAAACGAGGCCTGTTCCTTCGGGGAGTCACGTCGGACCCCGAGAGAACGTTAGAAGTGGAACGGGCGTGCGGCTCCGATTTGCATTGATCAACTTCCCCCTTGCGCGGGAGTGACGACAAGCAGTTCACCGACCGAGCAGTCGAGAACATCGCAGATCGCGGAGAGTGTGGAAAAGCGAATCGCACGCGCCCGGTCGTTTTTCAGGACGGACAGGTTGACGATACTGACGCCTACTCGCTGGCTCAGCTCAGTCAAGGTCATGCCACGGGCAGCGAGGATCTCATCGAGTCGGCAATGGATTCGCTGCTCTTCGTCTGGTGCGGGAGGCATCAGATCAGCCCGTTCAGTTCGAGCTGATGGCGCCGGCCCGTCTCGAACATGCTCGCGAGAGCGGCAGTACCGACTCCGACCGCGATCGGCCAAAGATCCAGTTCCATGAGGAAGAATGCACCTGTTTCCTGTTCCGGAAGCAATGTGATCCGACTGAGGATCGAGTGGTGGGCGATTGCGTTCATGAAGGGGCCCAGGAGTCCCCAGGTCATCACGGCGATACCCGAGATGCCAACGGCGCGGGCCAGCTGCTTTCCGAAGCCCGTGCCGCGGTAGACGGACCAGCTGATCAGGCCCAGAGTCGCCGCGGACATCAGGGCGGCAAGACCGCCCAGGAGTCGTGATCCGAGCAGCAAATAGCGTTCGGTCGAGGTCAGGCTGGCCGGCTGGACATCGGCCGTGGCATACGCGGCTTTGATGACTGCGCTGTTGCCCTCACCCAGGTCGGGAGTCACCAGGTTCGTGAGGGGCACATTCAGAAGAGGCGTGTTCCCGAGCCCGGAGTACATGGCCACAAGCGCCGAAACGGCGATGCTGAGTGCGGCCAGCCCAAAAATGCCGGCAACCAGCAAAGCGCCCTTGCGGTCCAAAGGAGCAATCGTATTCGCCACAGTCCACCCCAATCCAAGACAAAGTTTATCGTTTTTCGTTAACATAACGACAAACGATAAATACTGCAAGGCGCCTGTGTGGATGACCGTCAGCCCCTACCGAAAGTCACCAGTCTGACAAATGACAGGATCCGGCAGCGGGCAGACCGATGTGGCACCTACTGCCAAGAGCGCCACTCAGTCCTGCGAAAAAGCCGCCATCTAGCGCTGCAATTGACACCTACTGTTGGGCTACTGCAGAGCTTCCGGGATGCGGAATCGCCTCCCAATGAGTTTGCGAACGGACGCCTCTAAAGGCTGATCCTCCAGCTCAACGCCCTCTCCCCCGTAATACACGCCCGTTTCGTCGGCTACAGCATCGATATCAAAAAGCCTGAGTATCTCGGCCACGCGCAACTGATATTCGACGGCGGTCATTTGGCGAGACGCACGAACTGGAATTGTGCTGAGTGTGCGCGCGACCTCAGCATCGATGGATTCAGTCATGGGCGCGCGTCGCGTTACCTGGTTCTGGTGCTGTCCGTGGGAGAAGATGACTTCCTGGTTCGCATCCAGGTGAAGGTCATCGGCGGTGACGCCGGCCAGTGTCAAGAGAAAGTGCGTCTCGAAGATCCGGATCGCATCGATCTTTCCGTAGATGACCTCGGCACCCTTGGTGAGACCGAAGTGGGCCCCAATGAAGGATTCGTTCAAATCCCTGGCCGGAACCGCGTACTGGTCAATGCTGCCACCTGGGTAGATCATGTTTCCTTTCGTAGGTGGACCTTGCCGTGCCGATCCTACGGGAGCGGCGTCACGGGGAGACGGACTTCCGCAAGGACCTTCTTGAAGGGCCAGATTAGAGATTCCGCCTTAACTGCCTTTGGCCTGATTTTGATGGACTTGCCAAGCTATGGAGAATGCTGCGGTAACGCAAACAGCGGTGAGGACACGGGTATGAACGCGATAAAAAGAGCCTTGATCGGCAAAGATAAGGAAGCCACCGCCAGCAGTACGGCCGGGGTCTCCACCGACCATGAACTCCAAGGATCAGCGGGCCCCGTCGCGCCGGCCGCCCGAAGCCCCCTCGCAGCGGCAGGTCTCCCCTAGCCTCTACGAGCGGGGCACCAACGTCGCCGAGGATCAGCGCATCGACGATGCCATCGCACGCATCTTCGGCAGGAATCGCTAGGCGGGCGCGACGTGTCCGGGGCCTTGTGCCGGCAGCCGGCGTGTGCAGACGACTTCTGACATTCCGTGCAGACGGCTTTTGAAACTGACAGTTCCGCGCAGTTACTGGTCTGGGCCATGTACGTAAGACCCGCACGATCAAATGCACGGAGACGGGGGGATTACTGCAACCATATCCTCATGACGGGAATGAAGATCGGCTATGCCCGGGTCTCGACGAACGACCAGGACCTCACCGCCCAACGCACGCTCTCCTTGCCCTGGGTGTAGAAGAGAAGCAGATCTTTATCGACCACGGCCTTACAGGAGCGAATCGGGCGCGCCCCGGACTTCGTGAAGCGATGGCGGCCTGCCGGGGCGGCGACACGCTCGTGGTGACCAAACTCGACCGGCTAGCGCGCTCCCTGCCCGATGCCAGGGACATAGCCGACGAGCTGACGGCCGAGGGGGTAGTGCTCAGTCTTGGCGGCAGCACCTATGACCCGACTGATCCGGTAGGCCGGCTGCTAGTGGGCGTAGTCGCCGCGGGTGTATTCGAAAACCCAGCCGATCAGTGCAACCAAGGCTAAACCGCCGGCAATATAGACGAGCCAGAAGCCAATCGCCATCCCTAGGAAGCCGGTGGCGGCGGAAAGTCCCAGGGACACCGGCCACCAACTCCATGGACTGAAGTGCCCCTGCTCGCCGGCGCCTTCGTGGATCTCGGCGTCGTTACGGTCTTCCGGGCGCATGCCGATGCGCCTGCCGGTGAAACCGAGGTAGGCGCCAATCATGCCGGTCAGCCCGCCAACGAGCCACAGGGCCAGAAAGCCCACCGGCTCCGTCCACCCCGTAACCCACCCGTAGACCACACCGACGGGCACGAAGAACAGTGCCAAGCCCCCGAAGATTCGAGATTCGATTCTCATCTGTCCTCGTTCTGAACTGACGGGCGCACCGGAAACCACCGGTGACGCAACCGGGGGCGGCAACGGTGGAGGCGCCCCTGAGTGCATTCTTCAGCGCCCAGGCCGGGCGCGGAAAGGGGCTAAAGTCACGCTTCGCCAGAATAGTTGCGGCGGGCGTCAATCCTGCGGCGGGCTCCAATGTGGACCAGCAACTCACAGGACGTCCTCCATGCGGGGGTCGACTTCGGCCGGGGGTTCTGGCTGTGCCGTTCTTCCGGTTTTGCTGCGTCGGCCATGAGCTGGTCAAATGCGTGCCGAGTCCGTGTGGGCGGCTTTGAGCGCGTCGGCGCGCCTGAAGGGTTCCGCCAGTGCTTTATCTGCCTGTTCGAGGCGCGACCCGGTACGGTTCACACCGCCGTCGACCGGGTGGTTAGGCTGGGTGGATGGCGACAGTTATTCTCGTGCGGCACGGCCGCACCACAGCCAATGCCACTGGACTGCTGGCCGGTCGGGCCGTCGGCGTCAGCCTGGACCAGATCGGGCGCGACCAGGCGGCTCTGACCGGAGACCGGCTCGCGGCCGTGCCCGTAGTCGGGGTGGTGTCGAGCCCTCTTGAGCGTTGTCAGCAGACCGCCCAGCTCATCCTCGATCGCCAGGCTGGCACGCCGTACGCACCGGTCGATCTCGATCTCACCGAGTGCGATTACGGCCAGTGGCAGGGCCGCACGCTCAGTGATCTCGCGACCGAGGATTTGTGGCCGGTTGTGCAGTCGCAACCGTCCGCCGTCGTCTTTCCCGGCGGTGAATCCATGGCCGCGACGCAGGCTCGGTCAGTGGCAGCGATTCGACGCCACGATGCAGCCTTCGAAGCCGAGTACGGGCCAGGGGCCGTGTGGGTGGCGGTGAGTCACGGTGACATCATCAAGTCAATCCTCGCCGACGCGCTCGGCATGCACCTTGACCTGTTCCAGCGTATTAACGTGGGCCCCGCCTCCGTATCGATCGTGCGCTACGGCGCTAGTCGGCCGAGCGTCTACGCGACCAACACCGACGCGGGTGACCTGTCGTGGCTGTCGAACGGCATCCACTCTGGCGATGCGCCGGTGGGCGGCGGTGCAGGACAAAAGGCGCCATGAACCTCATGTGCCTAAAATACTGACATGCCTACACGTGTTCACGAGTTTGCCTGGCCTGATCGAATCGTCGTCGGCACCATTGGCCTTCCAGGGGCGCGCACGTTCTACCTGCAGGTGCGCGCAGGGACGCAGATCGTGAGTATTGCCCTGGAGAAGCAGCAGTCGGCTCTGCTCGCGGAGAAGATCGACGAAATTCTCGACCAGCTCATCACAGTCGAGGGCAACCCCTTCAGCGTTCCCACGAGCACTCCCATTGAACTTGTCGACAATGACCAGCTCGAGGCCGTCCAGGAGCAGTTTCGCACCGGCGCCATGAGCTTAGGTTGGGACCCAACCACGGCCCAGGTCGTAATAGAGGCCTACCCCATCGCCGATGTCGATGCTGATGACAACGACGAACCGCTTGATGAGGGCGGCGCTAACGAGTCCGAAATGCTGCTGGTGCGAATGCCGGTCGGCACCGCCCGCGCATTCGCCAAGCGCACCCGTGAGATCGTGGGCGCCGGGCGTCCGACGTGCCCGCTCTGCGGTTACCCCATAGACGCCGACGGGCACATCTGCGCCCTTCCCGAGGTCTGATGCCAGCGCCGGACCTAGTGACCGCCGAGCTGACGCTCACCGGCCGCATCACGACGGCTTCAAACGCTACATTTCTGGGCAGCATCGGCGACGTGGTGGTCGTCTATAAGCCGATAGCAGGCGAAAGTCCGCTGTGGGATTTTCCCCACGGCACCCTGGCTCACCGGGAGGTGGCCGCCTACCTGGTCTCGCAAGTCTTAGGCTGGGACGTGGTGCCGCACACCTGGCTGCGCGATGGTCCTTTGGGCGAAGGAATGGTGCAGCTCTGGCAGGAGGAAGACCCCGCCCAATGCGCCGTGAACCTGGTCGCGACGGACCAGGTGCCGGAGACGGGCTGGAAACATGTTCTCGAGGGACGGGATGAGAACGGACGGATGGTCGCCCTCGTTCACGAAGACTCGCCAGCGCTCAGACGCATGGCGGTGTTCGACATGGTCGTCAACAACGCCGACCGCAAAGGCGACCACATTCTTGCCATGACGGACGGACACCGGCACGGCGTGGACCATGGGCTCACCTTTCACCGTGACCACAAGCTGCGCACGGTGCTGTGGGGATGGCTGGGAGACGCGCTGACCGCCGAGGAACGCGACGGCATCGATCGTGTCAGCGAAGGACTGCACGGTGGGCTGGGCCGGAACCTGGCGGACTTGCTCAGCGCCGATGAAATCGCATCGCTCGCCGCGCGCTGCGCACGGTTGCGCTTGGCAGGGCGGTTTCCGGCTCCGAGCGGTGAGATGTCGGCGGTGCCCTGGCCGCTGTTCTAGGGGAATTGCGGCTACGGGCTTCGCAGGCTGTGTCACACGACGGCATGGATCTTAAGGTAGCGACGGAGCAACTGTCACCAAGAACTCGCTGCCCAAACGCCGATAGCAGCGCCTACGCTCAACCAAGCCCGCGGGCCCCATCTTCCGCAAACGACGCGGCGAGTGTCCCATAAGCAGCACCCCTTCAGTCAGTTGTTGCGATGTCGAGGAGAAACCGCGCTGCTTACGCAGCCGAGGGATATGGGCAGAGTCCAACTTTTGTCGGCACGTCCGGCTACACTGATTATATCGAACATATATTCGAATAGGGTTGTGTTGTGGGCGTTGTTGTCGGTCCCCGCGTGATAGATGCGGGCATGTCGTTGCTGTCGGTGCTGATCTCTCCGGTCCCCGTCGCGGCCGGGTACCCCTCGCCGGCCCAGGACTACTTTGATGGGCGGATTGACCTGAACGAGCATCTGATCAAGGACATCACCAGCACGTACGTCGTGCGGGTCTCCGGAGACTCGATGGAACGCGCCGGCATCAGCGACGGGGATGAACTGATCGTCAACCGGGCCCTGGAACCCAAGGACGGGTCCGTAGTCATAGCCGTCCTGGACGGAGAATTGACCATCAAGCGGCTGCGAATCACGGCCGCCGGCGTCGTGCTGCAGGCGGAGAATCCGTCCTACCCGGACATCCGGGTTCCGTCCATGTCGGATCTGGTCATTTGGGGCGTCGCGACCCGCTGCCTGCACCATGTTTGAGGCACACCATGTCTAAGCCCTCCCCGATGCGGCGGATGCCGCAGATCGCGCACGTGGATGTGAACTGCTTCTACGCCTCGGCCGAGCGGGCATTCGACCCGTCCCTCGAAGGCCGGCCCGTCGTCGTCCTGTCCAACAACGACGGGTGCGCCGTCACCCGGTCCCCGGAAGCCAAGGCTCTCGGGATCGGCCTCGGTGACCCATGGTTCAAACTCGCCCCGCGGGCCAAGGAGTGGGGACTTGTTGCCCTCTCGAGCAACTACGAGCTTTACGGGGACATCAGCGCCCGGGTGATGGAACTGCTGGGCCGCTACAGCGCTTGGTTGGAGGTTTACAGCATCGACGAGGCCTTCCTGGGCGTCAAAGGCGCGCCGGAGGACCTGCTGATCCTGGGCCAGACCATGAAGGCAGCCGTGCGGCGCAACGTCGGGGTTCCGGTCTGCGTCGGGATCGCCGGGACCAAGACACTCGCGAAACTGGCCAACAAATGGGCCAAGCACAACCCGGCCTTCGACGGGGTCTGCCACTGGGACTCCGTGCCGGCCGCCGCCCGGGAAGCGCTGATGGGCCGGCTGTGTCCGTGATCGAAATCTGGGGCGTCGCGACGCGGCTGACCAAACGCCTCAACGCCTTAGGGCTCCAGTCCATCCTTGACCTGGCCCGGGCCGACCCGGTGATGATCCGGGACCGCTTCTCCGTGGTCATGATGCGCACCGTCCTGGAACTGCAGGGCACCCCGTGCATCCCGATGGAAGAAGAACGGATCGGCCGGGACCAGCTCATCTTCTCGCGCTCCTTCGCCACCCCCATCACCACCGCCGCCGGCATGCGGCAGGTCCTGTCCGTCTACGGCCAGCAGGCTTCAGCACGGCTGGCCAAACACAGCCTCCAGGCCAAGGTCCTCACCGCCTTCGCCGGCACCTCGCACTTCAACCCGAACGACACCTCCTACCCCTCGGTGTGCGTGCCGCTGCCGATGCCCACCGCCGATCCCGTCCTACTCACCCGGGCCGCCCACGCCCTCTTGCCCCACATCCAGGAAGGCATCAAATACGCCCGGGCCGGCATCATGGTCACCGACCTGCGGCCCACCGGCAACCAGGCACCGCTGGCCCTGTTCCAGAACCCGCACGAGGAACGCCACATCGGAACCCTCCTGGAAGATGTGACCCGCCGATACGGGCGCGGCTCCATCGGCCTCGGCCACGCCGGCATACGGGGCGGGCCGGACTGGACCATGAAACGGGACATGCTCTCCCCCCGCTACACCACTCATTGGGACGAACTCCCCCTAGTCAAAGCCGCCTAACGCCAACACGCGCCCGCAGCACCGCACCACGAAAGACCACCCCATGACCCTCAGCACCGAAAACCCCACACGGACCCTTGACCTTCAAGTCCGGCTCGACCCGGCAGGCAAGCCCCTTGCCATCCGGCACGACGGACGGATCTGGCTTGTCGATCCGGCCACCGAATCCCGGCACTGGATCGGCGGTGACGCCGGGCGGGGCACCCGATGCACGGCCGCCGCTGGCTGCGCCAACCCGGCCGGTATCGAATACTGGCGTGTCGAGGCCCGGCTGGGGTCGAATTCAGCGCTGCGCACCTTCACGCTGCGCCGGAATCCGCGCTCCGTCCAGTGGCTCCTGGACGACATCAGCGACGGCGGCTAGGCAACGGTGACACTGAACCGTCAGCCGATCAATGACCAGACCTGGGCGGGGATCAGGGAAGAATTCACGCTGCCCGCCCTGGAACAGGTCCGCCGCCGCCTCGCCGAACTGATGGACGACCCCGACCCTGTAATGCAGCAGCTTGTCCGCGTCTTCATCGACGACGGCACGTTCTGCCCGGGATTCCAATTCGTCGCCGGCGGCCACCTCCACCCGACCGTCGTCGGACTATTCCAGCGCGCCATAGAACTGAAGGTTCCGCACAACTACTTCACGGCCTGGATGGTTACACCCTGCCGGGAACTCGGCGGGTCCCGCCCCGTTGACCATCTGAAAAGCGGTCGCGCTCCCCTGTTTCGCGCGCTGGAATCCCACCGATGGCAGTAGAGCCGGCCAGCGAACCGACGTCCAACGGTTCCGCTGATCAGTCCGGCCCGGGGATGTATTGAGCCACACCCGGGAATCGCAGCTGCCCTGCCATTGGTAGTCTTTAGCCCACTGTCCCTTTCCGCCCGACACTTGAGGTGCGAACCATGATCCCGACGACTCCCACTCCGGGCACTGTCCTTCTTGCCGGCGCCACCGGCGATCTCGGCGGGCGTATCCTGCAGAATTTGATCGCCCTGGGGGCCACCGTTCGGGTCCTGACACGGCCAGGAACCAGCACGGAGCGCATTGCGCAGCTCCGCACCCAAGGCGTCGAAGTGATCCAGGCGGGCTACGACGATCCCGCGGGCCTCCGAAGGGCCTGCGCGGACGTTGACTGCATAGTCTCCGCGATCAACGGCGTGGACAGCGCAATTTTCGACGCCCAATCGCGCTTGCTGGAGGCGGCGGCCGCGGTGGGCGTACCGCGTTTCATCCCTTCCGATTACTCCATCGATTACCGTGGAATCCGCCCCCGAAGCAACCGGAACCTGCAGTTCCGCCGAGACTTCGCACAGCGGCTGGATGCCACCGAAATCCGGGCCACTTCCATCCTCAATGGCGCCTTCACCGACATGCTCTCCGGGCAGGCACCCATGATCCTGTTCTCCCGGCGTCGTGTGCTCTTCTGGTCCGACGCCGACCAGGTGCTCGACTTCACCACGAAGGATGACACTGCCTCCTACACCGCCGCCGCCGCCCTCGACCAGCGGGCTCCCCGCGTCCTCCAGATCGCCGGAGACCAGGTCACGGCAAGGACCTTGGCCGCCACCATGTCCGACCTGACCGGAACGCAATTCCGGCTCCTCTACGCGGGCAGCGTCGGTTCCTTGACTGCTATGAGCCGGGCAGTCAAAGCCCTCATGCCGGCCTCTGACAAGCCGTTCCCGCCGTGGCAGGGCATGCAGTACTTCGCCAGCATGTTCAGCGGCGACGCGACGCTGAACTACGTCAGCAACGACCGGTACGGGAGCCGGACGTGGACAACCGCCCGGGACATCCTGGACCAGCACGTGCAGCAAAGCTCACCGGCCCCGGTCGCCTAGCCCGGGGGTTGTTGCACGGACAAGCCCCGAACCCCTAGGGTTCGGATCATGGCCGCGCCCGGGGGACCCGCTCGTTATGGAATGCACACGACGCCGACACTGCTATCCGTAGTGTGCCTCGCCGTTGTCGCGTTAACCGCGGCCTGCGCATCTACTCCCCCACTAAGCATGCCGGCCGGCGAGCAAACGGTCACCAAACCGCCCGCCGCCGGGCAGGGTATAGATGAATGCCTGCCACAGCGTGCAGAGAACGCCGTAGCCAACGGAGCGCTGGAGTGCCAGTACTTCACATCCGGTTCCATGACGCCGGCTTCTGTGCCCCGTGATCCGGGAATGAGCTCCGGCGACTACGCGATACGGTTCGGCAGCGTTGGCGGCCGCACGTTGACGACCGTGCGCATCCCCTGTGCCTCGTATGCGGTCACGGTCAGCATTGCCACCGAATCGATCACGCCGGATCCGGGGACACTGGGAAGTTCCCTGGGCACGTGCAACTTCCCGTGGGACCAGGAACAGTCGCGGATGAAACGATACCTTGAGGCTCCGCTTCAGTTTGCACAGCGGGAGACTGGAATCGTGCTGCACAACCCGGAATGGGGAATTACCCTCTTCCGGACCCCCTACGAGGCCGGCTGAGCCCGCGGTCCCGCCTAAGGGGCGCCAGGCGTGCCGCGGGAGGGGTGCGAGGCTGAGGGCCCGCGGGAGGGGTGCGAGGCTGAGGGCCCGCGGGAATAAGAACCGCCGCCACCATGTTCGTTTCCGGTGTGAAGAACATCGGATTCCTGTCCTTCGGCCATTGGACCGACCACCCGGATTCCGGCACGCGCACCGCGTCGGACGCGCTGTTGCAGGCGATCGACCTCGCGGTCGCGGCCGAGGAGCTGGGTGCGGACGGCGCCTACTTCCGAGTCCACCACTTCGCGCAGCAATACGCCTCCCCGTTCCCGCTGCTCGCTGCGATCGGGGCCCGGACAAGCCGCATCGAGATCGGCACCGGCGTGATCGACATGCGCTACGAGAACCCGCTCTACATGGCGGAGGACGCTGGCGCGGCCGACCTGATCGCGGGCGGCCGGCTGCAGCTGGGCATCAGCAGGGGTTCACCCGAGCAGGTCATCGACGGATGGCGTTACTTCGGCTTCGCCCCCGCCGAGGGCGAGTCGGACGCCGACATGGGCCGCAGGCACGCCGAGCGTCTGCTCGAGGTCCTCACTGGCAAGGGTTTTGCGGCGCCGAACCCCCGCCCGATGTTCCCGAACCCTCCGGGCCTGCTGCGCGTTGAGCCGCACTCAAGGGGGCTGCGCGAGCGCATCTGGTGGGGCTCCGGCTCGAACGCCACGGCCATCTGGGCGGCGAAGCTCGGCATGAACCTGCAGAGCTCCACGCTCAAGGATGATGAGAGCGGCAAGCCCTTCCACGTCCAGCAGGCCGAGCAGATCGAGCTCTACCGGCAGGCCTGGAAGGAGGCGGGGCACGAGCGGGAGCCGCGCGTCTCGGTCAGCCGCAGCATCTTCGCGCTGACGGACGAGCGCGACTGGCAGTACTTCGCCCGCGACCGCCACAGCTCCGACCAGGTGGGCAACATCGACGAGAAAACACGCGCGGTCTTTGGCCGCTCCTACGCCGGTGCCCCGGACGAGCTGGCCGCGAAGCTGGCCGAGGACGAGGCGATCGCCGCGGCAGACACCCTGCTCCTCACGGTCCCGAACCAGCTCGGTGTCGACTACAACGCCCACGTCATCGAGTCGATCCTGAAGTATGTGGCGCCGCAGCTCGGCTGGCGCTGACCCCTCGTGACAGATTCCCCGGGCGCCGCGCCGTCGACGCTTGCGGGGTCCAGCATTGCAACGCCAGTGCGACGACGCCGGTCCGGCCGGTACTCAGCACCGCGGCAGCCTTGACGCCGAACACCACTTCGGCTGAGGCACAGGGCGGGCGGCCGCGATGCGCTCGCGACCGCCCGCAGCAACCGGGTGCACCCTGGGCTTAGCGCACCGACTTGCGCTCGTAGATCGCCATCGACCAGGCGTACCCGGCGACCACAATCACGACGCACCACCCGATTGCCAGCACCGGGCTCCAGCCGAGCGGGGTGCCGAGCAGCAGCCCGCGGATGGCCTCAATGAACGGCGTGAAGGGTTGGTACTGCGCGAACCACTGCAGCCATTCCGGCATCGACTCGGTCGGCACAAAGCCGCTGCTGAGGAAGGGCAGGAAGGTCAGCACGAGGGGTAGGTTGCTGGCGGTCTCGGCCGACTTCGCCTGCATGCCCATGGCCACCCCGAGCCAACTGATCGCGTACGCGATGAGCACGATCAGACCTGCGGCGGAGATCCATTCGACAAACCCGGCGGTCGGGCGGAAGCCAATCAGGAGGCCGACGCCAAGCACGAGCACGACGGCGATAATCGCCTGGATGGTATTGCCGAGCACGTGCCCGGCGAGCACCGCGGCCCGCGAGATCGCCATCGTCCGGAACCGCGCGGTGATGCCCTCGGTCATGTCCATCGACACGGTCGTCGCGATGCCGCCTGCGCTGCCGGCGATGGTCAACAGCAGGATGCCCGGCATGACGTAGGCGACATACGCCTCGCGCCCGCCGGCCGGATCAGCGCCGGGCAGGCCGGCCCCGAGCGTGCCGCCGAATACGAACACGAAGAACAGCAGCAGGACTACCGGCCCCACTATGGTGAACACCGACAGGCCCGGGTAGCGCAGCATGTGCAGCAGGTTGCGGCGCAGCATCGTCACCGAGTCGGCAATGACGTGCGATTGCTGGCCGGTGCCCGGGGCCGTCCGGCGCTTGGCGGCGATGGTGGTCATGATTCGGTTCCCTTCGTCTCGACCCGGCCGGTGAGCGCGAAAAACACGTCATCGAGGTCCGGGGTGTGGATGCTGAGGTCGTCGACCTCCAGGTTGGCCGTGTCGAGGCGGTCCAGCACGGTGCGCAGCGCGCCGACACCGCCGTCGCTCGGCACGGTAAGCGAGAGCCCGGCGTCGTCGCGGACGGACTCACCGAGCAGCCGGGAGGCGGCGTCGAGCCGCCCGGCATCGGCGAACCGGAGCCGGATATGTCCACCCGGCACCAGGCGCTTGAGCTCGTCCGGCGTCCCCTCGGCGACGTGCCGGCCGCCGTCGAGCACCGCAATGCGGTCCGCGAGCTCGTCCGCCTCGTCCAGGTACTGGGTGGTGAGCAGCACGGTGGTGCCGTCCGCGACCAGGCTGCGGACAATGTCCCACATGGTGTGGCGGCTGCGCGGGTCCAGGCCCGTGGTGGGCTCGTCCAGGAAGATGACGCTGGGCGCCGAGACGAGGGTCATGGCGAGGTCGAGGCGGCGCTGCATGCCACCCGAGTAGGTGGCGAGCGGCTTGCGGGCGGCCTCGACGAGGTCGAACTGCTCCAGCAGCTCGGCCACCCGGGTCTTCGAGCGCTTCGCTCCAAGATGGCGCAGCCGGGCCATCAGCAGCAGGTTCTCCTCGCCGGTGAGCAGCTTGTCCACCGCGGAGAACTGGCCGGTGAGGCCGATCGCGGCGCGGACGCCGTCGGGGTCGCGCACGACGTCGCATCCGTTCACCAGTGCCGTGCCGCCGTCGGGCCGCACCAGGGTGGACAGGATGTGCACGGTCGTCGTCTTGCCGGCGCCGTTCGGGCCGAGCAACGCGGTGACGGTGCCCGCGTCCACGGTGAGGTCGACGTCGACGAGCACGGCCTTTGCGCCGTAGGACTTCCGCAGCCCGCGGACTTCGATTGCTGGCGTGTTCATGTGCTTCGTTCCCTTCTGTTGGTGGCCCGGAGTCATTGGGCGCGCTGGATGCTGATGTCACCGTGCTGGGTGCGTGCACGCACTGCGACGGTCTGTTCGGACGCGTCGGGAGCGCGGTCGCTGTCCAGCTGGTTGCGGACGTGCCCCTCTTTCGAGGACAGATCGAGCCAGGCGGGAACGCCGGGCCGCACGCCGATGGTGACCTGGCCGAAGCCGCTCTCGACCTGGATGGAACCACTCGAGACCTCTGCGAGCTGGATGCTGCCGTAGGCGGTCTTCGCCGCGACGGAGCCGAGTGCCTTCGAGATCTCGAGGTCGCCGTAGGAGAGCTTCGCTTCAAGGTCGCCGCCGGACTCCCCGATCAGGATGGTGCCGTGCGACGCCTTGAGTATCGCGTCGCCGGTGACTTTGCCGATCCGGATCTGACCGTGGTCGGCCGTGATCTCGATCCCGCCCTCGGCGGTGCCGAGGGTCGCGTTGCCGTGCGAGGCGCGCAGCCACAGGTCGCCGGTGGAGTCGAGATCAACGCGGCCCATCGAACTCTTGATCCGGGTAGCGCCGAGGCGTCCGACGGCGCGCACGCCGCCCACCCCTATCTCGGCGGTGAGCCGCGACCCGGCCGGCAGCTCGACCTTCACATCGACCGACTCGGTGGGGCCGATCCAGCTGATGCGGGGCCGGGGGCCGGTGATGATGAGCCGCTGGCCGTCGACGTCGACCCTGGTCTCTTCCGCGCCCCGCCGGTCGACCGCCTTCGCGGGGTTCGTCGGCGAGACGGTCACAACCGTGTCGTCGCGGTCAGTGGCGATGATTTCGATCGCGCCGACCTGCAGTTTGATGGCGAGGTCGATGGGGGTGGGGGTGTCGTAGGTGGGCATGCTGGCGCCTTCCTTTTGGGTGTGTTTGATCGACCCCGCGGGTCCGCGTGGTTGGTGGGTGTCGTGTGGTGCGGTGGGCGGTTTAGCGCGCCCAGCCGGCGAAGTTGTCGCCGGTGCGCAGCGTGCGCTGCGCGGATCGTCGCTGCTTGGGCTGGAGAGCGGCTGCGACCGCACGGACCAGCCAGGTGTTGACGGACAGGCCGTCAGCGGCCGCGGCCTCGTCCACCCGCGTCTTGAGGGCATCTGGCAGGCGGAGCGTCGTGCGCGAGGTGCTCGCGTCGTCGAGGTCGAGGGGTGCGGCCGGACGCTCGTCGGTGTCGGATTCCGGGTTCGGCTGGGTCACCACGAACTCGACGTCGCGTCCGCGCAGCCGCATGTCGACTGATCCGGGTGCGAGGTCGCGGGTGATCTCGCCGACTGCAGCCGAGAGAACGTCGAGGAGCACGAGCCGGGTCGCGGCGTCCAGTCCGGCGGCGAGCCGCTCGGCCACGGCGCGGGTGTCCTCCGAGCCGTTCTCCGCGGCATCCACTAGCTGCCGCTGTAGGTCGTTGACGTATTGTCCGAGTTCCATGCCACCATAGTGACACCACAGTGGTGTCACGTCAAGCCTTCGTGGTGTCACGGGTGATCCGCAGGTTGGTGCGGCGGCTCGATGAGGGTTGGGGACGGGCGAAGGGCCTCGCCCTGAGTCCTAGTTGGCGTCCTGTCGGTTCACCATTTCGGCGATCCAGATCGGCGCGAAGGGAGAGGTGCAGTTCGGCGGCGTCGGGTAATCCTTGAGCACCTCCAGGCGCTCGCCGATGCCGATCGCGCGGGCGCGGTGTTCGGGGTGCTCAATCCCGATCTGGGCCAGGCAGTGGTTCATCGCCCACTGCAAGCGGTCTGGGGTGTCCTTCATCTGCGCCTCGATGATGTCGAGCAGTCCTGGCAGGTCGAGGCCCCCCGGCTTCTTCGCAACGCGGTCGGTAGTCAGCGCCCAGCCGGCACTTGCCACCAGCGGGTCCGGATCGGCGAACCAGGCCACGCGCAGTTCCTCGGCATGCGGGTTCTTCTTCACCACATAGTTGACGAGCCAGTCCTGCACCTTGGGAGTGTGCGCCTGGCGCAACATGACGTCCAACTCATCACGATCGAACGCCTTCGGACGGCAGATCAGGAGCGCCAGGAGCCGCGCCGCGGTATCACCGGTCCCCCACAGCTCACCGGCCAGCTCCTGCTGCGTCTTGAGCCGCTTGGCCAACGCCCGCAGCTTGCCGAGGTTCACCCCGTGGTCGTCACCGTGCTTGGCGTTCACGTCCCGGATCCTCGGGTCCTCGAGGTCGGCCAGCTCGGCCATCACCTCGGCCGCCGTCGTTCCGGTTTCCGTCGTCTCGGCCACCTCGGCCTCCTGTCCGTTGCTTGTGCGATTCAGCATACGTCGGCGGTTCGGCCGCCCGCGGCAATAAGCGGCTTGGCGACGAAAACAGACGACTGCACCGTGGCCGCGCACGCCGGTGAGCGTCCGGTGCTCACCTGTGAATCGCCCGCTGCCCCTTGCCCCAGACTGGTTGCCTGCGGCAAGCTGTTGATCAGCTGATGAATTGATCAACCGGGAGAGACCCGACGGCGGCAGCCCCCGGAAGGTTGCCGCGGCGGTGCCGTTGCGGGGCTGGAACCCCGCAGGGCGGGAGGGCTCGGAACATGGAACGTGCAGGATCCAGGCCGGCAAAAATTCGCGACGCCGTCATTTTCTCAGTGGTGGCGGTGATGGTAATTCTTGGAATTGCGTGGATCGTGACTACCCGGTCACCGGTCACGCCGCCTCCGGGAGCGTCCGGGACCCCGGTGAGTAATCCTTCGGTATCGGGACGTGCGACTTTCCAGAAGGTCCCGAATCAGGTTCTGTTTGCGCTTGATGATTCCGGAAACCCGGACCTCTCCGGAGACTTGACGAATATCAAGCAGGGTGACGCCGGCGATTGCTATTTCCTCGCAGCGTTGATGACAGTGGCCTCCCGGCCCCTGCGACCGTCTTGAACATCGTTCATGACAACGGCAACGGCGCCCACACCATTTCTTTCCACAGCAAGTACGACGGGGTGTCCAATCCGGTGACGGTCACGGTCAACGGTGATCTTCCGTACCGCCGCGGCAAGCCCTCCAACTCCGACGGCGAGCTGGTCTCCGACCATTCCTACGCATTGCTGGGTCTGAATCCCTCCGACCAAACGGTCGTGGTGGGTGATCCGGAGGGTGGCCACACCACGCTGGCTTTTGCGACCTTCCAGTCAACGAACATCAACCAGTACATCGCGATACCGACATATCCTTGAGCGGCAGCCCTAAACGGCAGCCATGGCCCGCTCGCCGTTGAAGTATTCGAGCTGCCAGCCGTCGACCGCATGGTGGTGGGCCAGGTTGAGCACGGCGTTGTCGATGCTTTCCAGGGTGCGGCCGACGGCGCGGCTGAGACTCACGCGCAGGAGCGTGCCATGGGCGACGGCCAGGACGCGGCGGCCACGGAACTCCTCGGCCAGCGCCTCAAGCGCGGCCAACCCCCGGCCGGCGGCCTCGTCCTCGCTTTCCGCTCCTCGGAACCCATGAGGAATGCGCAGTGCGTCCAGTTCAGGACCGTCCTGCAGGCCCTCCGCGGGTCCGAAGCTGCGCTCGGCGAGCTCCGGCACGCGCCGGGCCACGCTGAGGCCGAGCCCGGCGGCGATGAGATCGGCGGTTTCAGCGGCACGGCTCAGCGGCGAGGACACGATCGCGTCCCATTCATAGCCGGACAGGACGGCGACGGCGTCGCGAGCCTGACCGCGGCCGACGTCGTTCAGAGGAATGTCGGTGGATCCCTGCAGCCGGCGCTGTGCATTCCAGTCCGTCTGGCCATGGCGGATGAGGGCGAACGTCGTAAAGGTCATGCCTTCCATTCTGCCCTGACGGCAGGCTGGCGATGACAGAGGCGCTGGCCTGGCAGCTCGGGACCCAAACAGCGGAGCCGCCGCGAGCATCCTCGTCATCGGCAAATGCGACAAAGAGCGATCGCAAAACACCGCCACTTCTCATAGTCCCTTGACGCATGGCCAGCACCGGACGCAAAGTTCACACGAGAGTCATTCCGCAGATGGCCGATAACCGTCCGGGCCCAGCCCTCATGCCGCAACAACCGCTGCACGGCGGAGCATATTGCATCCCATGAGCCCCTCCCCGGCCGAGCCGCTTGCGGTCAACAACGGAAGCGCTCCGGTCACCTCTTGGACAGGAGAAGTAAGGATGGATCTCGAGCAACCGCCCCCAGGCCCAAAGACGGTAACTGCGGCCAGGGCCGCCAAAGACGCGGCCCTGGCGTCCAGTTCCGCGTCGCGGAAGAAAGTTTCGTACGGAGCCCAGGACCGCAGAGGACCACTACTGTGGAACTCAGGCCTGGAAAGGCTCACCAACCGAACCCGTCTGCCGGGACAGCCAGCCGATGTGGGCGTGAACCTGTTCTACGAGGACCTTGAGTGGAATCCCCTCTTTGGCCCGGGCGATCCCTCGGGGATCATTCCAAGGGACACAGATCAGGTTCCGCCTGGAAATATGGCTAATGCGGGAGGGCTGATTCTGCCCTGGTGCTCGAATTCTCAGGAGGTCCGCCGGAAGGCCATTGTTGTGTACCGCCTTGGCGAGGACCTGGATACAATCGAAGATCCCCTCCTGTATGTCTTCCAGTATTACTGGGACAACGTGGGGTACTTCTTGCCGGCCACCTTTGGGTCTTTCGACGAGAAGATCTCTATGGGTGAGGGGCCCAGCGCATCCCTCAATGTGGACTTCGTTCTCGGCCCAACAGGAGACCTGGTTGCCAGGGCACGGGCATAGGGGCCTGGCCGGAGCGCGGCCCGGCCGCTGCCAATCACTTTGGGAGCCGGCAAGGGTGTCCGGATACTAAGTCGAGTTGCACGGTGGCACTATCCGGGAGTACCCGACTGTGCGGCGTAGGCAGTGGCCCGGTCGCGTACGTGGTCCACGTACGGATCAGACTGGTTGTAGGAGTAGATCGCGTCGGCCCAGCCGGCGGCGGTGGTCAGGTCACCGCCGTGGGCGCACAGGTACGAGGCGGCACTTAGCGCGGCGTCATCGATGTTAAACGGGTCGGCTGTTCCGTCGCCGTTCCCGTCCCGGCCTGCGAGCAGCCAGGTGGAGGGAATGAACTGCATGGGTCCGACGGCGTGGTCCCACCGGGCGTCACCGTCCAGGGCGCCGGCGTCCGAATCAGGGATCGCGGCGAAGCCGTCGCCATTGAGGCTCGGACCGACAATTGGCCCGCTCACCTGACCTGTGGCGGTCAGGCTGCCGCCGCCGTACGTTCCGTGGCCGGATTCGACGAAGCCCACCGCTGCCACTGTATTCCAACCGATCCCGCACGTCGGGGCCGATGTGTTGGCCGCATCGGCCGCCGCCACGTAGGCCTGGAGGGCCCGGGCGGGGATGCCGGTCTGCGCGGCGGCATGGGTGAGCCACTCGGCGTCCGCGCTCCGGGTGATGTTCACGGCGGAGGTGATGCCGGCGGACAGCGATTCGAGTTTCGCCTCTGCCCGCGGCGGCGCGGGCAGGGCCACGCGGGTCTCCGCCCCGGAGAACCGGAAGGCCCAAAACAAGAACCCGGTGATGACGCAAAATACGAACAGGCCGAGCACGGCAAGGCGTTTCAGACGGAGCATGGACTAAGCGGGCCGACCGGGGACGGCGCTGACCCGCGTGTCCGGCGCGGCACGGAAAACCGCGCCTGCGCTCGGCGACAATTTCCCCGCCCGGGCTGATCGCATCGTCAAAAGCGTCGGCTTCATCCAGTTCTCGGACAACGCTGCGGGCATCCGGGGCGTTGGCGGATTGCAGCGCCTGCAGGGAATTATCCTGCGACTCCTTGACGTCGGATCGGACTTCGTCGTAATCGGTTGCCACGGGGGTGACTCTCATTCCTGTGTTTAGTTCTGACGGGAAGCCAACGTACACCATTGCGCGCGTCGCTGCCTCATGTGAACCAAGTCCTTCAGGCCGAACGGAGTCCCGGGACCGCGTCGACCGGCACCTGTGCGGGGTCCTGGGACCCCGCCGGGCCCGGGCCCGCCGGACTCCTGTGGGCAGCCGAGACGAAGGTGTTGGCCGGCCGGGGCAGCCCGTAGTGTTCCCGGAGCGTCCGTCCACTGTATGCGCGCCGGAAGAGTCCGCGGTCCCGCAGGATCGGGATGACGTGGTCCACGAAGGCGTCCAGGCCGGACGGAAGCACGGGAGGCATGATGTTGAAGCCGTCCGCCGCCCCGGCCTCAAACCATTCCTGGATCGCGTCGGCCACCTGCTCAGGGGTGCCAGAGAAAGTACGGTGGCCGCGGCCGCCGCCGAGCCTGCCGATGAGCTGGCGCACGGTCAGCCGTTCCCGCCGGGCGAGGTCCACGATCAGCGTGTACCTGCTCTTGGCCCCTTCGATCTCGTCCTCGGAGGGCAGGTCGTCCGGTAGCTCGGCGTCGAGGGCCAGGGATGCTGCGGGGACCCGCAGCACCCCGGCGAGCTGCCTTCTGGCGTGCTCCGGGTGGATCAGCTCGTCGAGGTCTTGCTCCAGCCGCCGCGCCTCGGCCTCGGTTGAGCCGATGACGGGAACGATGCCCGGGAGCACCTTGATCGTTCCCGGGTCACGGCCGGCGGCGGCGGTTCGCCGCTTCAGGTCGGCATAGAAGCGCTGTGCGTCGGGCAGCGTCTGCTGGGCCGTGAACACCGCTTCGGCGTAGCGGGCGGCGAAGTCCTTGCCGTCCTCCGAGGAGCCGGCCTGGACAATCACCGGGTGGCCCTGGGCGGAGCGTGGCACGTCCAGCGGCCCCTGGACGCTGAAGTACGTGCCGGCGTGGTTGACCGGGTGGACCCGGGTGTTGTCGCCCCAGGTCCCGGCTTCCTTGTCGCCGAGGGCGGCGTCGTCCTCCCAGCTGTCCCAGAGCTTGCGGGCCACGTCGAGGAATTCCGCGGCCCGCTCGTACCGCAACGCGTGGGCCGGCTGGTCCCGCAGGGAGAAGTTCCTCGCGGCGGCGTCTCCGGCGGTGGTGACCACGTTCCACCCGGTCCTGCCGCCGCTGATGTGGTCCACGGAGGCAAACCGGCGGGCCAGGTTGTAGGGGTCGTTGTAGGTGGTGGACGCCGTGGCGATCAGCCCGATGCGGTCGGTGACGGCGGCGATGGCGGCGAGCAGGACGGTCGGCTCGAGTGTGCCGTAGGGCCGCTGGCCGACGTCGCCGTGCAGCACCGGTGAGTCCGCGAAGAAGATCGAATCGAACGTCCCGCGTTCCGCCGTTTGGGCCAGCCGCTGGAAATGCGCGACGTCCGTCCCGGCGAAACTGTCGCTTTCCGGCAGCCGCCACGAGGCCTCGTGGTGACCCGTGCTCATCAGGAACGCGTTCAGGTGCAGCTGCCGTGCCCCGCTCACAGCTGAACTCCGGGAACGCCGGCGCGCAGTTCTACCGTCTCGGAATAGACGGAGGAGTCGCCCTGGATGGACGTGCTGCTGCGTCCGTCGACGCCGCGGGGTACGTCGCCGGCCACCGTGACCCGGTTCAGCTGCCGGGGCTGGCCGTCGTAGTTGTCCGGGGCGTAGTGCTGGGTGATGCGGTTGTCGAACAGCACCAGCTGGTCCGGTTCCCAGTTGACGCGGACCACGTTCTCGGGGCGGGTGACGTAGGCCTGGAGCAGCCGCAGGATGTCCTTGGATTCGGTGTTGGACAGTCCCACGATGCGCAGCCTTTGGGCGAAGCCGCCGATGAAGAGGCCGCGCTCCCCGGTCAGTGGGTGGACCCGGACCACGGGGTGGGCAGTCTCGAAGTGGATCCGGGTGAATTCCTTCCGCCGCTCACCGGCGCTGGCGTGCTCGAGGTTTTTCGGCACGGAGTAGTCGTAATCATTGGTGTGGACGGCCCACAGGGTGTCGGCGAAGTTCCGCAGCTCGTCCGGCAGATCGGCGTAGGCTCCGGCGGCCGAAGCGATCAGGGTCTCGCCGCCGAAGGCCGGCAAGGTGATGCTGCGCAGGGTGGAGGCCTGCGGCGGGTTCACGACGAACGTGACGTCGGTGTGCCAGTTGTTCGCGCTGCCGTTTTCGCTGTCCACCGGCAGGACCGCAGGTTTGCCCTCGACGGAGGCCACCGTGGGGTGGGCCTGGGTGAGTGGGCCGAAGCGGGCGGCGAAGCGGACCTGGGCTTCGTCGTCGTGGACGTTTGCTTCGCGGAAGACCAAGGCCTTGTGCCTGTTCAGGGCTTCACGGATCTGGGCGATCGTGGCGTCGCTGAGGTCGCTGCTGAGGTCCAGGCCGCGGATCTCGGCACCGATGCGGGCGCTGAGTTTCCGGAATTCGAGGCGGGTTTGGGTGGTTATCGACATGGTTGACTCCTTTGGTCTGCGGGGGTTAGTTCGACTGGGATCCGACGGCGGTCCGCCACCGGGAGAAGTGCCGTTCGACGGCGACCAGCAGGTAGTTGACCAGCAGGCCGAGCAGCGAGACGGTGAGGATTCCGGCATACATGTCCGGGATCAGGAAACTGGACTGGGCGTTGACGATCAGGTACCCGAGGCCCGCCTTGGCACCGACCATCTCCGCCGCAATGAGCACCAGGATCGAGGACGTTCCGGCCATCCGGATTCCGGTGAAAATGGTCGGCACCGCCGAGGGAAGGATGACCTTCAGGAACAGCCGGAAGTTGGAGAGTCCCAGCGAGCGGGCGGCCCGGACGAGCAGCGGGTCGACGGTCCTGACGCCGGCGATGGTGTTCAGCAGCACGGGGAAGAACGCGGCGTAAGCCACGATGCTGATTTTGGAGGTCTCCCCGATCCCCAGCAGGAGGGTGAAGACCGGGAGCAGCGCCAGCGCCGCGGTGTTCCGGAAGACCTCCAGCAGTGGGTTGAGGAACCGGTCAAGGGACCGGTACCAGGCGACCAGCAGGCCAAGGGCGACGGCGAAGACGACGGCGATGCCGAAGCCGCTGGCGGAGCGGGTCAGGCTGGCTGCCAGATGGTTCTGCAGTTGGCCCTTGGCGATGAGTGATCCCAGTGCCCCCAGGACCTCGTGCAGCGGCGGGAGGAAGACCCTGGTCGAGGCCGTGGCGAGGTAGGTGGGGCCCAGTTCCCAGAGCAGGAGGAACAGCACAATGGCGCCCGAGGCCCAGATCCCGCGTGCTGCCCGGCGGGCTCCGGAACGGGCCATGGCGGGAAGGCGTCGGGTTGCGGCGGGCTGTGGGGGCCGCCCGGTAGCGGCTGTAGCGGGTGCAGTCAGGTCTTTGGTCAGTGTTGGTGCGGTCATCAGGCGGCCCTTCCCTTGCTGAGCTGTCCCTTGCTGGGCTGTCTCTTGCTGAGCTGCGGTGCCTCGTCGGGCGCGGACCCGTCGGGCCGGATCTTGGCATGCCCGGCTTCCTGGGCTTTCCGGACCTCGTCGTGCAGCAGCGACCAGACTTTGTGGCGGTGTTCGATGAAGACGGCGTCGGAGCGGACGTCCCGGTCGCCGCTCCGCTCCCCCAGGTCAATGTCGACAATCTGCTTGAGCCGGCCGGGTCGGGAGCTGAGCACGGCGACCCGCTGGCCCAGGTACACAGCCTCGTCGATGCCGTGGGTGATGAAGATGATGGTCTTGCCCGTGGAGCGCCAGATGCGCAGGAGTTCCTCCTGGAGCTGTTCCCGGGTCTGGGCATCCAGCGCTGCGAACGGTTCATCCATGAGCAGGACGTCCGGCTCGTACGCGAGGCTCCGGGCGATGGCAACCCGCTGCTTCATGCCGCCGGAAAGCTCATGGGGATACCGGTCCTCGAAACCGGAGAGGCCGACGAGCTCAAGGTAGTGGCGGGCCGTGTCGGCACGGTCCCTCCGGCTCAGGCGGCGCCCGTCGCTGCCGGTTCCTTCGAGGCCGAAGGCGACGTTGGCGGCCGCGGTGCGCCATGGGAAAAGGGCGTACTGCTGGAAGACGACTGCACGGTCGCGACCGGGCCCTGTCACCTCCTTGCCGTCCACGAGCACCTGGCCGGCGTCCGGCCGGGTGAGCCCGGCGAGGAGGTCCAGGAGGGTGGTTTTGCCGGAGCCGCTCGGCCCGACCAGAGTAATGAACTCGCCCGCGGCGACGTCCAGGGTGATGCCCTCCAGCGCCGTCAGGGTGGAGCCCTCGGGCTGGTCCTTGCTGGGCCGGACGGTGAACTGTTTCCCGACGTTGCGGAGGCTGATTTTCGGCGTCGGTCCGGCACCGCGGGTCATGATGCCGCCCCGTTCAGCAGTCCGTTGAAATCGTTGGTGTAGTACTTGGACGGGGTGATCCCGCCGCTGACGATGCCGGTGTCGTTCAGCCATGCTGACCAGCGGGTGAAGTCCTGGTCGCTGATGGCCCCCTTGGACGGGACTCCGACGCTCTTCCAGTACTTCAACGCCGCGGTGCTTTCGGAGCGCTGACGTTTGTTGATGATGTTCGTAAACCGCGCGATCACCTCGTCGCGGGGGGTGGTGCGTTCCCATTCGATGGCCTTGGCCACACCGGTGGTGAAGATCTTCGTGGTTTCCGGGTTTTTCTCGATGAAGTCCTTGCGCAGGACGTACTGGCCGCCGGCGAAGGTTCCAAAGAGTTCGAAGTCGCTGAACAGGGACCGCAGGCCGCCCGTGGCGACAGCGTTGTCCTGCAGCACTCCGCCGAGCGCCCCGACGTCGACCTGGCCGCGGCGGATGGCCTCCTCGGTGTCGTTGGGCGGAACGACGACGAGCTGTACCTGCCGGATTTCCTCCTGCGACAGTCCGTTCTTCTTCAGGTAGCTGTTGATCACGGCGTCCGCATGGGCGCCCAGGGTGTTGACGGCGACTTTCTTGCCGATCAGATCCCGCGGCGTCCGGATCGGGCTGTCCTGGGTGACGTAGAAGCCGTTGAACGTCTTCTCATCCTCGCCGTAGTAGTTGATCACCGCAGTGACCGGCGCGCCGGCTTCGATGAGCTTGACCACGGCGCCGGAGAAGGCGCCGCCGAAGTCGGTGGCTCCTGTCGCGGCTGATTGGATGCTCGCCGGCCCGCTGGTGGTGTTGCCCACCCAGTTCAGCTTGACGTCGCCGAGGTAGCCGAGGTCCTCGGCCAGCTCCGGCAGGCTCACGTTGTTGGCCGAGCCCTCGTAGCGGAGTTCGGTCACTTCGGGTGCCCCGGGGGTATTTCCGGCAGGGGACTGGGCGCTCGCAGGGCCGCCGCAACCGGAGACCACCAGCGAGACCGCCACGGCGGCAGCAACGCCCAAGGTGGAGAAAAGTCCTGCGGGTAAGTGTCGGTTTTTCATAGCGGATTCTTTCTGGATTCGATGGTGCGGCCCGGGGCTACCGGACCGTGCCCACCATCAGAGCAGAGTCGAATCCGTTCCGCAGGTGCCTCGACACCCGAGGAAACCGCGCGTAATCCGGCGACGAAAACAGCCATGGACGCACCCCCGGTACCCGATCGGACGCAGCGGGAAGCAGTCCGTAACAGGGCAAGACTCACGCGGTCATTTGCGCCCATCCTGGGACACAGCCGCGCCCCACCGGACCGGCACTGTGAAGTTTTGGTGACGCCCGGCGACGGCGTGTGAAAGGGCCGTCGCCGCGCCACTGTCGTGCAGGGGACGAAAGATTCCTGCAGATGTGGCCGAATGTTGCGGGCCAGGCGCGGTACCGGCGGTCAGGGCCCAGTACGACCAGGCGCACAACAGGACGAGCAACAGCAGGACGAACAAAGGCGTGTCCGCCGCTGCTGTGAAGCTGCGGCGAACACGCCTTGAGCATCGGGCCGAGCCGCTGCTTACATTCCGGGGATCTGCTGCGCCTCGTGAACCTCGATTTCGCAGCCGCCGGGCATGTTCAGGTGCGGATGCACCTTGGCCAGTTCCACGGCCGCATCAAGGCTGTCGGCTTCGATGATGCTGTATCCGGCGACGTCACGCTGGCTCGGCGCAGTGGCTCCACCGGCGGAAACGCGGACACCGTTGGCCAGGGGCGTTCCAAAGTCGATCAGGCCGTTGCCGACCTTGGCGGCCCAGTTGTTCCACTGTTCCATGGCGGCTGCCATGTCCTCCGGCGCGGGCGGCGCGGCCTCGGCGGGGGTCATCGGGGCGTGGTAGATGAAGACGAACTTGGTCATGTTGCTCCTGCTTTCCTGGCGGTCTGGACGGGCTTAGGTTGGAAAACTTCAGACGGCGACGGGCCGGCCGGTGAATGCGATCAGGCGCTCCAGGCTGCTCGCAGTCTCCGCGACCGGCTGGACAGCGGCGAAGCTGCCGCTGGCGCGGACCTGGTCCGAGATGGTCACCAGGGCCAGGGCCTCAACGTGATCCGTGACGACGTCGGAGACTACTAGTTCCTGGCCGGTGGCCTTCGCGAAGTCCCACGCGTGGACGAGCAGCTCGAGGTGACGATCCCGGCGACGACGGTCGCGGGCAGCTCGGCGAAGCCCATGTCGATGGTGCCTTCGAAGCCGCGGCGGCTGAACGCCTCCAGGGTGGCCTGCGCGAGTCCGGCGATGCGAACTTCCGGACCTGCCCCGGCGTCGTCGCTGACGTCCGCGCCCAGCGCACCGCCGATCTGCTTCAGCGAACCGGCCAGGTGCTCCAGCAATTCGTGGGCCGTGAAATTTTCGCAGGGAGTGGCTTTCTCACGGTCCTCCGGGGTGAGCTTGCGCAGCACGCCCAGGAGCACGGCGAGCGAAGCCCCGGCGGAGCTGAGGTGATCGATCGGGTCCGGGGCAGCCGACCATGCGTCCGGACCGGCGCCGTCCGGGGAGGAGGTCTCGGCGATCAGGCGGTCAAGGTAGTGGCTCGATCTCCTGGAATGTGCCGGCGGCGTGGTGGCCGGGAGTGACGGTCCAGCGGTAGTCGCCGCCAATCCGAAGGACAACCCGGGCAGCCACCGTTTGCCAGCGGCGCAGCCGTTCCGGCTCGGTGATGAGCGCAAAGGCCTCGTCGGCGCGGACGGGGAGGTGAATGGTTTTATCGAACGTTATGAGAGTGGTCCCTTGTCTTGAGGCGAAGTATCGGAATTGATCGTGTGATGTTGCGGAGGCCGGTGGCGTTGGGCGGCCAATGCGGACGCATCTGATGCCAGCAGGTCCAGTTCGTAGGTCCAGAACTGTTCGACAAGGTCACGCAGCCGGCCCATGCCCCCTGGGTCGAGTCGGTAGTACCTGTTCCGGCCCTCTTTGCGGGCAGCCACCAGGCCGGCCTGTTATCGGAGTGGTTTGTCAGGGCGCTATGGCGCGTACGGGGTTTAAGAGATGCCGGTAACCGGGACGGGGAATCCCCGGGCGTAGCGGCTAAAGGCCCCGGTGGTGCTCGATGAGCCATCGCGCCATCTGCTGGGCGCGCTTGGAGGCCAGCGCGTCCCCTTCGGTGGCGGAAATGATGGAGCCTTTCATCAGGATGTGCCAGGACCGGGCAAATTCCTCGGGGCGGTCCAGCCCGGCTTCCTCGGCCAGTGCCTGGATGTGCCCACGGATGCGGCTGAGGTAATCGATGCTCGCCTTGCCCAACGGGTGCCCGGCGCCCATTTCCAGCAGCACATTGATAAACGAGCACGCCTCGAAATCCTCGCGCTGGAACCAGTCACCGAACACGTCAAAGACGGCGAGCAGCTTCTCCTCGGGGGTGTTGCCCCGCCGGCTGGCCTCGGCCACGATCAGGTCCACGGTCCACACCTGGTCGCGGAGTTCCAGGAAGGCCAGCACCAGGGCGTCCTTGGACGGAAAGTGCCGGTAGAAGGTTGCCTTGGATACCCCCGAATTGCTGATCAGCTCATTGACCCCTACGTCGCGGATGCCGCGGCGGGAGAATAACTCGTAAGCAGTGGCGAGGATACGGTCCACCGGCTCGTCGCGTCCGGCCATGGCTGTGGCGGGCAGCAGCGTAGGACCCTCGGCGTCGTTGACAGTCATGATGAAAAAATTTTACACCGGACCGAGGCGAACAGACTGGTCTGCCTCGGAGTGTGCTATCAGTCTCCGCCGGATTCACCCCGGCGCTTTCGGCTAACACGACGCCGGCGGGCCGGCCGAGGACCCGCCCGGCGCCTTACCCCCAGCTAGGGATGCAGAACCCGTTCGCCATCGCGGCGTTGTGAGAAACGACCGTCCAGTGCGTGGACGAAGCTGCGGAGGGTCGCGGATTCGTGCGTGCAGTTGGCCAGCCGGACGATGGCCGAAGCCGTGTGGGCCAACTTGATGTTGTGGTGCTGGCTGTAGGCGGAAAGCCGTTCGAAGGCGTCGTCGGAACCGATATGGAGTATTCCCATCAGGATGCCCTTGGCCTGTTCGATAAGGCCTCGGGTGCCGATGGCTCCGGCGACGGCCTCGCGGGCGGACCGGTCCGTTTCAAGCTGAACTGTTCTGGTGAGGTCCAGGATGAACCCGTCGACGAACAACAGCTTCCCGTCACTGTCCAGCACGCCCTCCCCCGCCGTCAGGACTCGCCGTTCACGCCGGCGCGCGTCGAATAGACGGTGATAATTGGCGAAAAAACCTCCGCCACGGCACACATCCTCAAAGATTTCCCTGCACTGCTTCCGGTCGTCAGGATGCACGTGCTGCATAAGAACACCCACAGTGGGCACCACCTCGCCGCGGTGATAGCCGTGGATCTGGTAAATCTGCTCGGACCACTGCAGCTCCCCCGAGGCCACATCGTAGCGAAAGGTCCCGGCGAGGCAGTCCTCGGGGGCCAGCGCGCTGGAATAGGCCTGCAACGCCTTCAACTCCGTCATGGCCTGGCCTGCCCGCCCGGCCCGCCGGCGGGCGCCCTGCCCCGGGACACGGTCAGCACGAGCTGAGCCCAACCTGCGCAGTCCGCGTCTCCAGTGCCTGCCGCCACCGCACGATCAGCCGCTGGTTCCGGGTCCCTGCGAGTCGGCCCAAGAAGCGCGCTGCGGACGGGATGCGGAGGCGCGGCGGCCCTTCAGGAGACCTGGGCGCCCCGCCACGGGCCGGTCTCGCCCGGGCGCGCTGGCCCTTCACGTGCGCCTCGTGAACTCCGCGCCTCTGCGCGCTGGGGTCCACGGGAATGCCCTCGGCCACGGACTGGAGCAGCGCGTCAACCCGCGGTGCCGAAATTTCCGAGACCAGCCCCATACCGGCATACTCCCGTACTGCTGCGATCCCGGCCACCGCCGCCGGCAGGTCTGGAAAGGGCCTGGAGAGGGCCATGACGGTCCCGTCCGGGGCCGTAAGTCGAAATCGGTAGGACGTTTCGGAATCGGTGAACAGTTCGAACATGCCTGTCATAGAACCCTCCTGGAAGCCGGGACCCGAAGGTTCCCGGCGACGCCGTTGTCACCGGGAACAGCCTGATTCCACCCGAATGCCAGTCACTTGTACCGGCCGAATCGAATTGATGAATTCATGAAAGTCTGAACTATGCAACTCACCTGCGCAAGAGGTACCACCCTGTCCGGCGGCGGCGACGACACTGCAGCGGTCCGGCGCTACGATATGTAAGCGGGCTGACCAAATCATGGGTGTGCAAGACAGACTTTTCTGTCTTGCTTGTGCTAGTTTTCCTGTCGCCGGGGTCTGCACAGACGCGCGGTTCAGAATAGTTGAATGTGAAGGAGGGAGGCCCCGATGCCGGATGATCTTCCTGCAAGTCCGGTCCAGACCGATGTGAAGGCAGAACTGTTCAAGGCCATGGGCCACCCTGCCCGAATCCAGTTGCTGGAAATGCTCGCCGACGGACCAGTTGCCGTAAGCCGGCTACGCGACAACACGGGCCTTGAGCCGTCGAACCTCTCCCAACATTTGAGCATTCTCCGCCGCCAGCGCCTGATTGTCCCCTCACGGCGCGAGGGCAGGTTGTTCTATGAACTGGCCAGCCCTGAGGTTAATGTCCTGCTCGCGGCCGCCCGATCCCTGCTCGGATCTCTCCTGGTCACCACCCGGATGACCCTGAGCCCCATGGCTGAAGAGCCTGAAGAAGCAATCCGCTAAATACCGGCGCACGACGGACTATGGACAACATCGATCGACCGGCCTGGACGCGTCCGGACTAAAACCTGTAGGGGTAGCAATGGCTCACGCCGAGAACGAGACCACCATCAACCGATCTCCGGAGGACGTCTATGCGTTCCTCGCGGATGGGCTGAATAACCGCGCATGGCGCTCCGGGGTTCAGGACATAACACTGAAGAGTGGAACACCCGGGGACCTCGGTGCCGTGTACAGCCAGACTCTCTCGGGCCCCGGGGGCCGGCCGATCGTCGGGGACTACGAAATCACCGCGGCGGACCCCGGAAAGCTCCTGGGCTTCCAGGTGGTGGCCGGTCCGGCCCGTCCGGCCGGTGCGTACCGGCTCAGTGAAGCGCCGGGCGGAACGACTGTTCGTTTCAGCCTGGACCTGGAGCCCAAGGGACTCATGAAGCTCGTGGGCCCGGTGATTGTCCGCACCATGAATGCCGAGGTCGCTCAGTTGACCAATCTCAAGAACGTTCTCGAATCCGCCTAGATGAAGGCGCAGGGCGTTCATTCTTGAGTGTGACCCGTCCGTAGCTGAAGCCATCAAGTGGCAAGCACGAACACGTCCCCCTGATGTTCCACCAGGGCGCATCAAACCAGAATGATGCGCGGCTTCTGGAAGGTAACGGTGAAGAAAGGACCATCGTCATGGCTCGCATTTTCATCACCGGCTCTACCGACGGACTTGGCCTCGCCACCGCCCGGACGCTCCTGAACGGCGGCGACGAGGTCCTGCTGCACGCCCGCTCCAGGGAACGCGCCGCCTCCCTCGAAGAACTCGCGCCGCTTGCCATCGGCATAGTGATCGGTGACCTCAGCAGGGCCTCCGAAACCCGGGAACTGGCGGCGCAGGTGAACGCTTACGGGCGGATGGACGCCGTCATCCATAACGCAGGCGTCTACCTCTCGCCGGGGCGAGTCGCGACCCCGGAGGGACACTCCCGCACCCTGGCCGTCAACGTTCTGGCGCCCTACATTCTCACCGCGCTGATCGAGCGGCCGCACCGGCTGATCTACCTCAGCAGCGGGATGCACCGCGCGGCCAGCAGCAACCTCCAGGACATCGATTGGACCCGACGGCGCTGGGACGCCAGCGCGGCCTACTCCGAGAGCAAGCTCTACGTTTCCGCGCTCTCCGCTGCCGTCGCCCGGCAGTGGACCGACGTGCTCAGCAACTCCGTTGACCCCGGCTGGGTGCCCACCAAGATGGGCGGCGCCGGCGCCCCCGACGACCTCGCCATGGGCCAGGACACCCAGGGCTGGCTCGCCGTCAGCCCTGACCCCGCCGTCCAGGTCTCCGGAATGTACTGGCATCACCGCCGGCCGCGGAAGCCGGCTCCGGAGGTCACCGACGCTGATTTCCAGGACAAGCTCACCGACAAACTCGCCGAACTCACCGGCATCACGCTCTTCTGAAGCGAAGCATCGAACCGGCCCCACCGGCACCCACGGGTAGGTAGGCCCGGCCGGCGGGTCAGGTGACGCAAAGTATCCCCCAGCCCGTCCCTATCGTGAGCTCCACTTGTCGGCTTAGGCTGGTCGCATTCTATGAACGCAGTTGAGCATCGAACACCGCCGGCATCTGGAAGTCCGGCAGCTGGTTCGAGGGGGCCGGAAGGAGGCCGGGATGACGCCGGCGGACAGGACGTGGACACCCGAGGACCAGGGCTGGCTCCGGGAAAACCTGCGTGAGGCCATCGACCATCTGGTGGAGATGGGGTACACGGTGCGTGGGGGGCAAGGCGAAGATCCGGAACTGATTCACCCCGGCGGCTCGGCCGTGCAGACGTGGCGGGAAGACTACCCCTACGAGCAACGGATGTCCCGCGAAGAGTACGAGCTGGAGAAATACCGGCTGCAGGTTGAACTGCTGAAGTTCCAGTACTGGGGCCAGGACCAGGACCTCCGGCACGTGATCGTCTTCGAGGGCCGGGATGCGGCCGGCAAGGGCGGAACAATCAAGCGGTTCACTGAGCACCTGAATCCCCGCTCGGCCCGGGCAGTGGCATTGAGTAAACCCTCTGACCGTGAACTGGGCCAGTGGTATTTCCAGCGCTACATCCAGCACCTGCCCACGGCCGGGGAGATCGTGATGTTCGACCGCTCCTGGTACAACCGTGCAAATGTGGAGCGGGTCATGGGCTTCTGCACGGAGCAGGAGTTCGACACCTTTATGGTTCAGGCCCCGCTCTTCGAGCGGATGCTGGTGGACTCCGGGATCCACCTGACCAAGTTCTGGTTCTCGGTGACCCGCCACGAGCAGCGCACCCGTTTTGCGATCCGGCAGATCGACCCGGTGCGGCGCTGGAAACTCTCGCCCATCGATCTCGCCTCCCTGGACCGGTGGGAGGAGTACACGGCCGCCAAGGAGGAGACGTTCCTGCGGACCGACACGGACCATGCGCCGTGGATCACCATCAAGTTCAATGACAAGAAGCGGGGTCGGATCAACGCCATGCGCTACTTCCTCAACCAGTTCGACTACGAGGACAAGGACACATCCGTGGTCCACAGCCCCGACCGGCTGATCGTGCGCCGCGGCCGCGAAGCCGCCGGCGACTAGCGGCCGGCTCGCGGTCAGCGTATGCGCGATCGCACGGATGCGTCGCGCTCACGGTGGGATCCCAGCAGAAGATGGCAACATGGGGACATGACTCCTGCACACGGTTCTTCCGGCCTTTTCCGGCGTCCCCAGCCCATCAAACCCAAGGCGGGTCAAGAATCGGTGTGGGACTACCCGCGGCCGCCGAGGGTCGAGCCCCGATCCGAACGGGTTACCGTGCGGCTTGGCGGGCAGGTGATTGCCGACACCACCGATGCAGTGCGCGTCCTGGAGACAAGTCACCCGCCTGTCTACTACTTGCCGTTGGACTCATTCCCTGCCGGTGTACTCATCCCGGTCGGGGGCATCAGCTTCTGCGAGTTCAAGGGAGAAGCGCACTACTTCGACGTCGTTGCCGGCGGCGTCGTCGTTCCCCGTGGCGGGTGGACCTACCCCGAACCCACCCGGGGTTTCGGGGCGCTCAGCACCCGAGTGGCCCTCTACCCGGCTCACATGGACTCCTGCCAAGTCAACGGCGAGCAGGTGACCTTCCAGGAAGGTGACTTCTACGGCGGTTGGATCACCACGCAGATCGTCGGTCCTTTCAAGGGCGGCCCGGGCACGGCCGGGTGGTGAGCACTTCGCGCTTACGCCGGCAAGACTTGCTGACTGTGCGTGTGGCGACTCAGCCGGTGCTCGCTCTGGCGGCTTGATGCCCGTTGTGCCCCGCCTTGCCGGCGTGATAGCTTTCCGGTGATCGTGATCAATCTTCAGGAGGTGGGACCCATGAACGCAGTATCCGTAATGGGCGCTCCCCCGAAGTCCACGGTCGCGCGACTGCAGTAGTCGTCTCCGGGAGTGCCGCAAGGCAAATTCGCGAAAGGCGACTCCCATGAAAACAACACCCTCTTCAACTCCGCGCATCCGTTCGACGACCACTTCCGGCGCCATTGCAGTGACGCGGACACCACAGCCCGGAAATTGGCCCGTTTGCGGCCAACAGGCCTACGCCGCACGACAGAGCGGCAACTCACACAAGCGGGCCTTGGTGCTCGCCGGCGCCGGAGCGGCAGGCAATGCGTGGGAGCTCGGTCTCATCGCCGGCCTGTCCGATGCCGGCATCGATGTCACCGAGGCCGACCTCATCATCGGGACATCGGCAGGATCGACAGTGGCTGCCCAGATCACCAGCGGGACACGGCCGGCCGAACTGTATGCCGCCATCCAAGCCGAAGTGCCTCGGCCACAAGCCGGCCACTCCGGACCGGACAGGGGACGCGCTCCGAATATCTCGGGACAAACCTACCTGGAGTGGTCCAACGGAATCATTGGTTCTGCTGCGGATGCCTCCGACATGCGCCGCAGGATGGGCGCCGCGGCACTCGAGATGGAAGCTTCCGACGGCTCTGCCCAGCTGCGCTGGCGCGACATCGTCGCGGCCCGGCTTCCCAGCCGGCACTGGCCGCAACAGCCCGTGCTGATCACGGCTGTTGATGCGGATACCGGGGACCCGGTCGTGTTCGACCGCCACAGCGGAATCGATCTGGTGGACGCCGTCGCCGCCAGCACCAGCAACGGCTACCGCATCGGCGGGAGCCGGTACATCAACGGCGGCTATCGACGCAGTGAGAACGCCGACCTGGCCGCTGGATACGGGCGGGTGCTGGTGCTGTCGCCCTTCGGCGGCAGGACGCGGATGCCGCTCGAGTGGGGCATGGATCTCGCCGCCCAAATCGACGAACTGCGCGCCGGTGGCAGCAGGGTCCAAACAATCTTCCCGGATAGCGCCGCCGAGCACATGTTCGGCGCCAACGCGATGGATCTGTCCCTGCGTCCGCCCGCGGCTCGAGCTGGTTACAGCCAGGGCAGAGCCCTCGCGGAACTGGTCGCCGAAATCTGGCGGTGATGCCCGAAACCACTCGGCATTCGACTGTTACGGCGCGAGAGTCCAGGGGTCTCCGTGCGAGGCGCGGTGCCATGCCTGCCGCGGGCCGCCCGTTTCGTGCGCGACATCTGTCAGCCAGATCGTGCTGTCCGGGGCCCATCCGGCGATGACCGTCGCCGTTTCGGCGTCGACCTGTAGTGGGCGCGTCGCGCCGTTGAGGTAACCCAGGACGGAGAGGTGCGCGGCGTCCCACTCCCCTGCCACTTGTTCCCAATCCGGGATGACCCATCGGCCGTCGCGTCCGGTCAGGCGGAACCAGTCGTGTCGCCGGGATGCAGTGACCTCTACTGGGAACCTGCGGCACAGCGTTATCCAGTCTTCTGCTGTGCCGATCTCAAGAGTCCGGCCCGCTCCCCGAACCGGAACCGTGGTCGCCTGCTCCCACCCCAGGGAATCTTCCACGAGGCTCAGTGCGGCCGGGACCTGCCCAACGGTGTGGAGCAGCCCGTGCGGGATCGACCACCAAGTTCCTGACCAGTTGGCGCGAGGATCGCCCGGGCGTTCGCGCGCGGCCCGCAGTTCCCTGGCTCGTTCGTCTCGGCCCCACCCAGCCAGTGTTTGTCGCGGATTCTTCGGCAGCGGTGCCTGGCCGTTTGTCGATCGCAAGTCGATGGCCCACTGCTCCGCCCGGCGAGGCTGCCAGAACCACTGGCTGTCGGGCAGCGCCATGACCTGTTCCGCGACGGGCGACAGGGCCGCCGTCACACTCGGGAGATCCGCGAGCACGTCCTCTCCATCGGGTGCCTGCCAGTACCTTGCCGTGTCCACTGACCGCTCGAGGGCCGCCTGCACCAGGTCGCTGTCAAGTTCGGTGAAGTCCAGGGAGGCGAGCCTGGCAGCCAGCTGTTCTGGTGACGCGGCAAAGGCCGGCGTCGCTGCCTCCCGGGAGGCAGCAGCGCTCAGCAGGACCCGCGAGGTCCCCGGTCCACCATCAAGTTCGTATCCCAACCAGAAGACCGCCGTTTTGACCTCCGGATCAAGCTGCATCGCCAGCTCGAGGCACAGACGGCGCCCTCGGGGCCCCCGCAGAAATACGTCCACACTTGGCGTCATCAAATCATCCTCCCACCGGAGCGCAGCTTTACCCGGAGCGGTCCCGGGTGCCGTCGATGATGGCGGGTATCGCCGCGACGCGTTCTACCATAGCGGGATGGACACCACGGTTAGCGGAGTGCCTGTGCATTACGCCGAGTTCGGCAGCGGCACGCCGGTTCTCGCTCTCCACGGCGCCGGTGTGGATCATCGCGAGATCGCCAGTGCCCTTGAACCGATTTTCGACGACGTTCCTGGCTACCGGCGCCTGTATCCGGACCTGCCCGGGATGGGCCGGACCCCGGCGCCCGAGACGATCACGAGCAATGACGACGTCGTGGACATTCTGCTCGGCCTGATCGCCAGCACTATTGGTGATGAACCGTTTCTCATCGTGGGTCAGTCCTACGGCGGCTACCTGGCCCGTGCGATTGCGAATCTGCGACCTGATCAGGCCGTCGGGCTGGCGCTGATCTGCCCTGTTGGCCCGCAGACGCGCGACGTGCCTCAGCACGAGGTCCTCGTTTCGTCGGTCGATCTGACCGGTGCACTCGACTCGGATCTCGAGGCCACTTACCGCAGCTACTTCGTTGTGCAGACGCGTGAAACGCTGCGCCGGTTCCAGGAGTATGTGGCTCCCGCAACGTCCCTGGCTGACGAGTCGAGCCTGATGCGGATCTTTTCGCACTGGGAATTGCGGGATCGGCCGGAAGCCGCGAAAGCCTATCCTCATCCGGTGTTGGTCGTTGCCGGGCGACAGGATGCCACCGCCGGGCACACAGGACCCTCGGAGCTGATCCTGCACTACCCACGCGCTACGTTGGCCGTCCTCGACCGCGCCGGCCACGCCTTGATCCATGAGCAACCCAACCTCGTGCGAGCCCTTGTCGCCGACTGGCTCATGCGCGTGCGCGAGGCATCAGACGACAAAACCTAGTGGGTAGTGGCGCCCGCATGCGGACGGAATCCCTGTGTCATGGCTCCGCCGAACAAGGGCAAGGCGATGCGTCCGCGGCGCCCAACCGGCGTCATGCAATGCCCGGCAAGCAGCAAACCATCGCGACGGATTGCAGTCGGGCTGCCAGCGAAAGGACAATGGTGCCCATGACCGTCGTGACCCTCCTGGCCTTTGCCGGGCTGTGCCTGCTGCTTTCCGTCACCCCCGGCCCGGATACCTTCCTGGTGCTGAGGATCTCGCTGCAAAGTGCCGGGGCCGGCCTGGCGGCGGCGCTGGGCTCAGCTCTGGCATCCCTGGTCTGGGCCGCGCTGGTGGGAGTGGGGCTCGCCGCCGTGCTGGAGGACTCGGCGGAAGTGTTCCGTTGGCTGAAGATCGCAGGCGGGTTGTACTTGCTGTATCTGGGAATCTCGTCGCTGATCCGGGCGCGCCGCACAACTGCCTCCCCGGCGGCCGGGCACGCTCCCCGGCGGAGCTACAGCCGAAGGACCGGCTTCGGTGCCGGCGCGTTCTCCACACTGCTCAACCCCAAGGTCGGCCTGTTCTACCTCGCCGTCGTGCCGCAGTTCATTCCACACGGCGGCAACACGCTGGACACCGCCATGGTGCTCGGTGCCATCGAGAGCGCCATTGGATTCCTCTACCTGGCGGCTGTAGCCGTCGCGGCAGCGAAGGCAATGGCCTGGCTGCAGCGCCCCCGGGTCAGCAGTTGGCTCGAACGCGGCAGCAGCGGCATGATCGCCGCGCTCGGCCTGGGCGTACTGGCATCCAGCACCAGCTCGTAGCGGCGCGCCGGACCTCGACGGACAGGTGCACTCCCTATCCGGCAGAAAGCCTACTCACTCAAGAGCCGAGCTGGTTATCCGTCTCCCTCCTCTGGACCTTCAGTTGGCACATTGACTTCGCGAATTTCACGAAAACGGCGACCGGTCCTGAAGAGGACCGACCGCCGCCGAATGAAGATCGGGGTTGCATCAGGCCTTGGCCTTTCGCTTCACCCAGCCCCATACAGCCGTAGCCACCAGGAGCACCAGGCCGATGATGGCCAACCAGAGCAGGCCCTTCACGGCGAAGCCCAGGATCGAAAGAATAAGCCAAATAATAAGTAGTGTGATTATTAGTCCCATACGGAAAGCCTAAGCCACCCAGGTGGCTGTTTCCGAACGATCAGTGATCGTGGCGGAAGATGGCCACGGCTTCGCGGACCGCGTAGTAGACGATGACCATACCGGTCACGGGGTCGGCCCACCACCAACCGGCAAAGGTGTCCAGCAAGATGCCGGCCAGCACGGCGGCTGCCAGAAGACCGTCGATAAACGTCACCTTGCCCTCTGCTATGAGAACGGGATTGCCCAGCGCCTTGCCCGTGCGGGCCTTTCCGGCTGAGAGGGCGAACATGACCACTGCCGTGACAGCCGTCCAGATAATTCCGGTGGGGCTCGGCCGTGCGTGGTGCCCTGCTGCCAAGGCGAGTCCGGACTGGACGAGCAGATAGAGAGCCAGGGCAACGAACGCCCCGGCGATCAGCCTCAACGCGAACCGTTGACGCCGTTCCCCGGCCCCGGCGAGTTCCCAGATCACCACGGTGCTGGCACCGATCTCGATCAGGCTGTCCAGGCCGAAGCCGGCCAGCGCCACCGATCCGGCCGTGATGGAAGCGACGGCAAGAACTGCCACTCCGACGACGTTCCAGCCCAGCGTGATGCCCTCAAGGATGAACCCGCGACGTCTCAGGCGCGCGATCTCAGGGCGCGTCAAGATTTCAGGCAGCATCCGTGCCCTCTTTCCCGGCGCCCCCGGCGTTTCCGGCGATGGGTGCCGGCAGGCCGGCCAGCCGTTCGATGACGGCAAGCCCGGCCGGGGTGCCCGGCCAATGCCGCCGCAAAGACTCCGGGCCTGCGGAGCGGATCACGGAACGAAGAACCAAGGCCATGACGATCACGTCATCGGCATAGCCAATCAGCGGGAGGAAGTCCGGGACAAGATCCAGCGGCAAGAGCAGATATCCCAACAAAAGGAACAGCTTGATCCGGGCGCCGCGGGATACCGCCGGGTCGGCCGCCAAACGCCTCAGCACGCGCAACACATCCGGCAGCAACCGCAACGCTTCCCGCATACCCACCGTCTCCGGATGGGACCTCGCATAGACCCACAACCCCAGCAGAAGAACCGCGTAGACAGCTACCAGCCCGGCCAGGATCCCCAGCGCCGCGTGCCACCACTGCACGGCCCCTACTCCCCGGCCTCAGGCAGGCCATGGCCTGACGGGGCATGCAGAGTCGCGTAGACCTTCTCGGCGTACTCGTCGAATACAGCGGAACACTCGCGCAGCCGCTCGTCGGCGGCCTGCGCTTCCGGCAGTTCCAGAACGTCACGGCTTTTCAGATCACGGTACCAGCGCCGCAGGCGCTCCAGGCTCTGCTCTTCCTCTTCCAGCTCCGCCAGAGTGAACTTGGCGTTTCGGGTTTCCTTGGCGATTTCGTCCTCGAACGCCCCGCAATCGCCGGTGAATTCCTTCCACTCATCCAACCTCAGCTCCTTGAATGCCGAGCGCAGGCCTTCCACTCCCGCATCGCCGCTACCCGGCGTTGGCAGGACGAGGACACTGCCGGTTCCGCGGCCGGCCAGCTCCACGACCCTAGGCACGGCCTCCGAGAAGAACGGCGTGTCTGGAACGGTCCATACCCCCGAGGCCACTGGCGCAGCACCGATCCTCCGGAGCTCCCGCCACACACCGACTCTCGTCCGTGAGGTCTCACCAGTCAACCGGACAACAAGAACCAACCAATCCATGCATCAATCATATACTGCTACAGCAAGGTAAGTAACAGCTGTTACATCCCCCCTGCTCGGGAGGGCACAGAACCCGAGGACCTCGGCCGGTAGGTTCGGTCGGTCCGATGGAACCCCTTAGCCCTATCTGCCCGGTCTGAAAATACGGTAGCTCCGGGTGCTTTGGGATGGGACTTTCTGCCTTGCCCGGACTGCAGGCCGCTCGCGTGGGTTCTGGATACCGATGGCGGAAACCATGCCCCCGAGGATGAGCAGCACCGCCGCCACGGTCACCACCCGGTGAAATCCGTCGAGATCAAGTTTGCCGCCCATGACGAGGCCGACCAGCGAGATGCCGATCAGACCGGCAACCCTGCTGACGGCGTTATTCGCTGCCGAGCCGATGCCGGCCTGCTGTTCCGAGATCGAACCGAGAATGGCGGCGGTGAGCGGTGCGACTGTCGCCGAGAGCCCGACTGCGAACAGGAGGATCCCGGGCATCAGCTGGGTCCAGTAGTTGACCGGGATTTCCGACGCGAGCATCAGCAGGTAGCCAACTCCGGCGAGAACAGGTCCGAATGCCATGAACCACCGCGGGCCGAACCGCCCGGCCAGTGAGCCAAACCATGACGCCAGGAGGATGTTGACGAGGCTGACGGGAAGCAACGCCAGAGCGGCCGACGTCGCCGGAAAACCGGCAACCTGCTGCAGGAAAAGCACGATGATGAACCCGCCGATCGACAGCGCGGCGTAGACGAAGGCCGTAGCCACGTTGCCGACGGCAAAGTTTCGGACGGCGAAGAGGCTGAGCGGCAGGAGCGGGTGCTTCGCGGTCTTTTCCCGCCAAATGAACCCGGCGAGGCACAGGATGCCGAGGACGAGGGGCATCAGAATGAGTGGGCTCCCCCAGCCGTAGTTGCCCTGTTCGATCAGCGCGTAGACCGGCCCCGCCAGCCCGAGCACACAGAGCACGGCGCCCGGGTAGTCGATCCGCACGCCCTCCTCGCGAACATCCTTGGCCCGCAGCACGGCTAGCAAGTACAAGGTCACGGCAATGGGCAGGACGTTGATTCCGAAGATCCAGCGCCAGCCCACCGAATCAACGAGCACTCCACCAAGCAGGGGTCCCGCGATGAAAGCCACGGTTGTACCAGCAGTCCACTGGCCGATTGCCTTCGCCCGGGGCGCTTCGTCGAAGTTTGATGTGATCAGAGCCAGGGAACTGGGCACCAGCAAGGCGCCCGCCACGCCTTGAAGCGCCCTGGCCAGGACCAGCCAGTCCGCTGTGGGTGCCAGCGCACACATCACTGATGTCGCGCCGAACCCGATCAGGCCTGCCCGGAGAACGACAACCCGGCCCAACAAATCAGAGAGCGAACCGGCGACCAGGATCAGTGACCCCAGGGTGATCAGGTAGGCATCGACAACCCATTGCTGCGTTGTCAGTCCGCCGCCCAGTTCACGGGAAATGGCCGGCAGCGCTACGTTGATGACGCTGCCATCGAGAAACGACACAAAGGACGCGAGAATCGCGATCCACAGCACAAGCCTCTGCGTACGCGCCGACGGTAGGGAACCCATCCTTCAAGCTACACCCGCCCCGGCGGTTGCCGGACTCACATATGGAAGGACGTACAGCCCCTCGCCGGAGTATATTTTTATGTCTGGTCTCGGTCCCGCCGTTGCCCTATCGTTGGGGCACCGATTACATTCGACCGGCGGAGCTCCGCATCGGAGGTACATGATGGGAATCATCTCGTCTGGTTTTCATGGAAAACGGCGCACCGGCAATCCAGCGTTACCACCCGGTCAATACGAGACGCCAAGCTTTCCCGTACTGACGGCGGGCCCTGCACCTTATATCGCCCGGGCTGACTGGGAATTCTTCATTACAACGGAGACTGGGCAGCGCCGCGCCTGGTCCTGGGATGAGCTCTTGGCACTACCGCAGGTCGACATCCGGACCGATATTCATTGCGTGACCAGCTGGTCCAAGCTGGGCACCTCGTGGCGCGGGGTGTCCCTGGACACCTTGTTCGCGGATGTGGAAACAACGTCCGAGTTCACTTCGGCTCACTCCTACGGCGGCTATACGACCAATGTCCCGTTGCAGGACCTGCTGGACGGCCAGGCATGGGTGGCGTGGCAATTCGACGGTGAACCACTGGAACGGGCCCACGGTGGCCCCGCCCGCCTGCTGATACCCCACTTGTACTTTTGGAAGAGTGCGAAGTGGATCAATGGCATCGAGCTGATGCCGCACGATGTTCCCGGCTTCTGGGAATCGAACGGGTACCACATCTACGGCGACCCCTGGCGCGAGGAGCGCTACTCATGAGGCAGGACAGATGAGCACCCTGTGGCGCGTCGCCGAGGTGATCCGCGGCGTTCCTGAAACGGAATCCTCCAGAACCATCGGCCTGCGCGTGGACGGGCTGAACGGCAACCTTGCCGGCCAGCACATCGATATCCGGCTCACGGCGGACGACGGATACACGGCAGTGCGGTCCTACTCAGTAGCCACAGCCGGCATGGACGAACTCCTGGAGATCACGGTCGACGAACTGGCCAACGGGGAGGTCTCCCCCTATCTGGTCAGAGACCTGATGGTCGGGGACCAGTTGGAGATCCGGGGGCCCGTCGGCGGCTGGTTCGTCTGGCTTCCGACCGACCCCAACCCGGTTCAGCTGATCGCCGGGGGATCCGGCATTGTCCCGCTCATGTCCATGATCCGCGCCCACGAGGCATCCGGGAATCCTTCACAGTTCCGGTTGCTGTACTCGCTGAAATCGCCCGAGGCAGGGTTCTATCGGGAGGAGCTGCTCACCTTGAACCAGGGATCTCCCAAGCTGACGGTCGACTATGTCTATACACGCAAAGTTCCGGAGGGCTGGCCAAGGGCCCCGAAGCGACTCACCGCCGAAACACTGTTGGCAAGCATCCTGCCGGCGGACATGGCACCCGACATTTTCATCTGCGGTCAGACGATGTTTGTCGAAACGGTCACAGAGTGGATGGTGCAGGCGGGCTATCCTGCCGCCTCGATCAAGACCGAACGCTTTGGCGGAACGGGAGGAACACGGTGACTGGCAACAACGGCTCCGCTTCCCCTGGTGCTGAGGACCCGCGCCTCGAGGACCAGGATATCGCCGGGACCGCAGGCAATCCGATACCTCACCTTGACGGGAACGCGGCAGCAGGACCCCTGTGGGAACTGTTCCGCATCGACATCATTGCAGCGATCGGTCGGTGCAAGAATTGTGGCGCTGTCAGGGTCTTCGGCGAAGCGGCGGTCTATGCCGATGCCCCGGGAATAGTTGTGCGCTGCAGTTCCTGCGGGGGCGTCCTGCTGCGACTCGTAGAGACTCCGACCAAATTCTGGCTCGATGTCAGCGGACTCAGCTACCTCCAGATCGACCGGGAGACCTAACGCGCTGCTCTGCTGTCCGCACCCCGCCGTGCTCAAGACCGCAGCAGGCGTGAAGAGGTAGTCTGCGACGATGCTGAACACCCTCAACCCTTGCCGCTTGTTCATCATGGGCGCCAGTGGATCTGGAACAACGACACTCGGCCGGGCGATCGCCAACCAGTGGTCAGTACCTTTCCCCTAGTTATTTGATCAACGTGTCGCCCGGGCCGCGGTTAGGCTTACCGTCATGGCGATCATCCATCAGGCAGAACTGCAGCCGACGAAACTTGAGCTTCTCGCAGAGTGGCTGCCCCGCCAGCCCTGGTTCACGGAACCCGGCACGGCAGCGCTGCACAAAGTTGGCTCCTACCGGTTCGACGACCCCGCCGGCGAGGTCGGCATAGAAACCATCATCGTGTCGGTGGGTAACTCCACTTTTCACGTCCCACTCACGTACAGGGCCCAACCCTTGGCCGGCGCGGAATCCTGGTTGGTCGGAACCATGCAGCACTCGGTTCTCGGCCCGAGGTGGGTTTACGATGCCTGCGCCGATCCAATCTACGTGGCAGCGCTGGCGGCGAGCATCATGCTGGGCCGGCCGCAGGCAGAGCAATACCTCCAAAAAGGGGAAAACCTGGAACTCCTGGCCCAGACGGTCTTCGTGCGAAGCACCGGGCCGAAACTCGATTCAGTCCCTGACGTCTCTTCAGCGGCACCGCGCGCCACCGACGCCGGCACCGCCATCGAGACTGCTGACCTTCACCTGCTTGTTATCCGGCGGCTGGACCTGGATGAGCAACCGGCCGGCCCGCTCGCGCTGACCGGCACATGGGAAGGTCAGAAGGACAACGTCAAACTCGCCGCCATCAGTGATGCCTGACATTTCCGCGGGTTAGGGGCGCCCCACTCCGTCCGTGTCCCGGGGTTGGGTATTGCCTTCCTGCCGTTCAGGCTGGATCCCGTGCTGTTCCCGGAGCTCGCGCCCGCGGCGAATGTCCTCTTCTTCGCGGGCCTGGAGCTTGTCGCTCTGTTTCGTGTCCCGTGGCGGCAATTGGATGGTCTCTTCGGCCTCAATGCCGGCCTGGAGTTGGCGTCCACGCTCCATCTCGGCGTCGAACTCGGCACCGAACAGCAACGACATGTTCAGGATCCAGAGCCACAGCAGCGAGATGATGACGCCGCCGATCGCACCATAGGTCTTCTCGTAGCTATTGAAGTTGGCCACATAGAAAGCGAAGGCCAAGGACGCCAGCAGGAAGATGACCAAGGCGATAGCGGAACCCAGGCTCATCCAGCGGAACTTGGGCTGCTTTACGTTCGGCGTAGCGTAGTAGAGGATGGCGATCACCAGAATCACGAGTAACAGAATCACCGGCCACTTGAGAATGTTCCACGCCGTCAGGACGGCCCCGCCCAGGCCGATCGCGTTGCCGACGGCGTCCGCCACCGGCCCGCTCAGCACGAGCATGGCTGAAAGCACGAGGACGATCAGCACGGCGGCAATGGTGACGGCGAGCATCGTGCCCCGAAGTTTGATGAACGGCCGGCCCTCGTCAATTTCGTAGATCCGGTTCATTGCCCGGCCAAAGGCTCCGACATAGCCGGAGGCGGACCAGAGGGCGGTGAGGATGCCGAGTACCAGGGTGAGGCCGGCAGCGGAGGAACTGCTGAGCTGCTCGATTGGCTGGCGGATAGCGTCCACGGTGTCACCGGGCGCGACTCCTTGAACGATCTCCATGAGAGCGGATGTGGTCTTCTTGGCGTCCCCGAAAATGCCCAGCAACGACACGAGGGCCAACAGCGCCGGGAAAATAGAAAGCACCGCGTAGTAGGTCAGCGCTGCGGCGAGATCCGGGCACTGGTCCTTGGTGAATTCACGCAGGGTCTTTTTGGCGATGTACTTCCACGAGGGCTTAGTGACGTCGGCCGGGCTGTCCGGTTTACGGGAGTCGTCCGGGGCAGGTGCCGTGCGGGCCTTGGCGGTGCTGCTCTCGTCCGTTTCGGCGTCGGTCATGGATTCATTTTCTGCCTTGGTTGGGTTCTTGGCCATTGGAAATTCCTTCGTGGTGTTAAGGGAAATGGCCGGCCGCCCAGCGCATCAGCGAGGGCAGCCGGCCTTGTTCAGACGCGGCCTCAGGCCTGCTGAACGTTGTCCTTGGCTTCGGCAGTCCGATCCTTGACGTCCTCCACAGCGGCCTGCCCGTCTGCCTTGAGGTGATCGGTTGCGTCCGCGGCAGTGGCCTTGACGTTCTCCACAGCTTCCTGGGCGGGCGCCTTGAGCCCTTCGGCTACTTGCTTGGCGGCGTCCGTCAGTTCCGTGGTGAGTGGCTCCGCTGCCGATTTGAGGGCATCAGCGGCTTCACGCTCCTTTTGACTGGCCGGGATCAGGGAGGAAACGAGCAGGCCGGCACCAAAGGCGATCAACCCGGCAGCCAGTGGGTTCCCCTGTGTCCTGTTCTTCAGCTGGCCCGGCGCGCCCGCAACTGCGGCGCCCGCGTCGCTCACATGCGCGCCGACGCTTCCGGTAGTGGAGTGGACGTGGTCGGTGGTGTGGTCTGCGGCTCCCATGACTTTATCCTTCACTCCGAAGACGGCGTCTTTGACGTTCTCTTTGACTCTGTCCGTCTGCCGCTGGACGATATGCGACGGCGTGACTTTGTCAGCGACGGCGTCCACGTTTGTGCCCAGGCGGGCACGGGTTGCTTCAATATCTGCTCGGATGACATCCGGGTTTTCGCTCATCGTGTTTCCTCGCTGAATCTTAGGAGTTGGGTTTTAGGGTGGGCGGGATTTCCTGGAGGGTTTCAGCCGTCCTCGGCATGCCCTTGATCGCGTTCAGTTCCTTGCGGCCCATGGCTGCCAGAACGGCGGCGACAACTGCCCAGATGACGGCGACAACAACGCCGGACCAGCCCAGTCCCATCACGATCCCCAGCGCCCACCAGAGCGCCAAAGACAGGAACAGGAGCACGAAATGGCCAGCGACGCCGGCGCCGGCGAGCATGCCGGTGCCTTTGCCTGCCCGGGTGGCGGACTGCTTGAGTTCGACCTTGGCCAGTTCCACTTCCTGTCGCATCAGGGTGGACATGTCCCGTGTGACCTCACCGAGAAGGTCACCCAGGGACGTCGATTCAGCCTTTGCCTGCGCGGCCGTGGGAGGCATTTCGCTGCTCATCGACGGCCACCATCAAAGGGGTCATCGCGCAGCGGATCAGCCTGCTGCAATGGCTCACCAGCCACGGACTCTGAGGAACGGCGGCCCTGCCCGGCGTCGCGGAGCGGATCGGGGGTTCCCAAATCGGAGTCCAGCGGATTCGGCGGGTAGGTGTCCGCGAGGCCCGCCGTCGTGGTTTGCGGAGCGGGCATCTGTACCGGCGGCGGCGGAACCGCTACCCCGGTATCGGGGATCCGGCCAGCAGTGGGCGTGCCGGTAGCGGTAGCGCCCGTCGCTTCGGGGGCGCCGGCGCTCAAGCTGCGGCTGAGACGCCCAGCCAGGACACCGGCTCCAGCCGCGAGCAGGAGGAAGGTGCCCGGGCGCTGCCGGGCAAAGGACTTTACCTCGGTCAGAAGCGAACCCGGATCCCGGCCATCGAGCCAGGACGCAACAGCGGAGGACCGCTCGGCAGCTTGGCGGACGAGGTCAGTCGCCACGCCGGGCTGGTCAGAGGCGGCAGCCATGGAATGCAATTCGCCGGCGACGGACCGCAGACCTTCGGCGACCTTCTGCTGCTGGGTTCCTGCCTGCTCGGTGAGATCGGACTTTGCCTGGTGCAGCAGGTCCCGGGCATTGGTCTTGACCTCGGCGGCAACGTTGACTGCCTCCGCCTTGGCCGTCTCGGCGACGTTCTGGGCAGCGTCTGCCGCGTGCCGCGTTACGTCTGCAGCTTCGTCCTTGGCCGCTTCCTGTTTGGAGTCAGCACGTCCCGTGCCTTGCGGGGGCACAACTCCAACACCGGCGTACCGGTCCGGGGAAGCTTCGGGTGCTGCCTGGGCCCATGGGTTCTGTGTCATCGTTGCTCTCTTTCAGGAATGGTCCGCTTGGGATCGTGACTAGCGCTACCGGATGAAATTAGTAAGCACGGTTACTAACTAGATACTAAGCACACTTGCTATATGTCGCGCAAGGCCTCGAACGAAAATCGGACGGTCCACCTTCCGCCCGTCGGGTGAATCGCCGCGCGCCCTGTGGCCCGCGGGTGAAAAATAGTAAGCATACTTGCCAAAAGGGAGCCCGGCATGCATAGGGTGGGTATCCAGCGTCGGCGCTTCGTGCCGACGTCGCAGGCAGCGTGACTTTCGTTGCCACCCAATCAGGAAGGTCTTCTTCGTGATACTCGCCCGTGAGCCCAACGCCCGGGACGGTTACCGGCTTCTAACCTCAGCGGCCCGTTTAGTGCAACGCCTCCACGACGATGCCCTGGCGCCACTGGGGTTGACGCGTGCCGCCGTCATCGCGCTGGAAGCCGTGGCACCCCGCCCGATGTACCAGGAACAGCTCGCCGCAAGAGTTCATGTCCAAAGCCAAACGCTCGGCCGCGTCCTTGCCCGGCTCGAGGACGCGGGTCTGGTCACGAGGACGCGAAACCCGGAGGATCGGCGCCAATTTCAGGTTGAGATTACCGACGCCGGCAGCGCGGCACTGCAAGCGGCATCCAGGGCGGAGCGGGCGGCCGTTCCTGCAGACTTCGACGGATGGGAGGCCCTGTCTGAGCAACTCGCCCGGTTTGTGGATTTCTTCCAGGCTCCACGGCCCGGCACCCCAGGCTCGACGTGCCCTCCCCCGCCCAAGGACGGCCTCCGGCGCCAATGAACTAGCCTCCCGCGGCTGGTTGCCTCTGGGCCTCCCCCGCCCGGCGCCCACGGCCAGTCGCCGCTTCCATTGCAGTTTGGACCGGCAAGGGGCGAGCAAGACAGGGGGCCGCTGAGCCGGGTATTGCGCGTTACTATGCATGCTGATTAAATCGCCGTTACGGCCGCATTCCACGACCGGTCTACCGAAAGGAAGTACAAAGATGGGAATTCTCGCTTTTCTCATTCTCGGCCTTATCGCCGGAGCTATCGCCAAGGCGGTCCTTCCTGGCCGTCAGGGAGGCGGCTGGCTGATCACACTCGTTGTTGGCGTCGTGGGCGCAATCCTCGGAGGTTGGATCGGCTCGTTGATCTTCGGCGGAGGGCTCGCTGACTTCTTTGACCTGCGGACCTGGCTCCTCTCCATCCTCGGGGCCGTTATTGTGCTCCTGATCTATGGGGCTCTTGCCGGTCGCAGGACCAGGGCGTAGCAGCCTCGATACTCCGGGTGCAGGGTTGCCGCTGAGGACGCCCTGCCACTTCTGTCAGACGGTGCCGGGCCGGTCTTGGAACACCCCGGGAGGAAACTCCCGGCGTTTCTCGGCCCGCGCCGCCGAGTCCAACCTCATGACGTTTCACCTCAAGCCGGGCGACCGCCCGCAATGCTTCGTTGAGAACAAGCTTTGAAAGCCTCCGAGCGCAGCTCCGGCGGCCGGTTCCGGCGTCGCCGTCGTTAGTAGTTGTCGCCAAAGCGGCAGAAGTCATTGCTCCGCGCGCATCCGACACCATGCGACCAGAGATGCTAAACAGCAAGGAGATAGACATGGACAACCTATTCCGCCGCACGGGCATCGACGTGCCCGAACCAGTCCGGCGCTTCCTGCAAGGCGAGACGGACACCTGGCTCAGGGTCGAAGAATACCGGGACGGAAACACCTTGGTGGTCAGAACCGATATCCCCGGCATCGACCCGGACAAGGACATCGACATCACCGTCACCGAGGGCAACCTGAATATCGTTGCCCGTCGCACCGAGCCCGCGCACAAGGATCAACCGGGTTACCGAAGCGAAGTGCGGTACGGCGAATATTCGCGAAGCGTCCCGCTGCCCCGCGGCGCGGACCCTGACACCGTCGAGGCCAGCTACATCGACGGCGTCTTGGAAATCCGCGCCCAGATCCCGGAGCAGTCCGGACCGTCCGCCACGAAAGTCCACGTCTCCCGCGGTGGAAACCAGTCACCGGAAGCACCGGAGAACTTCGTGACCTGAACGGCATTTCCGGCACTTGACCCGCCCGGCACCCACCGGCGACCGCGCGCGCCTTCTGGCATGGCAAAGGAGGCGGCCGGTCTTGGTGCACCGGTGCCCAGCCTCGCCACGGCCTCCGCAGCTCCCGCCCCGGAAAATTGAGACAGAGCGGACACCACCTCATGACTATCAAGATCAACGACGCGGCGCTGCGTCATGCTCGGCAGCTCATCAAGGACTCGAGGTTTGCCCGGGATACCCGTGACGATTGGAGCGAGCACGCGCCCGACGCCGAGGCAGAAAACGCATTCATCGACAAGCACGGGTACAAGGAGTACGGCACGTGGCATCTGGGCGAAGACGCCGAGAAGACGCACGACACGAAGGGGCGCTACAGCTTTCCCTTCGGTGATTTCCGCCGGTTGCATCGCTGCGCGATTCTCGCCATCGAGAGCCGGGCCGCCCAGAATAGTTACGACGACATCGCCGCCGCAGCGAAGTCCCTGCTCGACGAACTGGACCAGGACTAGACCTGGCCGTACACCATACTCTCTCCGCCATCGCCCCGCGCAAGGACCCCACTTGCATGGCCTGGAATGCCCGCCACGGGTGTCCTCACCGGGCCGTCTCTTGGGCGCCGGGCTTCCCAGCGTGCCCTCCGGCGGAGCCCAGCCGCCGGGAGCCCACCTATTCATAAGGGGGCTTCCTAATCTAACCGGGCTCGTGATATAACACGGAAAACGGCGCGGGAGAACTCCCTGCGCAACGGGACCGGTCCCAGCTCCTAATCGAATGGCGGCGCATTCCATTGGACATTTCCCACCGGCTCCAAGCCGGACTGGCGGTGGCGACAACGTTCATCCCCAGTCTGCGCTCCCTTGCGGCTTCAGGCCGCTGCTCGCGAAGGTCTCGCGCAGGACCCTGACCGTGCCAGAACTGCGGGTCGGCCTCGGAAGTTTTCAGCTGAGCGCACTGCCCGCTGATCATCGCCCCTCCCGGAGTTCGCAGTGCCGCGGACGCTTCCCAAGCACCGGACAGCACCAATGCGTCCTGTCCGGTACCGGTCGGGCGGTCTATCAAGGGCTCCTGACCGGACCCACTATTTCAACCGAAGAGATCCAAGGAGAGGTCATGCTCACCACCGAACAAATTGACCGTCTGCTCAGCCAAGGCGCAAATGTCCTGTCGGGAGACGGAGAAAAGATCGGCTCCATCGGCCAAGTCTTCGTAGACAACGAAGCCGGCCAGCCCAGCTGGGTAACCGTTCGTACGGGCCTGTTCGGGATGTCCGAATCATTTGTTCCCCTCGAGGGTGCTCGGCTGGAGGGCAATGACATCGTCGTCCCGTACAACAAAAATCAGGTCAAGGACGCGCCAAGGATCGACGCCGATCGGCCTCTGGAGCCTGCCGAGGAAGACCGGCTCTACCAGCATTACCGGATGGACAGCGGACGCACCTACACGGACGCCGATACAGCTGACGCAGCATCCGCCACACGACAGGACGCCTCCGGAACGGACCGCGCCGAAACCCCCGACGCCGCAACGCCACCCACGACCCAGGACGCCACCGGAACTGACCGCGCCCAAACCCGCGACGCCGCCGGCACAGCCGGATACGGCACAGCGACACCCACCACCGAAGCCGCCCGGCCACCGACGACACTACAGGACACCACCGGAACCGACCGCTCCGAGACCCCCGACGCCACGGGCACAGCCGGATACGGCACAGCGACACCCACCACCGACGCCGCAACGCCACCCACGACAAGGCAGGACACCACCGGAATCGACCGCGCCGAAACCCGCGACGCCACGGGCCGGGGGCGCCTGCGCAAATACGTCACGACGGAAACCGTCACCAGGACGGTGCCAGTGCAACGCGAAGAGGTTCGAATCGAGCGGGAACCGATTGCCGAGGAGGACCGCGACGAGGTCTCGAACCGTCCGGCCAGCGACGACGAGGTAATCCTTCACGAAGAGCGAGTCATAGTGACCAAGGAGACCGTCCCGGTTGAACGGGTCCGCATCGTTACTGAAACGGTCGCAGATGAAGTCACCATCCGTGAGAAGGTCCACAAGGAACACTTTGACGGCGAAAGCAGCGAGGGATCCGAGGGCTCCGAGGGCACCGACACCAGCCGCGGCTGAACATGCGGATTGTTTAGATGCCCGGGGCAAGGGCTGCGGCCCATAGCCCCGGGCATCTTGTTGTCGGAACGGGGGTGGGAGCGATTGGTTGCCCCCGGCCACACCCCTCGGCGGAGGGGTCACCGGGATCCCCTGCCCACCGGCACGGCTATGGCCTCTCGCCTGCGGCAGTGCCAGTATGTTGGGAATCAGGCTGAACCACGGAGCCTGGCTCCGGGCGGAAAGGACTCGAGGTCATGACCTACATCAACAACTTCGACGATGTGGGGCGCGGCGACGTCGCCGTGGCAGGCGGCAAGGGCGTCGGTTTGGGCGGCCTCAGCCAGGGAGGACTGCCGGTCCCGCCGGGGTTCGTGCTGAACACCGCAGCCTACGCGGATTTTGTGGCTGCCAACCATCTCGAGGCCGGCATCCATGAACTGGCTGTTCTGTCGCCGCACGCGGCACCACAGGACTACGAGGAAGCCTCGAAACGGATCCGCGCCCTTTTCACCGGCGGCACCATGCCAGACGCCATCGCGGCGGAACTCGGCGCCGCCTACGGGAGGCTAAGCGACGCAGACACAGCCGTGGCGGTGCGCTCCTCCGCCACGGCCGAGGACCTCGCCTCAGCCAGCTTCGCCGGGCAACAGGAAACCTACCTCAACGTCCGGGGGACGGAGGCTGTGGCCGCGGCCGTGATTGAGTGCTGGGCCTCCCTGTGGACGGCGCGTGCCATGGCCTACCGCGCCCGTGAAGGCATCGACCCGGACACGGTGCGCCTCGCCGTCGTGGTCCAGCAGATGGTCGACGCCGAGGCGGCCGGGGTGATGTTCACCGCCAATCCGGCCAACGGGCGCCGCGACCAGACGGTGATCAGTGCCGCGTGGGGCCTGGGCGAGTCCGTTGTCAGCGGATCGGTCACCACGGACGACGTCGTCGTCGAAGCAGGGACGGGCCGTGTGCTGTCCCGCCGGACAGCTGACAAGGAGGTCATGACCGTCTACGCGGAGCGCGGCACCCTGGAGCAGCCGGTGCCGGCGACGCGCCGCCGGCAGGCCGTATTGGACGACCGGGCGGCGGCCGAGCTGGCCGGTTACGGAACACGGATTACGGAGCATTTCGGGACGCCGCAGGATATCGAGTGGGCACGCGCCGGTGGCGAGTTCTTCATCCTGCAATCCCGGCCCATCACCGCGCTGCCCGACCCGGCAGCCGACATCCCGGACACCTGGCCGGTGCCCTACCGGCACGGGCTCTACTTCCGGGCAAGCATCGTTGAGCAGCTGCCCGACCCCCTCTCGCCGCTGTTCGCCGACCTCATTGACGACTCGGTGTCACGGTCGCTGAGGGCCCTGATGGCCGGCGCCGTCGGCAAGGAGGTCATCCGCGAGGACGACGTCGGGCTGCCGACTATCAACGGCTACGCCTACTACTACTACCGCAACTCGGGAATGTGGCGGGTGATGGGCAAGTCGCTGACGGCGATGCGCGCGCTGGCCCGTGGCAAGGCGCATATGGGAGTGGCCGGCTGGCGGGAATTTTCGCATCCCCGCTACGAGCAGGTGATCAAGGACTGGTCCGCGAAGCCCGTCGGGGAGCTCTCCGGAGAGGAACTGCTGGCGGGTGTGCAGACGCTGCTTGACGCCGGCACGGTCTACTACACGGCCGTGCAGTCCATCATTCCGATCGCCGCAACAAGCGAAATCTCCTTCCGGGCCTACTACGACAAGTTCGTTCGGCGCGACGGCGATCCCCCCGCCCAGACCTTCCTCCTCGGTTACGACAGCGAACCCATCCGCGCAGAGAAGTCGCTGTACGACCTCGCAGCCTGGGCCCGGGACGTCCCGGGGCTGGCCCCGGCGATCCTCAACGAACCCACCGCTGCGCTGGCCGGGCCGCAACGCACCGGGTTCCCGCCCGCCGGAGTGGACCCGGCACCCTGGCAGCAATGGCAGGCCCGCTTCCAGGAGCACCTCGGCCGGTTCGGCCATGCGGTCTATAACCTGGACTTCGTCAGTCCGGTGCCTGCTGACGATCCCTCGCCGCTGCTGGAAACCGTGAAGTTTTACCTGCGGGGACAGGGCAATGACCCCTACGAGCGCCAGCGGCTCTCGGCCGCCCGCCGCGAAGATGAAACCAGCCAAATCATCGCCCGGCTCGGGCCGAGGCGCCGGGCCGCATTCCTCCGGCTGCTTCGGTGGGCGCAAAACGCAGCCCCGATCCGCGAGGACGCCCTGGCCGACGTCGGGCTGGCGTGGCCGCTGCTGCGGCGGATGCTGTTCGAGCTGGGCCGACGGCTCGTCGACTCCGCTGTCATCGCCGAGCCCGCCGACGTCTTCTGGCTGCGCCACCGGGAGTTGCGCAGCGCCGTCGAGTTCGGCCTTGCCGGGTCGGGCACACCGGCAGCCGTGGCAATTACCGGGGCGGACCGGCCCGTCCGCGCCGGCGCCGTCGAGGAGCGCAAGATGCTGTGGCGGGGCCAGGCCAAGGCCGCTGCCCCGCAACTGTTGCCGGAGAACCGGTGGATGGAGCGGGCCTTCGGCTCAATGATGCCGGCCGGCCCACGGGACCAGCTCGGCGACGTCATCAAGGGCGTCGGCGCCAGCGCCGGCCGGGTCACCGCCCCGGCCCGCGTCCTGAGGGGCCCGCAGGATTTCGGCCTGATGGAGCCCGGGGACGTCCTGGTAGCCCGCATCACCACCCCGGCCTGGACCTCGCTGTTCGCGATGGCCTCCGCCGTGGTGACCGACGTCGGCGGGCCGTTGAGCCACAGCTCGATCGTGGCCCGCGAGTACGGCATCCCGGCCGTGCTCGGCACCGGTGTGGCCACCCAGCGGCTCACCAGCGGCCAACGGATCCGCGTTGACGGCGACGCCGGCACCGTCACGGTCGCAGACTGACCGCGTCATCAGGACAGTTCCCCGAGTTCCGCCGACCACGGAGGATTGGCGCCCTTCCGGGAGCAGGTGATCGCCGCTGCACGGTTCGCGTACGAGACGACTGCGTGGAGCTGATCCAGGGCCAGGGTCTGCAGTTGCCGTCTTCCCTCCGCCCCGAGCGCTCCAAGTTTGGCGAGTCCGGAAATAAGCCCCGCCATGAAGGAATCGCCGGCGCCCACAGTATCTGACACTCGGATCGGTTCAGCTGCCATCTCGACCCGCCTGTTTCCGGACAGGATGACCGGGCCTGAGGCTCCGCGCGTCAGGGCCACCACCGCCGGCCCCAGTTCCAGCCAGGCCTGCAGGGATTCTTCCGGTGCCCGGTCCGGGTAGAGCCAGCGCAGGTCTTCGTCGCTGGCTTTGACAATGTCGCTCGCCGCCACGAACACTTCCGCCTGCCGGCGTGCCGCAGCCGCATCGGGACTGATCGCGGGCCGGCAATTGGGATCGAAACTGGTCGTCGCGTGCTCCCGGGCGGCCTCTACCAGGGCAAGGGTGGCCTGCTCCCCCGGCGGGAGCACCGTAGCGATAGACCCCGTGTGGACGTGGGTGGAACCTTTGACGGCAGCGAGGGCCGGGAGGGACGCCCCACTGATTGCCCAGGTGATCGAGAAGGCGTATTCGGCGGCACCGTCAGATCCCAGGGTGGCGAGGGCCGTAGATGTGGCCGCGCTTCCGCCGTTGACCACCTGGACGCCGTTCGTTTGCAGATGCTCTTCCAGCAGGTGTCCGTGCGGGTCAAGGCCATAGTGGGTCACCAGGATTGTCCTGAGGTCGAGGCGCGCAGCCCCCACTGCCACGTTGAGGGGGCTGCCCCCGGGGTGGGCCTGGCCGCCGGCAGGACCGCGGGGGTCGCGGATGATGTCGACAAGGGATTCGCCAATGACCGTCAGGACACCGTCCCCCGCGGGGAGGCGGGGCGCTGGGGTGGCGTCGGTGATGTGCATCAGCGGCCCGGGTAGACGACAGTTTTGAGCTGACCGGCCTGCTTGCCCGCTTTGAGTGCTTCTTCCGAGTCGGCCAGCGCAAACTTGCCGGTCACCAGGATGTCCAGATCTACTTTTCCGTCCGCGATCAGCTGGATGGCCAGCGGCCAGGTGTTGGTGTAGCGGAAGACGCCCGAGAGCCAGATTTCGCGGTTCTGGATGTAGGAGACGGGGAGTTCGACGTTGTCGGCTCCGAGCCCGACCAGGATGACCCGGCCGGCCGGTCCAACGGCTTTGATGCCGGAACGGACGGCCTGCGGGGCGCCGGAGGCGTCAATGAAGGCATCGACGTCGAGCCCTTCGGTACTGTCCGTCAAGGCGTTCAAGGCATGGGTGGCGCCGTGTTCCAGGGCGAAAGCGAGCCTTTCTTCTGCGATGTCCGTGATGTAGATTTCGGTCGCCCCGTAAGCGCGGGCGGCTTGGGCGGCGATGATGCCGATGGGGCCGGCTCCGGCGATCAGGACCCGGCTGCCGGGCTTGATCTGGGCGCGTTCGCAGGCCCAGAGGCCAACGGAGAGTGGTTCGATGAGGGCTGCCGCCTCGTCGCTGACGCTGTCTGGGATGTCGTAAGCGAAGTCGTCCTGGATCCTCACGTATTCGGTGAAAGCTCCGTCGATCGGCGGGGTGGCGTAGAACTCGATGTCCGGGCACAGGTTGTACCGTCCGGCCTTGCACTGCTTGCAGGTGCGGCAGGGCCGTTGGGGTTCGACGGCGACCCGCCGGCCAACGCGGGAGGGGTCCACGTCGCTGCCGACGGCGGCGATGCGTCCGGAGAGCTCGTGGCCCAGGATCAGCGGGTGGTCCACGACGTAGTCGCCGATCCGGCCGTGCTCATAGTAATGGACGTCGCTGCCGCACACACCGACGGCGGCGACCTGCACCAGAACCTGGTCCGCGTCCAACTCCGGGACGGACAGTGTTTCCATGGCCATGTCGCCCTGGCGCTTGAGGACGGCGGCGCGCATGGTGGCGGGCACTTCCGGATGTCCGGGGGTGCGGGACTGTGCGGTTGATGTGGTCATCGAAGGGATCCTTTGCGGTTTGTAGAGGCGGTGGCGGGCTATTTGACGGCGCTATTTCACTGCACCCAGGGAGAGACCCTGGACGAGTTTGTCCTGGGCGGCGAACCCTGCGAACAGCACCGGCAGGGAGATCACGACGGCGGCGGCGCAGACCTTGGCAATGAACAGGCCCTGGCCCGAGACAAAGCCGGTGAGGAAGACCGGGGCGGTGCCGGCCACGACGCCGGTGAGGACCCGCGCCAGGAGGAGTTCGTTCCAGCTGAAGATGAAGCAGATCAGCGCGGTGGCGGCGATGCCGGGCATTGCCACCGGGGCGATGACCTTTCGGAGCGTGAGCAGCAGGGTGGCGCCGTCGATCTGGGCGGCCTCAAGCATTTCGACGGGCACTTCGGCAAGGAAGGACCGCATCATCCACACGGCGATGGGCAGGTTCATCGAGGTGTACATCAGGACCAGGAACCAGATGTTATCCAGCGCGCCGGCGGTTTTGGCGAAGAGGTAGAGCGGCAGGACTGCGGCGACGACGGGCATCATCTTCGTGGAGAGGAAGAAGAACAGAACGTCGGTCCACTTTTTCACCGGCCGGATTGACAGGGCGTACGCGGCGGGGATGGCCAGCAGCAGGACCAGGACGGTGGAGAAGATCGAGGCGGTGGCGGAGTTAATCAGCGACGGCCAGGGGCTGACGCCGGAAGTTGCGCCGAATAACTCCTTGTAGGCGTCCAGGTTAAGGTCGGCGGCGATCGACGGCGGGTTGGTGGCGGCGTCGATTTCGGAGTGGAATGAGGTCAGGATCATCCACAGGACCGGCACCGCGAACAGCAGGGCCAGCAGCCAGGCCGCAAGGCCGGCGGCGGTGTTGTTGCGGGTGGGGTCCATGCGTGACTTGCCCCGGCGTCGTGATCCCGTGGTCGGGGTGGACGGGGCGGGGACTGATGACTTGGGCCCGGCGGGGGTGAGGGTGCTCATCGTGCTGCCTCCTTCTTGAAGAGCGAGAATACGGTGCGGAGTGCGAAGGTCGCCACGAAGATGGTGCCGATGACCACCACGACGCCGGCCGCTGAGGCCAGGCCGTATTCGTTGGCGTAATAGAACGTCTCGTAGATGGCGTAGGGCAGGTTGGCCGTGCCGAGGCCGCCGGAGGTGATGACGAAGGTGGCGTCGAAGTTCTGCACGATATAGATGGCCCCGAGCAGTCCACCGAGTTCCAGATACTGGCGCAGGTGCGGGAGGGTGAGGTGGCGGAAAATTGCCCAGGGAGTGGCACCGTCCATCTGGGCAGCTTCAACGGTGTCCATGGGGCGGGACTGCAGGCCGGCGAGCAGGATGAGCATCATGAACGGGGTCCACTGCCAGACCAGGGAGACGATGATGGCCATCAGGGGTGCCGACGACAGCAGGTCCGGCTGCGGCGGGGCCTCGGAGCCGAAGAGCGACCAGATCCAGGTGAGGGAGCCGTTGATCAGACCGTAAACCGGGTTGAGGATGGCGTGCTTCCAGATGAGCGCAGCCGCGACCGGAACGATGAGGAAGGGAGCGATCAGCAGGGTCCGGGCCAGTCCCCGGCCAATGAACTTTTTGTCCAGGAGCAGGGCCAGGCCGAGGCCGAGGACCAGGCTGACCAGGACTACCGAGACGGTCTCGACGATGGTGGTGAGGATTGCCTGGAGCATGTACGGGTCGGTGACCACCTGGATGTAGTTCTCGAACCCGGCGAATCCGGTCTTGTCCGGGCTCAGGCTGTTCCAGTTCATGAACGAAATGATCAGGGTCACCACGAACGGAAGCTGGGTGACGATGATGAGGAAGATCAGGGCCGGCAGCAGCGGTGCCCGCCGTGCCCAAGCCACTGCGCGTTCCCGCGCCCTGGCGTTCCTGGATGGTTTGGCGGTGCTGCTCCCTTGCCGGGAGACGCGCGCCGTTGCGGTAGTCATGATGTTCTCCTGCGGTTGGGTTGTTACTTCTTGTACTTGTCGCCGACTTTTTGCGCGGCTTCCTGGCCCTTGGCCACCGCATCGGCAACGGAGCCCTGGCCGGCGATGGCGGAGCTCACGCCTTGGGACACCCGGGTGCCCAGGGCCGCGAACTCGGGAATACCGACGAACTGGATGCCGACCGCCGGCCGCGGCTGGACACCGGGGTTGGTCGGATCCGCGTTCTCAATGGCGAAGCGTTCGGCCTTGAAGAACGGCGCGGCCTGCTGGAACTCGGTGTTCTCGTACGTGGAAATGCGCTTGCCGGACGGGACCTTGGACCAGCCGAGCTTGGACGCGACCAGTTCCTCGTACTTCTTCGAGCTGGCCCAGGCAATGAATTTCGCGGCAGCATCCTGTTTCTTGGAGGCCGCCTGCATCGCCCAGGACCAGGTCCACAGCCAGCCGGAGGACTTGGTCTCTTTCACGGGCGCCTGGGCATAACCGATCTTTCCCTTCACGGGAGAGGCCTCGGCTTCCAGGGCACCGGCCGCGGAGGTGGCGTCGTACCACATGGCGACCTTGCTTTGGCTCATGTTGTTCAGGCATTCGGTGAACCCGGCCTGGGCGGCGCCCGCTTCACCGTGCTCCCGCACCAGCTTGGTGCAGAACTCGGTGGCTGCGGTGAATTCGGGGGCGTTGACCTTCGCATTCCAGTCCTTGTCGAACCAGGTCCCGCCGAAGGTGTTCACCATAGTGGTCAGTGGTGCGAAGACCTGGCCCCAGCCGGGCTGGCCGCGCAGGCAGATGCCCTTCATCCCTGGCGCCGCCCCGTCAGCCTTGGCGGCGAGGTCGGCGACCTGGTCCCACGTCGGCTTCTCCGGCATGGTCAGCCCTTTGGCGTCGAAGATGTCCTTCCGGTACATCAGGAAGGAGGATTCTCCGTAGAAAGGTTCGCCGTAGAGTTTGCCGTCCGTGCCGGTCAACGACGCGGTGTAGGCCGGCAGGATGTCCGCCTGGTTGAACTCGGCGTCCCTGGCCACGTTGTCCAGCGGCGCCAGCCAACCGTTGGCGGAATAGAAGGGGATCTCGTAGTTGGACAGTGACGCAATGTCGTACTGGCCGGCCTGGCTTGAGAACTCCTGGCTGATCTTGGCGCGGACGTCGTTTTCCGGCAAGACGGTGTAGTTGACCCGGATGCCGGTTTCCTTCGTGAAGTTATCAGCGGTGAGCCGCTGCAGGTCCTCCATTTGGGGGTTATTGACCATCAGGACATTGATGCTGTTCGGGTCGCCTGCGGAATTGCCGCCGCCGGCGCCTGCACAGGCCGAGGCGCTGAGTGCCACGCACAGGGCGCCTGCCGCCATGGCGACGCGTGTTTTTGCGCGCATTAAGGACTCCTTTGTTCGTCAGGGGGTGCGATGCTGCCCTACTCCGATTGCTGTGTCGGGGTGCGGGCGGTGAGCGGGACGAGGGCCTCAATGCCGGGTGCCTCGCTGGTGTTCCTCAAGATTAGGCTTGTGGCATAGGGCACAACTAGCGCGTTGCTTGCTGAATTCTGATACTAATTTTCCGGGAGCGGCCCCGTCCGGGCGCTATTCTGGGAAGAGTCGGCACAGATGCCGCACATTTGTCATGAGCCGAAAGCAGGGAGAACCACGATGAGCGCGGCGGACCCAGGCGGCGGCTCGGCCATCAATGACGGCGCAGCGGCCAGGCTTGCCGAAAGACTCCTGGGGATGCGGGCCAACCGTGAGGTGATTCCGGAAGACCCCAACCATTCCGTGCGCTGGCACGAGCACGACTACCCCAGCCCGGTCGCACGTTGGAACTACCATCCTGAATACGAGCTGCACCTGATCCGGAAAGGCACCGGGAAGTTCATCGTGGGAGACCACATCGGCACTTTCGAGGCCGGACACCTGGCCCTGGTAGGTTCGGGGCTGCCGCACGACTGGGTCAGCGACCTGAGACCCGGAGAAGTGCTTCAGGGCAGGGACGTCCTCATTCAGTTCGACGGAAAATGGGTCGAGAGGGCCGCCTCGATTCTGCCGGAAATGGCCGAGGTTAAACCCTTGCTGGAACAGTCCTCGCGTGGGATCGAGTTCCTCGGACGATCAGCCCGGGCCGCCGCCGTTTCCCTGGAGGCGATGGGGACCTCCACCGGATTGCAGCGGCTTCAGCATCTCTTTGACGTGTTGGCGATTCTTTCGCGTGCGCCAGAGTCCGAACGGCGCTACCTCGCCGACGAATGGTTCAGGCCGCAACTGGACGGGCAGGCCGCGGCGGTGGTGGACCTCGTCCTCGAGTATGTCTTCAGCAACCACGCCGGCAGCGTCAGGATGTCCGAGGCGGCGGCGCTGGTGGGTATGTCGGAACCGACATTTTCGAAGTATTTCAAGCGCGCGACCGGCCAGAATTTCAGTGATCTGGTGCGCAAACTTCGGCTGGCCCACGCCCGCCGCCTGCTGGAGCGGAGCGACAAATCGATCTCGGACATCTGCTACGAAGTGGGTTTCACGAACCTGTCCAACTTCAACCGGCATTTCCGCAATGACGCAGGCGAAACCCCCCGGGACTATCGTCAGCGGGTGCAGCACTGACGGCAGCAGCGCGGGGTTCTGCATTCTCCCGCCCCGGAGCGCGCGAGCTGGTCACCATGGCCTGGCGATGGGCATCGGCGGTAGATTGTGGGCATGGGACAGACTTCCTCGGGCCGCCGGGATTTTCTCGCTGATCGGATCTTGGGCGTGGCGGAGTTCAGCCACGCGCATTGGTTTTTCGGCAATCTCTATGAGGTCCTCGTCAAAATCCCGCACCGCGTCGCGGCCGCTGAAGCAAGCCGTGAACTGCCCCGCTCGCCCTTTGGAGCGGGAAGCCCGGGCCGTTATTACGCACCGATTGCACCGATCAATGCGCCGGCGGCGATCGCTGCCCTCGTGGCAGGCTGGAATCATGCCGACAGCAGGCCATGGCTGCTAGCCGCTGCGGCCAGCTCGACGACGGGTGCGGCCGCCACCGCCTATCTGCTCCGGTCCATCAACCCCGACCTGTTCTTCAGCCCACAACCGCTCAGTGAGACGCGCCGCAACCCCCTACTGAAGCGGTGGTACAGGGTCCACGCCGTCAGGCTCGCCGCCAGCGCAGTTGCCCTGGCCGCCATCCACGAGGCACGAACACTCCGGCTCCGAAACCGCGGATAACAGCCAGGCGCCACAACCTGAAGGAGATCTTCATGGGCAAGCTGACAGTGACTGCTTTTTCCACTCTGGACAACGTCGCCGAGGAGCCCCAGCTCTGGACGGGCCCGTTCTTCAGCGACGCCACCGTGGCCTACAACGAACAAGTTCTGGCCGGGGCGGATTCGATGCTGCTCGGCCGGGTCACCTATGACGGCTTCGCCGCCTCCTGGCCGTCGCGGTCGGGCGACTTCACCGCCGACACTTTCAACGCGATGCCGAAGTATGTCGTGTCGACCACACTGGACCACGCCGGCTGGAACAACAGCACGATTATCGCCGACGACATACCCGGCCAGGTCCGCGAGCTTCGCGAGCGGGAGAACGTGCTCGTGTGGGGAAGCCCGACGCTGACCAAGACGCTCATGGAGGAGAACCTCGTGGACGAGTACGTCCTGCTGGTCTCCCCCATCGTGCTCGGGCGTGGCAAGAAAATGCTGCCGGAGGACGGAACCCGGCACACACTGCGGATCGTCGAACTTGAACTCCTCGAAGGCGGGATGCTGGCCCTCCGAATGGCGCCGGCAGGGTCCTAAGGAGAGCACAACAGAGGATGCGCCTAGCTATCGCGCTTGGGTGCCGCCCGGACATGGGTGCGCTGACCTTGTTTGCCGATAAGGCTGAGGAATTCGACCGGACCGGCGCTGGTTGCGCCGAGCCAGTGCGGGGTTCGGGTGTCGAACTCCACGGCTTCGCCGGGCCTGAGGATCAGGTCATGTTCACCGAGGACCAGGCGCAAGGTGCCATTGAGGACATAGGCACAGTCGTAGCCTTCGTGGGTGCGCAGCTGAGGCTCCTGGCCATCCCTGCCCTTGGGGAGGATGAACTTGTAGGCCTGAATGCCGCCCGGGCGGCGCGTGAGAGGCAAGATCGTCGACCCGTCCGGACCTGCGACGGGACGCAGATTGAGCCGGGGGTCGCCGGTCGGCGGCGCATCGACGAGTTCGTCGAGGGTTACCCCGTGCACGCGGGCCAGGGGGAGGAGCTGCTCGAGAGCCCAGGGTCCCGCCCAGGCAGATTCGGCCCCGAACCCGCATCTCATCCGCGAAACCAGCGGACTCGCACCGGGAACAGCGCTGGATGCCGGGTGCGGGACAGGGGCAGAGGCGACCTGGCTCGCCGCGCACGGCTGGCAGGTCACCGGCGCCGACATCTCCGGCGCTGCCCTCGCCCAAGCGGCCGAGCGTGCCGAAGGGCAGTCTGTGTCCGGCACGGTGACCTGGGTCGAGGCGGACCTGACGTCATGGGCACCGGGTGGCCGGTTCGACCTTGTGACCACCCACTACGCTCACCCGGCGATGCCGCAGCTTGCCTTCTACGAACGCATCTCGGATTGGGTAGCCCCCGGCGGCACGCTGTTGATCGTCGGGCACCTGCACGCTCCCGCCGCCCCGGGGCACGGGCACCGCCCTCCCCCGGAAGCGACTGTCACCCTCGCGGACATCACCGGGGGTCTCAACGCTGCCGTATGGAACATCACGAGTGCCGAGGAGATCACGCTGACACTCCCCGGACCCGGTGACCGTGCGTTGCCGCTGCACGATGTCGTCGTGCGTGCCACCCGGCGCGGGTGACCTCACAGTTTCCGCCGCGCTGCACCCCCGGTGTTGCTCAGTCCGGCCGGCTGGCATCGACCGGGTAGGTCATGAACGCCGGCGTCTCGTACGGATGAATGGACAACGCGGCATTGACGACGGCGTTACGCCGGGAGCGGGGGAAGATTGCCTCGATCCGGGTTTCCGGCACCTCCTCGGGGGAACCGACGACGCCGACGAACGGGGTTGCGCCGGGCAACGGGGTAAAACGGCCGGTGCCGTCGAGGCTGAACGAGCAGTGGGAGTAGTTGCCGAGCCTGCCCGCCCCGGCGTCGCCAATGGCCTGCCGGAGGGCGGGCGCAGCGTCGGTGGGGACGTAGATGACCAGACAATCCATGGGCTCCATGGCAGAAAGTCTGCCACGGGGTGCCTCTTCGGCGCCGAGGGTTCCAGCGAATCAGAATGTGGATGCGCCGGACTCGCCGAGCGGGTGCTCGCGCTCGATCTGGGCGACCTTCGGATCGTTCTCGTCGGCGCCGTAGTCCGAGTTGCGTGTGATGTCCTTCCCATCGGGCAGCTTCATTGCGTGGAAGAGAAGAGACAAGCCGGCGGCGACGATCAGGTTGATCGCAAACGCTGTGACAGCGATGTATACCTGCGTGTCCGTGCCGGGAATGGCCGCGATGGAGCCGCCAAAGTGGGCTTTCGTGACGGGATTGACCACGTTGTACGCCGCGATGCTGCCATAGGTGATTCCGGCTGCCCAGCCGCCGAAAAGCGCCCACCGGTGGAACCAGCGCGTGTAGAGCCCGGCAACCATCGCCGGAAAGGTCTGCAGGATCCAGATACCGCCGAGCAGCTGCATGTTGATTGCCGCCGACTGGTCCATGGCAATGACGAAAACCAAGGCACCGAACTTCACCACGAGCGACGCGATCTTGGAGACGTGTGCCTCCTGCCGGGGCGTGGCGTCGGGCCTGATGAGATCGACGTAAATGTTACGGGTGAACAGGTTTGCCGCCGCTATTGACATGATCGCCGCCGGGACAAGAGCACCGATGGCGATGGCGGCCAGTGCGATGCCGGCAAACCACGCCGGGAACTGGTCCAAAAACAGCTGCGGCACCACCAGTTGCGGGTTGATGGCACCATTCAGGTCGACCGGTACGGTACCGGCAAATATGGCTGCGTAGCCCAGGAGTGCCAGGAGCCCCAGCATCAGTGAGTACAGCGGGAGCACAGCGGCATTCTTACGGATCGTGTTCCTGCTCTTGGTTGCGAGGACGCCGGTGATGGAGTGCGGGTACATAAACAGCGCCAAGGCAGAGCCCAGGGCCAATGTCCAGTAGGCGGAGTAGCTGGCAGCGCCGGGGATGAACACTCCCGTGGGTTTGCCGGTAGCCGGGTTGGTCGCACTCAGTTTCGCCTCGGCGGAGTTGAAGATGGGGTCCCAGCCGCCGAACTTGATCGGCAGGTAGATGACCGCAACGATCACTGCCAGGTAGATCAGAAGATCCTTCACAACGGCGATCAGGGCCGGAGCCCGCAGGCCCGACGTATAGGTGTACGCGGCCAGGACCACGAACGCGATGATCAGCGGCAGGTCCGTCAGCAGAACGTTCTCCGAACTGCCCAAGCCCAGCACGGTGAGCACAGCCTTGATGCCGACCAACTGCAGCGCGATGTACGGCATGGTCGCGACGATGCCGGTGATGGCGACGGCAAGGGTCAGGGACCTGCTGCCATAGCGGCCGCCAATGAAGTCGGCCGGCGTGACGAACCCATGTCGATGCGAGACGGACCACAACCGGCTCATCAGCAGGAATACGATCGGGTACAGAACAATTGTGTACGGCACCGCGAAGAAGCCGGTCACGGCCCCGGTGGCCCACATCGCAGCGGGAACGGCCACAAAGGTATAGGCCGTATACAGGTCACCGCCGAGAAGGAACCAGGTTACCCAGGTTCCAAACCCGCGGCCACCGAGGCCCCACTCATCGAGGCTGTGCAGCCCCGTTTCCTCGCCCCGGCGCCACCGCGCGGCAACAAACCCCAAAACGGCCACCAGGACGAAAAGAATAATCACAATAGTGAGTGCCACGACGTTAACGGGCCGGTCCGGAGCGGCCAGCGGAAGGGCCATCCCGCTCATCGCTCCTCCCCGGGACTGGTCATGCCGCGCACCGATTCGCGCCGGCGGCGATCCTCCTTGATGACTAGCCAGTAGGAGACCCCGACCAAGGCCGAGGTGATCGGAATCCACATCATCTGGTACCAGTAGAAGAACGGCATACCCGCCCAGCGCGGCGCATCGACCGAATACGCGGGCACATACAGCGGAACCACAATGGCGATGGTCAAAAGGATTCCGGTGATGACATATGGACCGGATCTGGCCGGCCCGCGTGTTGGCACATCGGGACTGGACATCGACGCCTCCTCATCGAGACGGCCCCGGAGCGGGAAGGCTTCCCGGGAAGTGCCGGGACCTGCAGACCGCATGTCGCAACGGTCTTTATAGAACAGAATAGACACCGGCCTTCGCCTCCGACAGTGCCAGCACGCCTCGGTGGAATGATAGTCGGGATCGGTTTGCGGCCCCGTTCGGTCCGGTCGGGCTCGTGGCCGAGAAGCTGGTTCCGGCACGCTATCTCCGCAGGCTCATTGAGGCACGCAATCGGCACCTGACCGCGGATCCGCAACCCAGACAGGGGATGGATTTCGCGGACCCGGTGACCCATTCCTCTCCGGTGGTCAACGGTGGTCATGAACAAATGGCAAGGCCATGCAACACTGGTCGGATGCCGGCGTTCAGCATCTTCACATCCAACGAGTTTTCCGATGCCGAGGTTCTCTCGTTGTACGAATCTGTGGGGTGGGCCGCCTATACCCGGGATCCAGAACTGCTCACCAGAGCGATCCGAAGTTCCTCATTTGTCGTGGCGGCCCGGAACGCGAATGGTGAGCTTGTTGGCCTCGCGAGGGTTGTGTCGGACGATGCGACCATCTGCTATCTGCAGGACATCCTTGTACGGCCGCCTTTCCAAGGCGCGGGCGTAGGCCGGGCTCTGGTGGAACACGTCACGGCACGATACGCGCATGTCCGGCAAACAGTGCTCATCACTGACAATGAACCAGGGCAACGCGCCTTCTACGAAGCCATGGGCTTTACGGAGGGGTCGAACTTCGCTCCGGAACCCGTGCGTGTCTTCGCTCTATTTCGGTAGTCCCGGAGTTTCAGTTCGAAATGACTGGTATTTCCCAGGACCTTTCGTCTTGGCCGCCGCGAACTTCTCAGCCTGTAAGAATGGGGCATGCCCCCGCCCAGCTTTCCGATCAGACGGTTGGCCGAAGACCCGGCCCACGTCCTCGACCGCCGTCGGTGGCCAGGTATCCTGCCCCCTGTTGCAGCTTGTCCGCAACGCCGGCGCCACAAGACGCGGCTACTTCCTGCGCGCGGAAACCATGCACGGCTTCTTCACCTATCTCGAGAAGAACCCGAGCACCGTGGGTACGGACATCTCGTTCCACGACATGTCACACGGCGAATCGTTCCTGGAACTGGCAGTGGATCGTTTCCGGGGACGCGGATTGTGGGTGCTCGATGAACCGGAATCAGCGCTGTCCTTCGCGGGATGCCTCAGCCTCCTCGCGGTCTTGAAAGATCTCCTCGCCGAAGGTTCCTCGCAAGTCATCATGTCCACACACTCCCCTGTCCTTGCAGCGCTTCCAGGCGCGCAGATTCTCGAAGTCGGCCCGTGGGGACTTCGGCAGCAGGAATGGTCGGACCTCGATCTGGTTTCAAACTGGCGATGCTTCCTGGACTCCCCCGAAAGATACCTGCGACACCTATAAGGCCGGCCCGGTCGGGGTTGAACTAACGTCGTCCCCGAACGGAAAATGCCAGACAAGGCCAAAGGGGAACCAAGAACCTCCGATCGCGGTCAAAGCTCATGTCATGTGTCGAGCTTTCCCGACTGCTTTTGGGCGAGGCGCTGGAGTTGCCATGCGTGAACGCCGCTCACCCAGTCCCACCCGGGAGCGGCCGATGGGCCGACCCGCGGATCGCTGGGATCATGGGCGTCACGCAAGGCGTGCACGTACGCCCGATCCTGGTCGATCCGTGCGTGTACCTGATCGGCTCCGCCGACGGACCCGTGGCCGGGGACGAGGACATCGACGTCGCCCGCCACGCCCTCGAGCAGCCGCAGCGCGGCGAGGTAGTCCTCGATCGGGTCAGCGGTGTCGTTCAAGTCGAGCATCGGGATCAAGACATCAGAAAGCATGTCGCCGGCGACGAGAACCCCACGTTCCTCAATCAACAGCGCCGCGTGGCCCGGGGCATGTGCTCGATGCTCGAGAATGCGGACTTGGGGCCCATCCCAAGGAATCTGCGCCGTATCGACGGGCAGGCCGGTAATAAGGCCGAGGAGGTCCAGCGGTACCTGTTCGGGGATGCCGGCGGCCTTCGCGACCGCCTCCAGTCCGCCCGACAGCCGATCCCGGGCGGTAGCCGCGCATCGCGCGGTGCCGTAACGGGGAACCGCGCCGAACCCGGCGTGCCAAAGCAGGTGGTCCCAATGAGGATGCGTCGAGAAGCCTGCCACAACGGTCTGGCCCGACTCGGACAGATCCTTCGCGAGGCAGTCCATTTCGTAGCCGTGCACCCCGGGATCGATGAGCAACACGCCAGCCCGGCCCTGCACGACGACGGCGTTGCTCTGGCAGAACGCGCTCTCATGGATCAGCACGCCCTCTGCGACCTGCCTCAACACGAGCTGGCCTCGTATACATCGCGGACGGCGTGGCTGTCCCCCGGAACTTGCTCGACCCGCAGGTCGGCGGAGACATTCATCCAATGGTCCATGCGGCCCATCATCTCCTCTTCCTAACGGTATTGCGTTCTGCAACTCCTATAGTGAGGACCAAATACCTGTTAAGGAGTCGTGGGACGGTGGATCCCGGAATTGCGCCGCGACAGGGTGCTGCAGAGAAGGCCAGCGGAACTCCCGATCAATTCGCAGCGGGTGGGCCCCTTCAGCCTTGCGCGGAGCGCGTCGAATGATTCCTATCTCCGGCGCTGTTCGGGAGCCCCCTAAGGCCACTAACCCACACCAGAACAGCGCCGCTTACCGTTGGTACCCACAACTCAGTGGGACAGCTTGAAGCCCACGTGCGACGCTTCGAAGCCAAGACGCTCATAGAACCGGTGTGCTGCGACCCTGGACGCGTCAGACGTAAGCTGAACCAGCCTTGCGCCCCGCCGGCGCCCTTCAGCGATAGCCCACGTAATCATCGCCCCTCCCAGACCGTTGCTCCGAAGGTTAGACCGGACCCGGACTGCCTCGATCTGCAGTCGCGTAGCTCCGCCTCGGGCGAGCCCGGGAATGAAAGTCAGCTGCATGGTGGCAACCACTTCATTTTCGGTCGAGACAACAACGAGAAGAAGCTGCGCAGGGTCCGCATCAATTGCCTGGAAAGCAAGATCGTAGAGACGCCGGTGTTCGATTGCGATGGAGTCGACGGAGGCTCGGAGCTGGTCGGCAGCCAGTAGCCCAACAATCGAAGCCACATCAAATGATTCAGCTTTCCTGATCGTGAATGGGCCGCCAGGCAGTTCCAGTTCAGCGAGAGTCATTTCCCCAGTATTCCAGCCATCGGAAATATGCCAGGCGCCGACCTCCGTCGGCTTGAAACTACGTTGATAATTCTGGACTGCCGGTGACCAGCACGTCGCAGGCTAGAGCCACGCGAAATTGCGGCTCCAACTTTCCGGCCACCGTTCACGAGTCCATTTAGACCTTCGGAATATCGGGCCGGGAACCCTGGGCGGGACGGATCAGGCGATAGCGGACGGATTTGCGGGCAGCGTGGCGTTGGTCCGCCGGCGTGAGGCCAGCACGCCAATGATCKCGGTCACGACGACGACAAACGTTGCCAGTACTGACGCGTTGAGGACGAGCGAGAGTTCCATTTGGTGCGGTAGAAGCACAGATTGGTCCCACCCTGCATTGTCGGCGCGATTGATGAAGTCTGCGTCGATCGGATTCCACAAGATGGCCGCGACACTTGTTGCCACCAACGCGCAGAGACTGAGGGCCAGCTGGACGAGGGACCATGCTGACGGCTTTCCATTGTGGCTTGACGGACGTTTGTCCATAGCTTCCCCCGTTAAGTGCCGGCCGCGGCCGTTGCAGCCTCCGTTAATGCATTGCCCGTTGCCCACCGCCGGGACGGCGTCAGCCGGCCCGGTCGCTTCGATAAGCCCTCAGTGCGTCTTCTCTGATCCACTTTCGGGTCAGGAAAGCGTCCAGAAGGCAAGAAACGCCGAGGATCGTCCAGGAAGTCCAAACTGGCGCAAGGCCGGCAATCACCAAGACCCCGACAGCAACAACGAAGCCGACGGAGACGTAGCCATAGATCCGGCGTGCACGGGTTGCAAATCGTGCCTCTTGCGTTTCGCGAAAGTAGTTCAGCATCAGTCCCCCAAGGTTCGAATCGGAGCCTACAGCACTGGCTGCGCCAAATACCGACAATCGATGCGCGCCAGATACGGCGTTGACCCACACTATTTCTGAATCACGGAGTTGTCGGGCGTGTCATCGGCACACGCTATTTGGCCTGCTACTCCTCCGCAGTACGTTGGAGGATCCTGCACCGGCACGTCGGGTCGTCGAGTTGCCTCGAACCACGTCCCGTCTGGTTCGATGAGTGCATGGATCATTCGCAGCTGAAGCTGTCCGCCCCGAAACTCAATGCGGGCGATCGAGTGGCGGTTCTCTCCCCGTCGTTCGCCGCCCCCGGATTCGCCCCGGCCGTGCACGAGCAGGCGATGCGGCGGCTCACAGCGGCTACGGGTTTGATTCCTGTGGAATTCCCGACGACGCGCAAGCTCGGATCCAGTCCCGAGGAACGGGCGGCGGACATCAATGCGGCGTTCGCCGATCCCAGCATCCGCGCGATTCTCGCCACCATCGGCGGCGACGACCAGATCACAGTCGTACCTCATCTCGACGAGGCGGCCGTCCGGGCGAATCCAACGATCTTCGTCGGATACAGCGACAACACCAACCTGCTGAACTGGCTGTGGTCACTCGGGATACGCGGATATTACGGCGGTTCGACCCAGGTCCACCTCGGCGCCGGGCCAGGTGCTGACGACGTCCACCTCGCTTCCCTACGGGCCGCGCTGCTCACTGGAGGCGAGCTCGAGATCACCGATCCCGGGGAGTCAGAGGACTTCGGGCCGGATTGGCTCGAGCTGCGGGCACTCGTCGAATACGGCGACCGCGAACCCACCGAACCCTGGAGGTGGACGGGTCCCGAACGCAAGGTCTCCGGTTACACCTGGGGTGGCTGCATCGAAGTCCTCGACCAGCTCGCCATCGCCGACAGGCTGCCCTCCGTCGACGCGCTCCGGGGCACAATCCTGATCCTCGAAACCAGCGAACTGCTGGCTCCCGCAGATTGGGTCAAGCGATGGCTTCGAGCGCTCGGCGAGCGTGGTGTCCTGGGGGCGGTCGACGGCGTGCTGGTCGCCAGGCCTCCAGTCAGCAGCCACGGGCAGGTTCCGGCTGCCGCCGAACGGGCTCGGCTCCGCGCCGCACAGCGCGATGTGGTCAGCACCGAAATCGCCCGGTATAACCCGGCCGCCGTCGTGTGCATCGGGGTTCCCTTCGGGCACACCCGACCGCAGTGGATCCTCCCCTACGGCGGTCGAATCCAACTCGACGGCGAAGCCAGGACGGTTACAGCCAGCTATGCCTGACCGTGGCGGGCAGTGCCAGGAGCACACGCCGGGTCATCATCATTTCCTATGCGGTCGGGCGCACGTTCTGATTTGATCGGAAGAGGTTGATGGGGTCGTATGCGGCTTTGACAGCGGCCAGCCGGTCGTAGTTGGCGCCGTAGGCTGCCCTCACCCGTTCCTCCCCTTCCTGGCCAAGATCGTTGACGTACACCCCGCTAGCGGCAAAGGGCTGCATCGCTTCGAAGAAGGCGCGGGCCCAGCCGACGTGGCGCTCCGTTTCTGCCGGCTTGGACCACTGGGCCAGGATGAGGAGCTCGCTCTGGGACCGGCGATGCGGAAATGCCGTGGCCGCCGGGGGAACCCGAGCGGCCACACCGTGCAGTTGTTGCATTCCGATGCCGCTCGCCGCTGAAGGCATCTCGGCCGCAAACTGGAGCAGGACATCGATGGCGTCGGCGGTGAGGTCAGTCAAGAAGCTCGATTTCCAATAGTGGTGCCGGCCCGGCGGAAAGCCGCCGTCGTGGGCGCTTTGCCAAACGCCATAATCGGTGGGCACCACCGCGTCCACATCTGGGCCGAGGTCGCGCAGGGGCCGGAGCGCCAGCTCCGCCTCATCATGCCCGCCGCTCCAGCAGACGCCGATGCCGAAGACAGGGCGTCCTGAGGTGTCACACCCCAGACTGGCCGACATCGAGAGTTCGTCGGGGCACGAAGCGGCGAATCCGGGATAAAAGCCCAGGACCTCCCTTGTCCGTTCGGCCGGGAATGAGAGCGCTCCGGCAAGAACCTGTCCGACGGGATGCAAACGATAGGTGAAAGACGTGACAACACCGAAGTTGCCGCCGCCTCCGCGGATGGCCCAAAAGAGGTCTGTGTGTTGGTCGGGGCTAGCCGTCAGCAGCCTGCCATCCGAAGTCACGATGTCGGCGGCCAGCACGTTGTCGCAGGCGAGCCCGTGTTTGCCGTTGAGCCAGCCGATGCCACCTCCGAGGGTCAAACCGGCGATGCCGGTAACCGACACGACTCCGAGCGGCGTGGCCAGGCCGTGCGCCTGGGTGGCGACGTCAAGGTCGGCCAGGAGCGCACCCGCTCCAGCCAAGGCGACGCGCCGTTCGGCGTCGACCTGAACGTTCTTCATGCCGGAGCAATCCAGCATGAGCCCGCGGGCGCCGACGGCGTTCCCTGCCACGTTGTGGCCGCCGCCCTTGATGGAGACAGGGAGATCATTTTCCCGGGCGAAGTTCACGGCAAGGCGAATATCCTCGGCGTCGGCAGGGCGGACAATGACGTCCGGACGGCGGTCAATCATCGCATTGAAGACCTTCCGGGCTTCGTCGTAGCCGGCGTCTCCGGGCCGGAACAGCCGGCCCCGGAGCGCCGAGCCCAGGCCATCGACGACGGATGGGTCAAGCGACGGTGCGGGGGTCCCGAAAGCCACGCCACGGCACCTTTCTCGTTCGAGATCGTCGAGGACGCGCGCCGGCCGGCGGCGTCGCGCTCATTTGACCGTCAATGAGCCGTGCATGTTGGGGTGGTAGGTGCAGTGAAAAGCGTAGGTCCCCGGTTCGGAAGGTGCCTTGAATGTGGCCGTCCCGCCGTTTTCCTTGACCTCGACATCAAAGAGGGTCGCATTCTGGTCTGCGGTTACCGTGTGCTCTGCGGTGTCCATGTTGATCACCTTCACCTCCGCGCCCGGAGCCACCGCACCCGGGATCTCGTAGGCGAAGTTGCTGATCGTGATGGTTGCGGCGGCGGCGCTTGCCGCCCCGCTTCCCGGCCCCGAAGCGGTGGAGCCGGCCGGGGCAGACGGTTCCATCGACATGCCGGGAGAGGTCCCGGCGGTCGTGGCAGGGGCCGATGCCTGCGTTCCGCCGCCTCCGGCACAGCCGCTCAGCCCGATCAGTACCGTTGCCAACACAAGTGCCGTCCGTGTCTTGTTGCCCGTCATGATGTGCCGTCCTGGACGCTGGAGGGGGCTGAGAAATCAGCCCGGCTTCCTTCCATTCTGCATCCGCCACCATCAAAAAGCACCGCTGAAAAGCGCCGACAGGGAGCACGGGCGATCAGGGCTGCGTCCTGGCCTTTTGCAGGTAGGCCATGAGTCCGGCCAGCTGCTCCGGGGTCCAGGGCAGACCGGCGCTGAGGGCAGTCCTATTGTCCTGCCACATGGAACGGGCAGCGGCTTTGGTCTCTTCGCCTGCGTGGAACATGGATCCGATTTCGTCCCATGCCCTGGCCCATGCCCGGATGGACGGATCGGATACCGGCGTCCCGATTTCGACGTGCCTGAGACCCTCCTCGACCAATGCGGCCCAACGGACTTTGAGGGCCTCGATGCTGTCGCTGCCAAGTTCGGCTCTGCGGCCGGCCAGTTCCTGGCGCTGTTCTGGTGTGAAGTAGTTTTCGAGCATGGTGATCATCTCCAAAGTTGCCATGAACTGTTCCGGCGCCGGCATGGCGGCCCCGTCGATGCGTGAAAGCAGATGGCGTATCCGGTCCTGGACCGCCTGGACCTGCTCGGCGTGCTGGCGAAGATGCAGCAATTGCCTTTCCAGGAGCGTGCGCAGCGAGCCCACGTCATCGGCAGGGGTTCCCAGTGCAGCGCCGATTTCGGCCAGCGGGAGGCCGAGCATCTGCAGCGCCCGGATCCGGTAGAGCCGCCGGACGTCTTCCTCGATGTAGCGGCGGTGACCGGAAGCCGTCCGCCGGCCTGCCGACAGCAACCCAATCTCGTCGTAGTGATGGAGCGCCCGGACCGTGACGCCACACGCTTTGGCAAGTTCGCCGATGCTCCATTGACCTGTGGCACCGCTCGTCTCTGTCATGGGAACAACCGTAGATCCTCACCCCGCGTGAGGATCAAGACCCTCCGCCGGCCCCGGGGGCCGGCCACCGACGCCGGCTCCTTCCGTCCGGTCAGCCAGCCTTCCCGACGTCGGCCAACCGGTCGTTCAGCCGGTCCACCTCGTCGAGGACTTCGGTCGCCGCCCAGGCACGGCTGCGCTTGGACTGGGTGACGGGGGTAATGACCCCGGCGTTGGAGAGCCGCTGCAGTGCGGCGTACACGGAGCTTTCGGCGACGCCGGCAATGTGGGCCGCGCTGTGAGCCTCGAACACGGGCCGCTCCAGAAGCCATGGAATGATCTTCTCGTCCGCGGATCCTCTGCGTGGCCGGGCCAGCTCCAGCCACATCGCCGGCAGCGCATCGAGGGCGGCGACGGATTCGCGGGCGGCATCCGAGGCGCGGACAGCGGAACGGGCCAGGTAGAGCACGAATGGATCGGCATCACCGGAGCGGTAGTTATTGACCAGGCGGAAGTAGGTGTCGACGTCGGCGACCATCGCCGACGCGATGGGGGTGACGGTGTTCCTGGTGAGCCCACGACGCCGGGAAATCGCCCCAATGAGTGCCCGCCCGATCCGCCCGTTGCCGTCGGTGAACGGGTGGATGGACTCGAAGTGGGCGTGCGCGATCGCCGCCTGCGCCATGATCGGCACGTCGCGGCGGTTGCAGAAGACCAGCAGGTCTTCCATCAGGTCCGGCACGAGCTCCGGCGGGGGCGGGACGTGGATGGCGCCGCGCGGTGAATGGTCACTGCCGCCGATCCAGTTCTGAACTTCCCTGAACCGGCCGGCGTGTGGGCCGTCCATCGGGTCGTCCTTCATGAGCGTGTGATGGGCGGCCAGCATTGCCTCCAGCCGGATCTCGCCGGTTCGCCCGGCGTCGTCGATCATCCCTTGTACGGCGTCGGCGGCAGCCACCATGGAGCGGGCGTCGTCACTGGCCTTGAGCCCGATCATGGCCCGGGCGTAGTCGTCGCGGTTGGCGTTGACATGCTCGATTTTGGAGGAGGAAACCGCCTCGCTGCGCAACAGGAACCCGCTAATGGCGGCCATCCGCGTGCCGGCGGTGACGTCCAGGGACGCGATGGCGACGGCGGCCTCTTCCAGGGCGACGATGGTCTCACGCCCCGGATCGAACCAGCTCCCGGCGATCAAGGGTGGCAGCGAGACCACCACCTCGGTGAATTCCCGATCTTCGCGCGGCGGCCGCCCGGACGACTTCCACGGCATCATCTTGCTGCCGTGCGCGGGCCAGCGGGTCATGGATCCTCCGGAAGTCTAAATAGTCACCCTACTATTTAGATTTTAGGGGCTAAACATGAATAACGCGACGCGTGCTTCGGAAAAGCTGCCTTGGCGGGGCGCGCTGCCCTCGATCGTCCAGCCCTAGGAGCCGGCTTCCCTCACACCCGGCCGTGTGGCTTCCTGAATGACCCAGCGGTTGCCATCCGGGTCGCTGAAGTAGGCGAAGGCGATTCCACCCATGTCCTGGACTTCGCTGATTTCCGCTCCCCGCCGAAGCAGCTCAGCCCGCGTCGACGACATATCGGGGACCACCAATTGCAGGCCCTCCAGGCTGCCCGGCGGCATGCTGGTCATTCCGGTGCCGACGACGATAGAGGCGGCGGAGCCCGGCGGCGTGAGTTGCACGACCCTCATTCCCGGGATGTACTCGACGTCGTGGTCCAGAACGAACCCGAGTCGGTCCGTATAGAACGACTTGGCCTTGTCCACATCACTGACCGGTACTTGCACTACCTCGAGGCGCATCTCCATGCGGCTCACAGTACCCCTGTTTCCTGCTGCGCACAGGCCGCGGATCAAAGGCCCGCCCTACAGCTGATGCCAGATTCTGGTCGGTCACCGCGGAGTGGAACGTGCAACCTGCGACGTCGCGGCGCTCCGGGCCGGCGCCAGTGGTTTTCTGCTCAACGACGTCGGGCCCTCTGAATTGCTTGCCTCGATTAGGGCCGTCGCCGGAGGAGACGCCGCCATTTCCTCCCGGGTCAGCCGCCGGATGCTGGACCTCTTCAGCCAAAGGCTTCCCTCCGGTCCCCCGTCCGCGGGTGATGACGCGGTGGCATCACTGACACAGAGGGAACGGGAAATACTCTCGGCCATTGCCCTGGGACTTACAGACACCGAGATCGGGGAACGACTGACCGTGGCGGAACCAACAGTCAAAACCCACGTGGGCCGCATCCTCATGAAACTCGGGCTGCGCGACCGTGTGCACGCCGTCATCTTCGCCTACGAACACGGTCTGGCCAGCTGCCGGCGGACGAACTGACGGGTGGTCCGAGGGCGGGAAATGCACCCATAGGACGCAGCGGGGAGGTCAGGCCTGGCTCAGCGCCTTGGCCTTGATGGCGTCGAATTCGCTCTGGGTCAGGGTGCCGGCGTCGAGGAGTTCCTTGGCCTTTGCGATTTCCTGGGAGGGGGACGCCGTGGCCACGGAGCGGATGTATTCCGTTGTTGCGGCTTCGGCCTGCTGGGCACTGCGGGCCTGGCGCTCGGCCATGCTGCGGCCCCGCGCGATCAGGTACACGAGAACCGTGAGGAACGGCACGAAGACCAGGAAGATGATCCACACAGCCTTGAGCCAACCGCTGAGTTCGTGGTCCCGGAAAATATCCGAGATAACTGCAAACAGCGCGAAAAGATACGCGATGAACGCGAATGACCAAAAGAACAGCCAAATGAAGTTCCAGAATTGCTCCACGGGAGCCATCCTTCCGTTCCGAGGAGGCCCTGCTGGCATCCTTAAGCGCCAAACTAACTCCCCGGGTCGTGCCCCGTTAGGACCAAAGGGCCCGAATCCAGCGCGGAAGCGCCACTATGCGGGGCCAGCAGAACGAACTGTGGAGCAGGCGCGGGATGGCGGAACCGGAAGCGGCGGGCCTAAAAGAAGTGCAGCTCACTCGCCGCATCCGGCGAGGGGTGCACCACGGGAGCCTGGCCAAGTTCGAGCAGGATGTCGTTAATGCTCAGCTGGCCGTCCAGCTGAGGATCCAGCTGCACCGGGACACCAGCCTCCGGAACGGCGTCGCTACTCATACCACGATCATATGTGCGGACAGTCCCTGGGCCGGGGGGCCACGCCGACCGGGGTCAGGGAGGGCCCGGGGGCCACGCGGACCCGCGGCGTCATGCGCCGTCGTAGGCCTCCTGCAGGGCGGCGATGTCCAGCTTGCGCATAGCGAGCATTGCCTGCATGGCACGCTGGGCGCCGTCGGGGTCGGGGCCAGCGATCAGTTGTCCCAGCACGGCCGGCACAACCTGCCACGAGACCCCGTACCGGTCCTTGAGCCAGCCGCACTGGCTTTCCTGGCCGCCGTCAGTCAGGGCCGACCAGTACCGGTCCACTTCTTCCTGCGACGCGCAGTCGATCACAAAGGACACCGCCTCATTGAAAGTGAAGGCCGGACCCCCGTTCAATGCCGTGAAGGTGCGCCCGTCAAGCAGGAACTGAACGGTAATGGCCTGGCCGGCGGGCCCGGGACCGCCGTCGCCGTACCGCGAGACGTCGAGGATTTTGCCGCCGTCGAAGATGGAGACGTAGTACTCGGCGGCTTCCTCGGCCTGGTTGTCGAACCACAGGCAGGTGGTGATTTTTTCGCTCACAGCGCTCCCCTTGCGTTTGCCGTGCCGCCGGCAGACTCCGGCGGCGATCAGCGGCATGGGGCCGAGCCTAGCCCGGAGGTGACTTCACACACAACGGTCCCCGCCCGGAGCCCATCCTCACGGGACTAGGCTTGGATGCATGCCTTCTCCAACCCCCAAACTCCCCCGCCCATCCGCCCAGGACGCTCCCCATTCCGGCCTCCGGCCCGCGCAGACAGCAGCCCTGGCAGCATGCGCAGATGCACTCCTGATTCTGCTCTTCGCGGCGATCGGGCGCGACGCGCACCAGCGCGGGGAAATCATCACCGGCGTCTTTGCGACGGCGTGGCCGTTCCTGGCCGGCGCGGCACTGGCCTGGCTGGTCCTGCGGCTGTGGCATGACCCCCTGCGGGTGTGGCCCGCCGGCGTCGCTGTCTGGCTGGGAACCGTCGGCGTCGGGATGATCCTGCGGGCCCTCACCGGGCAGACGGTGGTACTGCCCTTCATCATCGTGGCCCTGCTGAGCCTGGCCGTTTTCCTCCTGGGTTACCGCCTTGTGGCCGCGGGCGTTCGGCGGCTGCGTTCACGCCACCGCCAGGCCTAATGCACTAGGCTTGCAGAAGATGGCAGCGCCCGTGCAAGGGCAGCCGACAGGCCCGCAAACGGCGCAACCGATCCGGAAAGGTTCACACGTGGTCACCGCATTCGTCCTGATCAAGACAAACGCTTCACGCATCCCGGAGACCGCCGAGGAAATCTCCGCCATCGCCGGCATCAGCGAGGTCTATTCCGTAACGGGCGAGTGGGACCTGATCGCCATCGCCCGGGTCGCCAAGCACGAGGACCTGGCGGACGTCATCGCGGACAAGCTCTCCAAGGTTCCCGGCGTCGCGCACACCACTACGCAGATCGCGTTCCGCGCTTACTCCCAGCACGACCTCGATGCGGCCTTTGCCCTCGGATTCGAGCAGTAGCGAACAACCGAACTACGAACAGCTCATGAGACGGGCCCGGCGCGGCGTTGAGCAGCGCCGCATCGCGGGCCGGCCCCGGCGCACCGCCGAGGACAGCCCGGACGACGGCGGCATTGGCCACCGCATCCCCGCCGCGCAGCTCCTCCAGCGTGGCCGTCCGGATGCCGAGATCGCGTGGATCGAACGCCTCCTCAGTTACCTCACCGTTGCGGATCTCCCACACCCGCGACGGGCCGGTGGTGGTGAGCTCATCCAGGCCGTCATTGCCGCGGAAAACCAGGCCGCGGCTGCCTCGCTTGGCCAGCACTCCGGCCACCAGCGGGGCCATCTGCTCATTGGCGACGCCCACCGCCGACGCCTGGACATGTGCCGGGTTGATCATGGGGCCCAGGAAGTTGAACGCCGTCGGAACGCCGAGTTCACGGCGGGCGACGGCGGCATGCCGCATGGAGGGGTGGAAAACCTGGGCGAAGCAAAACGTGATTCCCGCCTCTTCGGCGTTGAGTGCCACGCGGGGAATGGGGAGATCCAACCGGACGCCGAGGGCCTCCAGGACATCGGCGGATCCCGACGAGGACGACGACGCACGGTTGCCGTGCTTGACCACCCGGGCCCCAGCTCCCGCGGCGATAAGGGCGGCCATCGTGGAGATGTTAACAGTGTTCTGCTGGTCTCCACCAGTGCCGACGATGTCCAGTTTCTCACCGGCAATGTCAATGGGGTTGGCGTTGGCGATCATCGCCTCCACCAGGCCGGCCAGCTCATCCACGGTCTCGCCCTTGGCCCGCAGCGCCACCAGGAATCCCGCCACCTGGGCCGGCGTTGCCTCACCGGACATGATGGAATTCATGGCCCACTCAGTGCTCCCGGCAGTAAGGTCGGCGCCGCTGATGAGTGCGTTGATAAGCCGCGGCCAGGTGTTGCCTGCCGCCTGTGCAGATGCCTGTGAAGTCACCTCCCGATGCTATCGAGGTCCGCCCCGCAAAGACCAATGTGAACCCCGCCGGGAACTTTTCCGCGCGAATTCGCGTCTTTGTAGAAAAAGTCCTCCGAAAACGCGGTTTGCGTTGGGCAGGACGGACTTTTATAGACATAATGTCTATGTGACATCTGCGACCCATGCCCCCAGTACCCCGGCGCACCCGACGCTGAACCGCCCGAACATGGTTTCTGTTGGAACCGTTGTGTGGCTGTCCAGTGAGTTGATGTTCTTCGCCGGTCTCTTCGCCATGTACTTCACACTCCGTTCGACTTCCGGACTGATGTGGGCCGAAGAGACAGCCAAGCTCAACTTCCCGTTTGCGCTCGTTAATACGATCGTCCTTGTGGCAAGTTCCTTTACTTGCCAGATGGGCGTGTTCGCTGCCGAGCGGCTCCAGCCGCGCCGGACCGGCGGACGCTTCAGCTTCACCCAGTGGGGGATGAACGGATGGTTCATCCTGACGTTCCTCATGGGTGCCTTCTTCGTCGCCGGCCAGACGACCGAGTACGCCATGCTCGTTTCCGAGCATGTAACGCTGGCCACCAACGCCTACGGTTCAGCCTTCTACATCACGACGGGCTTCCACGGCCTGCACGTCATCGGCGGCCTGATTGCCTTCCTGCTCATCATGGGCCGCTCCTTCGCCGCGAAGAAGTTCGGACACTTTGAGGCAACTTCGGCGATTGTCACCTCGTACTACTGGCACTTCGTGGACGTCGTCTGGATTGGCCTCTTCCTGGTCATCTACGTCCTCAAGTAGTCAGACTTGACTCTTTTTCTACAAGAGGCAGAATTTCAAGAAGCGGCTCCCGGAGCCACCGCAGGATCGAATAAAGGAACCACCACGTGAAGGCACTCTCGCAGAAGCGACGTCACCCACTGGCAGCAATTGCACTGCTGCTGATGGGCCTCTTGGTCACGGGTGGGCTGTACGCCGTTGCCACCACCGTCAACCAGGCCAAGGCCGACACCACCACCTACAGCGCGAGCGACGTAGAGGAAGGCGGCAAGCTCTTTGCCGCCAACTGCGCCACCTGCCACGGCATGGGTGCCAGCGGGTCGCAGGCCGGACCGTCCCTTGTGGGCGTCGGCGCCGCCGCTGTTGACTTCCAGGTAGGCACCGGCCGCATGCCCATGCAGATGAACGGCCCGCAGGCCTACAAGAAGCCCGCCCAGTTCAACGAGGAACAGACCAAGCAGCTGGCTGCTTATGTTGCTTCCCTCGGCCCCGGCCCGGCCATCCCCGAGGCAGGTGTGCTCGATGAAAAGGGCGACGCTGCCAACGGTGGAGAGCTGTTCCGCACCAACTGCGCCATGTGCCACAACGCCGCCGCTGCAGGCGGCGCACTGACCCGGGGCAAGTTTGCTCCTGCCCTCGCAGGTGTCTCCGGCCAGCACATCTACGAAGCAATGGTCACCGGCCCCCAGAACATGCCGGTCTTCAGTGACGCGAACATCTCTCCGGAGGGCAAGCGCGACATCATCACCTACCTGAAGCAGATTGAGGCCAACGGTTCACCCGGCGGCGCCGATCTTGGTGCTCTGGGACCGGTCTCCGAAGGTCTCTTCGTCTGGATCGCCGGGCTGGGCGTCATCATCGCGTTCACCATTTGGCTGACATCCCGCACTTCTTAAGCGGACCTTGCACCTGTAAGAATTTTCTGCTGACCCGTCAGCAGTTTGAATTGAAACCTAACTCGGCACTCGCCGAGACGAGAGAAGGATGAGGCGAATTATGGGCAACCATAGTGACGGCGGTCCGAACGACTCGGGCACCGTAGCTACGGCTGGTCAGAATGAGGTGGAGAAATTCCAGGATCCTGGAATTCCCCCGCACCGTTTGCGCCTGGCTGACACGGACCCGAAGGCCGCAAAAAAGGCAGAACGGCAGGTAGCCCTTCTGTTCGGCATCTCGGTCGTTGGCACCTTGATATTCCTGGTGGCGTACTTTGCGATCGATCTGGGGCAGGACTCCGCGATCGCGACGATCCGTCTCCAGAACGCACTGCTGGGCATCGGCACCGCGTTCGCGATGCTGGGCATCGGCACCGGTATCGTCCACTGGGCCAAAGCCCTCATGCCGGACCACGAGGTCTCGGAAGAGCGCCACGCGATCCGCACCGAGGAAGACCGCCAGGCTGCCGTCCGCATCGTCGATGACATCGTCGAGGAAACCGGCATCAAGCGCCGGCCACTGATCCGCAACACCCTGCTCGGCGCCGTCGCCCTCGCCCCCCTGCCGGCCCTGGCCATCTTCGGTGACCTCGGTCCCCGGCCGGACGACAAGCTGGCCCACACCCTGTGGGCCCCGGCCCCGGACGGCAAGCTCAAGCGGCTGGCCCGCGACCCGGACGGCACCCCCATCAAGGCCGCCGACGTCACCATGGGCTCCGCGTTCCATGTCATCCCCGAGGGTCTCAATGAACTGAGCGAAGGAAAGCTGAACGAGAAGGCCAAATCGGTCGTTCTGCTCATGCGCCTGGACCCCGCACTGCTCAACCCCTCCCCCGAGCGCGCAGACTGGGCCTACAACGGCATCGTTGCATACTCCAAGATCTGCACCCACGTTGGCTGCCCTGTTGCGCTGTACGAACAGCAGACCCACCACCTGCTCTGCCCGTGCCACCAGTCAACCTTCGACCTGACGCAACAGTGCAAGGTTATCTTCGGCCCGGCCAGCCGCCCCCTCCCCCAGCTGCCTATCGCAGTCGACGCTGAGGGCTACCTCGTCGCCACGAGCGACTTCCATGAACCCGTTGGACCGACCTACTGGGAGCGTGAGCAGCATGTCCTCAACAACAACGCCTGATGCCCCTGTCTTCGTCGCCAAGACCACAGGCGGCCGCATCACCGATTTCGTCGACCAGCGGGTTGGCGGCTCCGGAATCCTCCGTGAATTCGGCCGGAAGGTCTTCCCGGACCACTGGTCGTTCATGTTCGGCGAAGTGGCACTGTACTCCTTCGTCATCCTGCTGCTCTCGGGCACGTTCCTGACGTTCTTCTTCGATCCGTCCATGGCGGAGACGCATTACGCGGGCTCGTACACGCCGCTGAAGAACGTTGAAATGTCCGTGGCCTACAGCTCCTCGCTGAACATCTCCTTCGATGTCCGCGGCGGCTTGTTCATGCGCCAGGTACACCACTGGGCAGCCCTGCTGTTCGTCGCGTCCGTGTCCGTGCACATGCTCCGCGTGTTCTTCACCGGCGCATTCCGCAAGCCCCGCGAACTGAACTGGGTGGTGGGCAGCGTCCTGCTCATCCTCTCCATGGCCGCAGGCTTCACCGGCTACTCACTCCCCGATGACCTGCTCTCCGGCAACGGCCTGCGCATCATCGACGGCGTCATCAAGTCCATCCCGGTCATCGGCACCTACACCTCGTTCTTCCTCTTCGGCGGCGAGTTCCCGGGCACCATGATCATCAGCCGCCTGTACATGCTCCACATCCTCCTGGTTCCCGCGCTCATCCTGCTGATGATCGTCATGCACCTCTTCATGGTGGTTGTGCACAAGCACACGCAGTACCCCGGCCCCGGCCGCAACGACGGCAACGTCGTCGGCTACCCCCTGGGACCGGTATACGCGGCGAAGGCCGGCGGCTTCTTCTTCATCGTGTTCGGTGTCGTTGCCATCATGGCGGCGTTCTTCACCATCAACCCGATCTGGAACTACGGCCCGTACGACCCCTCCCCGGTTTCTGCAGGCACCCAGCCTGACTGGTACATCGGCTTCGTTGACGGCGCCCTCCGCCTGATGCCGGGCACGATCGGCGACTGGAAGGTCGAGCAGATCTGGTTCGGCCACATGTTCACGTTCAACGTGCTGCTGCCGGCACTCGTCCCGGCGGGCATCCTTTTCACGGTCATGTTCGCCTACCCGTGGATTGAACGCTGGATCACCAAGGACAACCGCGAACACCACGTCCTGGACCGCCCCCGCAACGCTCCTACCCGTACGGCAATCGGCATGGCCGGCTTCGTCTGGTACTGCGTGATGTGGGCAGCGGCCGGCTCGGACCTCATCGCCACCCACTTCCACGTGGCCCTGAACGATGTGACCTACTGGCTGCGCGCACTGTTCTTCATCGGCCCGGTCATCGCGTTCATCGTCACCAAGCGGGTCGCCCTGGCGCTCCAACGCAAGGACCGCGAGATTGCCCTGCACGGCCGTGAAACCGGCCGCATCGTGCGACTTCCGCACGGCGAGTTCATCGAGGTCCACGCCCCGCTGGATGAATACAAGCGCTACAAGCTGGTCGGCTTCGAGTCACCGGCCCCGCTGCCCGCGGTGCCGAACGAGCACGGCGTCGTGGACCGCAAGGAAAAGCGCCGCGCGAAGCTGTCCCGCTGGTTCTTCGAAGACCGGGTTGCTCCGGCCACTCCGGCTGAGCTGGAGGCCGCTCACGGCCACCACGGCGCCCACGAAGCGATCGAAACTGCTGAGTCGAAGTCGCTGAGCCACTAGGCGGCACCCAGCACCACACAGGAAGGCCCGATCCCCTTGGGGACCGGGCCTTCCCGCTTCCCCGGAGACGACAGAAACGACAGCAACGCGGTGCACTTCGCACCCTAACCCCCTCGGCGGGACGGGCGCGCAGTGCCCCGCGTTGTTGTAGTTAGGGGCGGTACCCCGAGGCATAGTTCCGGGTAGGCCGGACGCCGGGGCGCTGCAGGGGCACCCAGAGCTTGTAGCGGTCAGCCCGGTAGTAGGACACGGAGTAGTCCACCATCGCGCGGGCCACGAACGCGTGGCGCTGGATCTTGAGCAGCGGGGTTCCGACCTCGACGTTCAGGAGACGGGCCGTGGACGGCGACGCAGCCGTCGCCTCGATCATGTCCTCGCCCCATTCCATCACCAGCCCGTAGCGTTCGCTCAGCACGTTGTAGAGGGATGTGGGCGGTTCGCCATCCAGCAGGCCGGGGACCCGGTGGGCCGGGATGAAGTTTTCGTCCACGCTCATCGGTTCGTTGTCCGCCAACAGGAGGCGCCGGAACCGGACCAGGGGTGTCCCCTCCTCCAACTGCAGCTCACGGGCCAGGAACGCGCTGGCGCCAATCTGCTCGAAGCTCAGGACCTTGGCGGCCGGAACCATGCCGCGGCGCTGCATCTCTTCGCTGTAGGAAGTCAGCTTGACCTGGAGATCCAGTTTGGGTTTGCGCACAAACGTGCCCAGGCCCACGACGCGTTCAATCACTTCCTCACCCACGAGGGCATCGATGGCCTGGCGCACGGTCATCCGGGCGAGGCCGAAGCGCTGGGCGAGGTCCCGCTCGGAGGGCAGCGCAGATCCGGGCGGGCACGCGGCCGCGATGTGCGCCCGGAGGATCTCGCGCAACTGCACGTAGATCGGCACCCCGCTCTGACGGTCGATCTCGCCAATCATCTTGGACGCGTTAGTGGACGCCATGGTTCAGCCTCCGGTTGCGGCCCGGCGCGGGAAATAGACTCATATCTCAAGGGTAAGCCCGTGACCCGGCAGGTCTAGACCACGCCGCCGACTCAAGTCGTGCCGGGCACTCCCCCGACGCTACCCTTGTAGGTACAGGCCGGAGCCGGGGCAATGCCGCCCGCCCGGTCTGACGGACTGCCTGCCGGACGCCCTCCACCTGGGTCACCGGTCGCGTGGCCAGCCCGTGCAGCAGCGACACGTACAGAACAACACCAGCATGAGGGAGTCCCGTTGCCAGTTCGCAAGGCAATCGTCACGGCCGCCATCGGCCTCCACGCCCGGCCGGCGGCAGTATTTGTCCGGGCGGTCACGGCGACCGGCCTCCCGGTGACCATCAGCAAGGACGGCAGGCCAGGCGTCGACGCCCGCTCGCTGCTGGAGGTCATGACCGAGGACTTCGAGTGCGGCTGTGAGGTGGAGCTGGCCGTTGCTGCGGACGCCCTCCCGGCCTCCTGCAGCCCCGCAGAGGCCGAGGGTGCACTGGAAGAACTCGGAATCCTCTTGGAATCGGCAGCGGCCGCCTGAGGCCTTCGCCGCTCCCATTCGACGGCCCGCAGTGCGGTGCCGCCCTCCAGGAGGGACGCTGCGCAGGGGGCTGGGCATGCAGGGGCCCGCCGTCGTGCGTTCTGAACTTTTAGTCCGGGTGGGCGCTAGTGCGCGTGGTCACCGCGGCTGTACTCGTAGACCCAGCCGACCAGTGCGACCACTGCCATCCCGCCGGCGATGAAGACGATCCACCAGCCCACGGCGAGGCCGAGGAACCCTGCGGCGCAGGACAGGCCCAGCATCAGCGGCCACCAGCTCCAGGGGCTGAAGTGTCCCTGCTCGCCGGCGCCTTCGTGGATCTCGGCGTCATTGCGGTCCTCGGGGCGCATGCCCACGCGGCGGCCGGTGAAGCCGAGGTAAGCGCCGATCATGCCGGCGAGTCCGCCAACCAGCAGGATGGCCAGTGCGCCCACCCATTCAGTCCAGTTGGTCAGGTATCCGTAGATGAATGCAACGGGCACGAAGAAGAAGACGCCGAAGCCAAAGATCCTTGATTCGATTTTCACTTGGCGGTGTCCTTCTGGTCGGCGTTACCGAGAGCCGCTGCTGCCGGAGCAGGCGAATCCGCGGTGTAGGACTGGGAGAGCTCCGGGTGGTGCAGGTCCAGGGCAGGACGTTCGGAGCGGATGCGGGGCAGGGAGGTGAAGTTGTGGCGCGGCGGCGGGCAGGACGTGGCCCATTCCAGCGAGGCACCGAAGCCCCACGGGTCGTCAACTTCCACACGCTCGTTGCTGCGCCAGGTGATGTAGACGTTCCAGAAGAACGGAATCAGCGAGGCGCCGAGGACGAACGAGGCGATGGTGGAGAACTGGTTCATCCACGTGAAGTTGTCCTGCGGCATGTAGTCGGCGTAGCGGCGGGGCATGCCCTCGACGCCGAGCCAGTGCTGGATCAGGAAGGTGCCGTGGAAGCCCAGGAACAGCATCCAGAAGTGGATCTTGCCGAGGCGCTCGTTGAGCATCTTGCCGGTCCACTTGGGCCACCAGAAGTAGAACCCGGCGAACATGGCGAACACGACGGTGCCGAAGACCACGTAGTGGAAGTGCGCCACCACGAAGTAGGAGTCCGAGACGTGGAAGTCCAGCGGCGGCGAGGCCAGGATGATGCCGGTGAGGCCGCCGAAGAGGAACGTCGCCAGGAAGCCGATGCTCCACAGCATGGGGGTCTCGAACGTGATGGAACCGCGCCACATGGTGCCGATCCAGTTGAAGAACTTCACACCGGTCGGAACGGCGATGAGCATCGTCATGAAGGAGAAGAACGGCAGCAGGACCGAGCCGGTGACGTACATGTGGTGGGCCCACACAGTCACGGACAGGGCGGCGATGGAGATGGTCGCGTAGACCAGGCCCTTGTAGCCGAAGATCGGCTTGCGGCTGAAGACCGGGAAGATCTCGGAGACAATGCCGAAGAACGGCAGCGCGATGATGTATACCTCAGGGTGTCCGAAGAACCAGAACAGGTGCTGCCAGAGGACGGCACCGCCGTTCTCGGGATCGAAGATGTGCGCACCGAAGCGGCGGTCGGCGCCGAGGGCAAACAGCGCGGCGGCCAGCGGCGGGAAGGCCATCAGGACCAGGATGGAGGTCACGAGGGCGTTCCAGGTGAAGATCGGCATCCGCCACATGGTCATGCCCGGGGCGCGCATGCAGATGATGGTGGTGATGAAGTTGACGGCGCCGAGGATGGTGCCGAAGCCGGAGAGCGCCAGGCCGAAGACCCAGAGGTCACCGCCCACGCCGGGGCTGAACGTCGTGTTGGACAGCGGCGCGTACGCGAACCAGCCGAACGACGCGGCACCCTGCGGGGTGATGAACCCGGAGACGGCGATCGTGGAGCCGAAGAGGAAGAACCAGAAGGCCAGTGCGTTAAGTCGCGGGAAGGCGACGTCGGGGGCACCGATCTGCAGCGGCATGATGACGTTGGTGAAGCCGGCGAACAGCGGCGTCGCGAACATCAGCAGCATGACGGTGCCGTGCATGGTGAAGAGCTGGTTGTACTGCTCTTTGGTCTGCAGGATCTGCATGCCGGGCTCGAAGAGTTCGGCACGGATCAGCAGCGCCATGATGCCGCCGAAGCAGAAGAAGATGAACGACGCGATCAGGTACATGTACCCGATCGTTTTGTGGTCGGTCGAGGTGATCCAGTTGACGACGATGCGTCCCTTGGACTTCGGTACTACGGGAGCCTCGAGGATCCCGGCGGATTGAGTGTAAGTTGCCACGTCGCTCCCCTTACTTGGTTTCGGCCGGGGCCGGGTTGCGGTCGTACTCTTCACCGAGCAGGCCGGTGTTCCCGTCCTGGCGCAGCTGGTTCATGTGCGCCTGGAACTCCGACTCGGAGACAACCTTCACGCGGAACAGCATTTCGGAGTGGTACTCGCCACAGAGTTCGGCGCACTTACCGTCGTAGGTGCCCTCCCTGGTGGGCGTCAACCGGATGTAGTTGGTCTTGCCGGGAATCATGTCGCGCTTCTGCAGGAAGGCAGGAACCCAGAAAGAGTGGATGACGTCGCGCGCGTTGAGCTCGAGGTCAACCGACTTGTTGACCGGCAGGTACAGGGTGGGCAGCTTGTTCTTGTCCACGTCGTTACCGGTCAAGTGCGCCTGGACGCCCGCTTCGTGCACGTCCTCGGTGACGACGTTGCCCTTCAAATAGTTGAAGTCCCACGCCCACTGCTTGCCACGGACGTCGACGACGACGTCGGCCGGCGTTGAGCGGTCATCGATCGACTGCTGGTCGCGGTCGGTGAAGTAGAAGAACACCAGGACCATGAACAGCGGGATCGTCAGGTAGAACACTTCAAGCGGAAGGTTGAAGCTGTTCTGGCGCGGGAAGCCCACGGTTCCCTTGCGGCGCCGGTACGCGACGATGCACCAGATCATCAGGCCCCAGGTGATGATGCCGACGACCAGCGCGGCAATCCATGAGTTGACCCAGAGGTCCATGATGAGGTCAGTGTGATTGGTGGTGCCACGCTCGGTGGGCAACCAGCCCTTCTGTACCTCTGGTGAACATCCAGTCAAAGCCAACGCGCCGGCTAGTGCCAAGCCAGTGATCGTAGTGATCTGTTTGCGTCGGCTGCCGGTTCGGTTCTGCGAACTCACAGACGGCCCTTCCTACTTGTTGCTGTTGCCCCGCAAATGACGGGCAGGGCAAACGAAAAGTTTTACTACTCGGTGTAGAGCTTACCGCTCCCCGAGAGTTTTCGCCCACATGTCCACACCGTGCGTCGGGAGCTTTTTGTAGGCGCTGCTCGTTGAGGATCCTGCGGCACTAAGGCCGGGCAAAATGCCCGGCCTTAGTGGAAGGAATTAGTGGAAAGAATCTCCGCAGGCGCAGGACCCGCCGGCATTCGGGTTATCGATCGTGAAGCCCTGCTTGGCGATGGTGTCCTCGAAGTCGATGCTGGCACCGCTGAGGTAAGGAACGCTCATCTTGTCGACGACGACTTCCACCCCGTCGTAGTCGCGCACTGCATCCCCGTCGAGCAGCCGCTCGTCGAAGTAGAGCTGGTAAATCAGGCCGGAGCAACCGCCGGGCTGCACGGCAACGCGGAGGCGCAGATCGGTGCGGCCTTCCTGCTCCAGCAGGCTGCGGACCTTTCCAGCCGCGACATCGGTCAGCATGACCTCGTGCGTGGCCAGCTCGCCGGCCTCGGCGGCAGAGTTGCCGGCGCTGTTTTCATTGGTTGTAGTGCTCATGGCCTACCTTCTTGCAACGGTGGTGGCGGCCCCGCTCGCACGGTGCCCGCCCCTACTTAAACGGTATGGGCTATAGCTACATGCTACTTCGCGCAGCCCCGTAGCTCTAACTTCTGACGTAACCGTGGGAGACGGCTGGATGTTCCCCGGGACCCGCCAGGCGCGGGGGCTAGAGCGCGCCTTCGTTGTTCAGGCGCGCGAGCAGCAGGGCCTCGGCGACAATCGCGTTCCGGAAGTCGCCCAGGTGCAACGATTCGTTGGCGCTGTGGGCCCGGGAATCGGGATCCTCGACGCCGGTGACCAGGATCTGCACGTCCGGGTAGAGCTCGGTGAGGTCCGCGATGAAGGGAATCGATCCGCCGATCCCCATTTCGACGGCGGGCACACCCCAGGCCTCGCCCAGGGCCCACATGGCCACGGACGCGGCCTTCGAGCTCGTGTCCGTCAGGAAGGAGTTGCCGCTCTCCCCCGGGGTGAACACCACCTCAGCGCCGAACGGGGCGTGGGTTTCGACGTGCTGGCGGACAGCCTCCATGGCGGCTGCCGGGTCCTGCCCTGGGGCCAGGCGCAGGCTGAACTTGGCCCGGGCCCGCGGCAGCAGGGTGTTGGAGGCCACGTCCACGGCCGGGGCGTCAAAGCCGATGATGGACAGGGCGGGCTTGGTCCACATGCGTGAGGCAATGCTGCCGGTCCCGGCGAGCTTCACGCTGTCGAGCACGGAGGCGTCGGCGCGGTACTCCTCCTCGGTGAGGTCGACAACCACGTCATCGCGGCTCACCAGGCCCTTGATCGCGACACTGCCCTCGTGGTCGTGGAGGGTCGAGATCAGGCGGGCCAGCAGGGTCGGGGCGTCGAGCACGGGGCCGCCGAACATGCCCGAGTGCACGGCGTGGTCCAGGACCTTGACCTCGATGGTGCCGTCCACCAGGCCGCGCAGGCTGGTGGTGAGGGCTGGAATGCCGACCTTCCAGTTGCTGGAGTCGGCCACGACGATCACGTCGGCGCGGAGCAGCTCGCGGTGGGTTTCCAGGAACTGCCGGAACGTTGGCGAGCCGGCCTCCTCTTCGCCTTCGAAGAAGAACGTCACGCCCAGGCCCAGTTCGTCACCGAGCACGCGCGTGACCGCAGAGTAGGCGGCGATGTGCGCCAGGATGCCGGCCTTGTCATCGGCGGCACCGCGGCCGAAGAGCCTGCCGTCGCGCTCGACGGCGGTAAAGGGGTCGGTTTCCCACAGTGCCAGGTCGCCGGTGGGCTGGACGTCGTGGTGGGCGTACAGCAGGACTGTCGGCTTGCCCTCCGCGGCCGGGCGGCGGGCGACGACGGCGGGCCCGCCGGGCGTCCCGTCTTCCTTGTCGCAGCGGAGGATCCGGACGTCGTCGAAGCTGCTGGCCCGCACGAGGCTGGCGACGGCGTCGGCGCTGCGGTTCAACGGGGCGGGATCAAAGCTGGGCCAGGCGATGCCCGGAATGGCGACAAGGTCCGTCAGCTGGCCAATCGTCTCGTCGAACGATTCGGCAACGGCCTGGCGGAGGGCCTCGGCATCGATGGTGCCCTCGTGGTCCATGGTGGTCTGCGGGTTCCCCGCGGTAGATGAAGTCATGGCCAAAACACTACCCGTGCTCTGAATCACTACAAACAGCGTCACGCCCGGGCCTGCGCCGTGTGGGCTGGGTCTCGGGCCCGTGTCTGCGGGGTATTCTTTAGGGGTGTTTGGACGTAAAAAGGAAGCGCCATCGGCGCAGGACGTAGTTGACCAGCAGGCATCCGAGGCAGCAGCCCGTAGCGCCATGACCGGCAAGGGCGCACCCACGCCCAAGCGCAGCGCCCAGGAGGCGGCCCGCAAACGGCCCCTCGTGCCGGAGGACCGCAAGGCTTCCAAGGCGGCCGAGCGCGCCGCCGTCACGGAGCAGCGGCTCAAGATGCGGCAGGCCATGGACACCGGTGACGATAAGTTCCTGCCGCTGCGGGACAAGGGTCCGCAGAAGCGGTTTGCCCGTGACTTTGTCGATGCCCGCTTCAGCCTTGGCGAGTTCCTCATGTTCGGCGCCCTGCTGTTTGTCATCATCTCCTTGCTCGTGCCGGCCTCCAGCGCACAGATGGTCTACGTCCTGGGCGCCTTCTGGGTCATGTTCCTCGCGGTCTTCGTGGACGTCTTCATCCTCTCCCGCAAGCTCAAGAAACGGCTCGGCGAAAGGTTCGGCGACGTCGAGCGCGGCACCGTCTGGTACGGCTCCATGCGCTCCCTGCAGTTCCGCCGCCTGCGCCTGCCCAAACCCCAGGTCCGGCGCGGCGAGTTCCCCGCCTGACATTCCCTTCCACCATTCTTCAACCAGGAAGCCCCCGGCAGTCACCTGCCGGGGGCTTCCTGGTTGCGGCGACCGGTCCGGGCCCGATCGCAGCGTAAGGTCTAGCGCCGGCTCGGGTGGGTGGCCAGCAGCCGGTTGATGCGCGCGGCCCAGAAAGGTCCCTCGTAAAGGAACGCCGTGTAGCCCTGGACGAGGGTGGCGCCGGCGTCCAGCCGTTCCTGCACGTCCTGTGCCGTTTCGACGCCCCCCACCGAGACCAGGGTCAGCGCTCCGCCGGTGACGGACTTGAGCCGGGCCAGGACCTCCAGGGACCGTTTCTTCAGGGGCGCCCCGGAAAGACCTCCTGCCCCGCACGCCTCAACCTTGTCGGGGCTGGAGGCGAGCCCGGTGCGGGCGATCGTGGTGTTGGTGGCGATGATGCCGTCCAGCTTCAAGTCAAGCGCCAGGCGCGCGACGTCGTCGATGTCCTCATCACTGAGGTCGGGCGCGATCTTGACCAGGAGGGGAACGTGGCGGCCGGCGGCCTTGTCCGCCTCCTCCCCCACTGCGGCCAGCAGCGGGCGCAGGGTCTCCACGTCCTGCAGCAGCCGAAGACCGGGGGTGTTGGGCGAGCTGACGTTCACCACGAGATAGTCCGCAGCGGGGGCCAGGCTGCGCGCGCTGATCAGGTAATCGGACACCGCATCCTCGAGCCCGACCACCTTGCTCTTGCCGATGTTCACCCCGATCACGGGCCGGACGCCGGGGTGCTGGCGCTGCAGGGCGGCGCGGGCGGACTTCAGGCGCGGGGCCACCGCCGCGGCGCCGTCGTTGTTGAACCCCATGCGGTTGACGACGGCCCTGTCCTCCACGAGGCGGAACAGCCGCGGCGCCGGGTTCCCGGGCTGGGCCTGGCCGGTGATGGTGCCGACCTCCACATGGCCGAAGCCGAGCTCCGCCAGCGCCTCGATGCCGTGGCCTTCCTTGTCGAAACCGGCCGCTAGGCCGAATGGGGACGGGAAGGTCAGGCCAAACGCCTGGGTCTGCAGCGACGCCGCGGGGGCGGTGAACTTCTGCAGCAACCGCCCGGCACCGCAGGTGTGAGCGAGGCGGATGGCCTTGAACCCGATCTTATGGGCGCGTTCGGCGTCCATCCATGAGAAGGCCAGCCGGAAAAATGTGGGATATACGCGCATGCCTCTAGTTTTCCGGTTCGGGCCGCGCAGACCAAACCAGCGCACGCGCCGGCACGGTTGTGACTGCCCGTTGTGACTGTCGTTGTGACTGCGGCGCCCCGCGCCCGGGCCCGGCGGCGGAAGTGCGCCGGCGCGAGTTAGCATGAAGCCATGACCAGCAATGAGGGTGTCGGAACGGGCGGCCGTGGGGCTTCGGGTCGCGGGATCGAGGCCGATGTTGTGGTGGTCGGCGCCGGCCTGGCAGGGCTCGTGGCCGCGGCCCAGGCCTATGCCGCCGGCCGCCGGGTGGCGGTGCTCGATCAGGAACCCGAGGCCTCCGTCGGTGGCCAGGCGCACTGGTCCTTCGGCGGCCTCTTCATGGTCAACACTCCGGAGCAGCGGCGGCTCGGGGTGCGGGACAGTGAAGAGCTGGCCCTAGCCGACTGGCATGCGTCGGCGGGATTCGACCGGCCGGAGGACGCCCTGGCGAAGGAGTGGGTGGCGGCGTACGTGAACTTCGCCGCCGGTGAGAAGCGTGGCTGGCTCGCCGCGCTGGGCGTCGGGCTGTTTCCCCTGGTCCAGTGGGCCGAACGCGGCGGCTACGGCCCGGACGGCCACGGCAACACTGTCCCGCGCTTCCATGTCGCGTGGGGCACGGGACCGGCGCTGGTGGCCCCCTTCCTTTCCAAGCTGCGCGAAGGCGAAGCCGCCGGCCGCGTGTCCTTCCATTTCCGCCACCGCGCCACCGGGCTCGTGAAAACCGCGGGCCGGGTGAGCGGCGTGCGTGGCGAACTGCTCGAAGCCAGCGGCGCAGGCCGGGGCGAAAGCTCTTCACGACGCCCGGCCGGTACTTTCGAGGCTGCGGCCGCGGCCGTGGTGGTAACAAGCGGCGGCATCGGCGGCAACCACAATGTGGTCCGCAAGCAGTGGCCAGGCGGCGCGGCGCCGGAGCGGATGCTGAGTGGCGTGCCGGCATCCGTGGACGGGGACTTCCTCCCGGCTGTGGGCCGCGCCGGCGGACACCTCATCAACGGGGACCGGATGTGGCATTACCCGGAAGGTATCCACAACCATGCCCCGGTCTGGCCGCGGCACGGCATCCGGATCCTGCCCGGACCGTCGGCCCTGTGGCTGGACGCGACGGGGCGGATGCTCCCGCCTCCCCTGTTTCCGGGCTTCGATTCGCTCGGCGCCCTGCGCCACATCCTGGCCACGGGACATGCCCATTCATGGTTCGTCCTGAACCGCAGCATCGCGCTGAAGGAGTTCGCGCTGTCAGGATCCGAGCAGAACCCGGATCTCACGGGCAAGGACGTCCGTCGGTTGGTCTCACGGCTGAAGCCCGGCAGCGATACGCCGCTGCAGCGGTTCCTGGAACGCGGGGTGGACTTCCTGCAGGCAGCGGACCCCGCCGGGCTCGCCGGGCAGATGAACGATCTGACGGGTGTGCAGCTCATCGACCCCGCGGCCCTGGAGCAGCTGATCCGCGACCGGGACCGGCAGTTTGCCAGCGGGATGGGCAAGGATCCGCAGCTGGCGGCGATCCGGGCAGCGCGGCGTTTCGCCACCGACAAGATCATGCGGGTCGCCCCGCCGCACCGGCTGCTGGATCCGCGGCGCGGTCCCCTGCTCGCCGTCCGGCTCTCGGTCCTGACGCGCAAGAGCCTTGGCGGTGTGCAGACGGACCTGCAGTCGCGGGTCCTGGATGCCGCCGGGCAGCCCGTGCCCGGGCTGTTCGCGGCCGGTGAAGCCGCAGGGTTTGGCGGCGGCGGAATCCACGGCTACCGGGCACTCGAGGGAACGTTCCTGGGCGGATGCCTCTTCTCCGGACGTTCCGCGGGCCGGGCCGCTGCGTCCGCGGCCTAGTCCGGGCAGGCACTCAGCAACACAGGAGGAAAGTCGATGCAGTGGCGGACCGACATTCTCGGGGAGGATTTCCAGGCGTGCACCTTTGAGGCCGTCAGCCCTGACGGTGTGCTGCGCACTGCCACCCTGGTCCGCCACACTCCGCTCCCGCCGGCACCATCGGCGCTGCCGGCCCGGGCTGTGCTGTTCCTGCACGGCTGGAGTGACTACTTCTTCAATGAGGAACTCGCGGAATTCTGGGCGGGGCAGGGGTTTGAGTTTTTCGCCCTCGACATGCACAACCATGGCCGCAGCCTGCGCCCGGGCACCCACGGCGGCTACGTCGCGGACCTGGACAACTACGACGCCGAAATCACTGCAGCGCTCGGGATCATCGGTTCGCTCAGGCCGGACGCCACGCCGCCGCAGGTGACGCTGATGGGACACTCCACCGGCGGCCTGATCGCGGCGCTGTGGGCCGACCGGCATCCGGGGATGGTGTCACAGCTGGTCCTGGACAGCCCCTGGCTGGAAGTCCACGGCAGCCCCGCCCTGCGCCGGGCCGCGCGGACCATGGTGGAGCCGTTCGCCCGGTTCTGGCCGGAGTCGGTGATCCGGCTGCCCGAGCGGGCCTTCTACTGGCGCAGCATCAGCAGCGCCGCGGAAGGCGAATGGGCCCTGGACGATGCCTACCGTCCGCCGCACGCCTTTCCGGTCCGCGCCGGCTGGCTCAGCGCCGTGCTCGCCGGCCAGTCCAGGGTGGCGCGTGGGCTGAACATCGATGTGCCCATCCTGGTGCTCATCTCGGGCGCCAGCGCCAACGGGATGTTCTGGAAGGAGTCCATGCGCCGCACGGACGCGGTCCTGGACGTGAACACAATCGCCCTCCGCGCGCTCAGCCTGGGCCGCACCGTGACGCTGGAGCGGATTGACGGCGCCCTGCATGACGTCTTCCTCTCCGCCCCGCGGGTCCGCGCGGACGCCTATGCCCGGCTGTCCCGGTGGATCAGGGCGTACGTCTACGACTGACGCGGATCAGCTGACCTGGCCGCCCGCGGCGGGAGCGGCGTCGATGGCTCCACCGTAGCGGCGGTCCCGCTGTGCATAGATCTCGACGGCGTCCCACAGCGTCCGCCGGTCCACGTCCGGCCACAGGGTGTCCATGAACACGAACTCGGCATAGGCCGACTGCCAGAGCATGAAGTTGGAGAGCCGCTGTTCCCCGGAACTGCGCAGGAACAGGTCCACGTCCGGCAGGTCCGGCTCGTCGAGGAACTTCTGGATGGTCCGCTCGGTGATGGCCCCCGGCTTCAGCCGGCCCTGGGCCACTTCCTCCGCGATCGCGGAGACGGCGTCGGCGATCTCGGCCCGTCCGCCGTAGTTGACGCACATGTTCAGGGTGCAGGTGCTGTTGCCCCGGGTGTAGTCCTCGGCCTCTTCGAGTTCGCGGATCACCGAGCCCCACAGCTTCGGGCGCCGCCCGGACCAGCGGATCCGGACCCCCCATTCATCGAGCTGGTTCCGCTGCCGGCGCAGGACGTCCTTGTTGAAGCCCATCAGGAAGCGCACCTCCTCGGGGGACCGACGCCAGTTCTCGGTGGAGAAGGCGTACACACTGACGTATTCGATCCCCAGCTCGATCGCGCCGGCCATGACGTCCAGCAGGGCAGGCTCCCCCGCCTTGTGGCCCTCGATCCGGGGCAGACCGCGCTGGTTCGCCCAGCGCCCGTTGCCGTCCATGACGATCGCCACATGCCGCGGGATGAACTCCGCGGGAATCGCGGGCGGAACAGCGCCGGACGGGTGCGGATACGGAGCCAGCACCGGGGTGGTCCGCCGCCGGCCGTTGAACTGTTTCGCCTGGCTTTTCTCCAGGTTCTTTCCCAGGCTTCTTCCCAATGCCACTTTTACGTTCGCTCCACATGTTTGAGGGATTTCAGGACTCGTTCCAGGTGCCACTGGAGGTAGCTGGCTACCAGGCCGGCCGCTTCCCGGCGGTGGACGGACGCGGAGGCATCCGCCGTCGTCCAGTTTCCGGTGAGCAGGGCACCCAGGAGGAGCACCGTCTCCGGGGCCGGCGCGGGCGATCCCGGCGGCCGGCACCCGTGGCAGACCATGCCGCCGAGCGGCGCGGAAAAGGCGGTGTGCGGCCCGGGCGCACCGCACCGGGCGCAGTCGGTGAAGCTGGGCGCCCAGCCGCCGGTCGCGAGGGCGCGGAGCAGGTAGGAATCCAGGATGAGTTCGGGGGCGTGGTCGCCCCGGCTCAGGGACGCGAGGGCCCCCACCAGCAGGTTGTACTGGGCGGTGCCGGCTTCGCCGTCGACGTCGGTGAGCTTCTCCGCCGTCTCGGTCATGGCGGCCGCCACCGTGTACCGGCCATAGTCCGCGGCGATGTTCCCGCCGTAGGCGCCCTTGGCCACGGCCTGCGTGACGACGTCCAGGGTGCGCCCGGAAATCAGCTGGAGATCGGCCACCATGAACGGTTCCAGTCTGGCGCCGAACCGGCTGCTGGTGCGCCGGACCCCCTTGGCCACCGCCCGCACCTGGCCGTGGTGCTTGGTCAACAGGGTGATGATCCGGTCGGCCTCGCCCAGCTTATGGGTGCGCAGCACGACGGCGTCATCACGGTAGGCACGCGCAGCAAAGGATTGTTGGACCACAGTTAATCTTCGCACTGTCTTTACGGAATCACGGTATGGGCACCGCCGCCGAGGTAGAACGGTAAAAGACGGAGGTAAAAGACGGAGGCAAAATACTGCGCCGCCGGAGTGTTTCCGGCGGCGCAGTTATGCGTTGTTTGACAGTGCCTGCCCGTCCTCGGACGGAGCAGGCAGGGACGGATCAGGCGCGGGCGTCCCGGATGGCGCGGTTGACGGCTGAGATGACGGCCTTGAGGGCTGACGTGCTCGTGTTGGCGTCGATCCCCACGCCCCAGAGCACGCGCTCCCCCACGGCGCATTCGACATACGCGGCGGCCAGGGCGCTGCCGCCCTCGGAGAGTGCGTGTTCGCTGTAGTCCAGGACCCGGACGTCCACGCCGTCCTCGCGCAGGATGCTCAGCAGGGCCGCGATGGGGCCGTTCCCGGTCCCGGTCCGGCGGACCTGGGTCCCGTCGATCTTCAGGGCGGCGGTCAAGGTCATGTCGCCGTCTTCGTCCGTCTCCGTGCTGATCGAACCGAGGGCGTAGCGGCCCCACTGCGTGTCGGCAGAGCCCGAGGGCAGGTATTCGTCCTGGAAGACCTGCCACAGCTGGGGTCCGCTGACTTCTCCGCCCACCGTGTCGGTCCGTTTCTGGATGACGCCGGAGAACTCGATCTGGGCGCGGCGCGGCAGGTCGAGGCTGTGCTCGTTCTTGAGCAGGTAGGCGACTCCGCCCTTGCCGGACTGCGAGTTGACCCGGATGACCGCCTCGTAGCTCCGGCCGAGGTCCTTCGGGTCCACCGGCAGGTACGGGACCTGCCAGGTGTAGTCGGCCACGTCCTTGCCCGCCGCGGCAGCGTCCTTTTCGAGGGCCTCCAGGCCCTTCTTGATCGCGTCCTGGTGCGAACCGGAGAACGCCGTGAAGACGAGGTCTCCGCCGTACGGGGACCGCTCGGCCACCGGCAGCTGGTTGCAGTACTCCACCGTGCGGCGGATTTCGTCGATGTCGGAGAAGTCGATCATCGGGTCGATGCCCTGGACGAACATGTTCAGGCCCAGGGTCACCAGGTCCACGTTGCCGGTCCGCTCGCCGTTGCCGAAGAGGCAGCCCTCGATCCGGTCTGCCCCGGCCAGGTAGCCCAGCTCGGCCGCGGCGACGCCGGTGCCGCGGTCGTTGTGCGGGTGCAGGGACAGGATGATGCCTTCGCGCGGGTGCAGGTTCCTGCTCATCCACTCGATGGAGTCGGCGTAGACATTGGGGGTGGCCATTTCCACCGTGGCGGGCAGGTTGATGATGACCTGACGGTCAGCCGAGGCCTCGAAGACGTCGGCGATCGCGTTGCAGACCCGGATGGCGTACTCCAGCTCGGTGCCGGTGAAGGACTCGGGCGAGTATTCGTAGGTGATGTGCGTATCGGCGAGAGTTTCCTCGTACTTCTTGCACAGCCGCGCACCCTGCAGGGCGATGTCGAGGATGCCGTCCTCGTCCTGGTTGAAGACCACGCGGCGCTGCAGGACGGACGTGGAGTTGTAGAGGTGGACGATTGCCTGCTTCGCGCCGACCAGGGACTCGTAGGTCCGCTCGATCAGGTGTTCGCGGGCCTGGGTCAGCACCTGGATCGTGACGTCGTCCGGGATGTGGTTGCCCTCGATCAGCTGCCGGACGAAGTCGAAGTCCGTCTGCGATGCCGAGGGGAACCCGACCTCGATCTCCTTGTAGCCCATCCGGACCAGCAGGTCGAACATCTTCAGCTTGCGGGCGGGGCTCATGGGATCGATGAGGGCCTGGTTGCCGTCGCGCAGGTCCACGGCGCACCAGCGCGGGGCCTTGGTGATGACTTTGTCCGGCCAGGTGCGGTCCGGCAGTTCAACGGTGATCTGGTCCTGGAACGGGATGTAGCGGTGGACCGGCATTCCTGAGGGCTTCTGTGCGTTTCGCATTACAATCGGGGCCTTTTCTGTGATTCTTGGTGAAAGGGTGGCCGGGCAACACAAACTCCGCAGCGAGGGTGGGCCTTGCGCTAGATCGCGTCTGAGGCCTCGCCGCGGCAGCTAAGAAGGAGCAGTTCTGCGCGCACCTTTTCACAGTAACACGGGTGCGTAAGATGAAGGAGCCAGACCACCGTAACGTCCACCATGCAGACCGTGCGCCGGCAAACGCTCCGGGCCGGACTGCCTCTCAAAGGAGCATCCGTGCCACTTTCGGGGATCGATCTGTCCACCATCGACGCCAGCGTCCGCCCGCAGGATGACCTGTACCAGCATGTGAATGGCGGCTGGCTCAACACTACGGTCATCCCGGACGACCGGGCGCTGGAGGGCACCTTCACCGCCCTGCGCGACGCATCGGAGCTCGCGGTGAAGGAGATCATCGGGCAGGCCGCCGCACGCGGTGCGGAGGCTACCGGCATCGAGCGCAAGATCGGGGACCTGTACAACAGCTTCATGGACGAAGCGGCGGTCGAGTCCAAGGGCCTGGACCCGCTCCGGGCGCGGCTGGCGCAGGTGTTCGCGACGACGTCGGTGCCCGAACTCGTGGCGCTGGCCGGACGGCTGTTCCGCGCCGATGTGTCCGGACTCTTTTATATCTACCCCGCGCCGGATGCCGGAAACCCGGACCGGGTCCTGCTCTACACGGGCCAGGGCGGCCTGGGCCTGCCTGATGAGTCCTATTATCGGGAAGCGAAGTTCGCCCCGATGGTCCAGGCCTACCGTGCACACGTGGGAGCCATGCTTGGCCTCGCGGAGGTTGCCGACCCTGAGGGGGCGGCCGGACGCGTGGTGGCGCTGGAAACTGCGCTGGCTTCGCACCACTGGGACAACGTGACATTGCGGAATCCGCAAAAGACGTACAACTTGAAGTCCGCCGCAGAAGCGGCGGAGCTGTTCCCCCTGCTGGCGGACTGGTTCGACGCGGCCGGCATCGAGCCGGAGAAGCGTGCCGAGCTGGTGGTGAGCACCCCCGACTTCTTCTCCGGCGCGGCCTCGCTGCTGGATTCCGAACCGCTGGCGACCTGGCAGGGATGGCTCGCCATGCGCGTGGTCAGCGCGGCCGCCCCGTACCTGTCTTCCGAGTTCGTGGACGCGAACTTCGCGTTCTATGGCACCACCCTGAGCGGTACGCCGCGGATCAAGGACCGTTGGAAGCGCGGCGTCGCGGTGGTCGAGGCGGCCCTCGGTGAAGCGGTCGGGCAGATCTACGTGGCCGAACATTTCCCGGAGGGGCACAAGGCGCGCATGCAGACCCTCGTAGCCAACCTGATCGAGGCGTACCGCGAGTCCATCACCGCGCTGACCTGGATGGGCGAGGCAACCAAGCTCGAGGCCCTGAAGAAACTGGACTCCTTCCGCGCCAAGATCGGCTTCCCGGACAAGTGGATCGACTACTCCGCCGTGGAGATCGACCCCGCCGATCTGCTGGGGAATGTGGAGCGCGCGCACAGCGCCGACGTCGACCGCCACCTCGACGAGGTCGGCAAGCCCGTGGACCGCGAGAAGTGGCTGATGACGCCCCAGACGGTCAACGCCTACTACCATCCGCTCCTGAACGAGATCGTGTTCCCTGCGGCCATGCTGCAGCCCCCGTTCTTCACTGCCGACGCCGATGACGCCGTCAACTACGGTGGCATCGGTGCCGTGATCGGCCATGAAATCGGCCACGGCTTCGATGACCAGGGCTCGCAGTACGACGGCAGCGGCCTGCTGCGCAACTGGTGGACGGAGGATGACCGCACCGCGTTCGAGGCTCTGGCCGCCCGGCTCGTGGCGCAATTCGATGCCCTCTCCCCCACGGCAGCCCCCGGCCACACCGTCAACGGCAAGCTGACCCTGGGCGAGAACATCGGCGACCTGGGCGGGCTCACCATCGGCTACAAGGCCTACCTGATCAGCCTCGACGGGCAGGAACCGCCGGTGCTCGACGGCCTGACCGGAGTGCAGCGTTTCTTCGCGTCCTGGGCCGCGGGGTGGCGGCAGGTCATCCGGACCGAAGAGGCCATCCGCCGGCTGGCGACGGATCCGCACTCCCCGAACGAGTTCCGCACGAACGCCATCGCCAAGAACCTCGACGCCTTCCATGCAGCATTCGGCGTCACGGACCGGGACGGCATGTGGATGGCACCGCAGGAGCGCGTCAGCATCTGGTGACACGGGGGCCCGGTCACTGGCACCGACCCAGCCGGGAGGGCTGTGCGTACACGCTTGCGTGAATACATCGACAGCTGTACTTTCGATTCTGTGGAGACTCTTACGCATGCCCCGGTGCTGGCACGGTTCGGTTATGCCGTGTCAGACCCGACCCGGGCAGAAATCCTGCTTGCCCTCACGACTGCGCCGTCCTATCCCTCTGAGCTGGCGGATTCCCTCGGGGTATCCCGGCAGAGCATGTCGAACCACCTGACATGCCTGCGGGGATGCGGCCTGGTCGTTGCCGTGCCGGAGGGGCGAAGGACCCGCTATGAGCTCGCCGATCAGCGCCTCGGCCATGCCCTCAAAGATCTTCTGGGCGTCGTGCTGGCGGTTGACCCGGCCTGCTGCGCACCCGACGGGACGTGCACGCTGTGATGATTTCCCTCCAACTGTCGCCGAGCCCGGCCCGCCGCGCCGTCCTCAGCCGCCGGATCCGCTTGTTCGCGGCGGCCACCATCAGCTATAACCTCATCGAGGCCGTTGTGGCTTTGTGGGCCGGGGGTACGGCCGACTCGTCGGCGCTCCTCGGCTTTGGCCTCGATTCCATCATTGAGGTCGCGTCGGCGCTGGCGCTGTCGTGGCAGTTTTCCACCAAGGACCCCGAACGGCGTGAACACCTCACCTTGCGGATTATCGCCGTCTCATTCTTCGCGCTGGCAGCCTTTGTCTCCGCCGAGGCCATCAGGTCACTTCTCGGCGCCGGCGAGGCACAGCACTCGACGCCGGGCATCGTGATTGCCGCACTGAGCCTGGTGATCATGCCGGTCCTGTCCTGGCTCCAGCGCCGGGCCGGCCGGGAGCTCGGATCACGCACGGCGGTGGCTGACTCCAAACAGACCCTGCTCTGCACGTATCTGTCGGCAGTCCTGCTCGCGGGTTTGGTGCTGAACAGCACCCTCGGCTGGTGGTGGGCCGATGCCGGCGCGGCGCTGGTCATCGCCGCGATCGCCCTCCGGGAGGGCATCAACGCCTGGCGCGGCGACATCTGCTGCACGGTCCCCCACGCGGCGGCAGACACCCTTCCGACGGCCACGGAGCCGGCCTGCTGTGACGGATGCGGTGCCGATTCAACACCTCCAAAGGGACTCTTCCTACCTGAGGTGGGGGTGGGACAGCCCGCCGCCAATGAGCAGCATGCGTAGTCGGTAGTGCTTCCGGTTGCGGAAGCCGCTGTGTCAGCAGCACTCATCCGGCACGCGGTTCAAGGAGCTCATCGGCGCTGCCGGCCGGGCTGATTTCTTACTAGAGCGACAGCTCACGACACGCTAATGTGGGGGCACCCAAAGCAGAGGAGAGCCCCGTGGGCAAGGTGGTCATGTACAGCTCGGTGTCGGTGGACGGCTTCGTCGCGGACGAGAATGACCAGCCCGGACCGCTGTTCGACTGGTTGTCCAACGGTGACGTCCCGTTGGACGAGAGCGGCGAGGTTAAGGTGTCGCAGGCCTCCTACGACTACACCCGGCCGTACTGGGACCAGATCGGGGCGACTCTCGTCGGCCGCCACGTCTTCGACCTGACGGACGGCTGGGACGGGAAGCCTCCGGGCGGGATCGACCACGTGGTCGTCGTGACGCACCGGCCGCAGCCCGAGGGCTGGGACTCCGAGGCGCCGTTTCACTTCGTCGACGGTGTCGAGGCAGCCATGGCCAAGGCGCAAGAGCTTGCGGGTGACCGCATCGTCGAGGTCGCCGCTGGTGACGTCGGTGGCCAGATGCTTGCCGCGGGCCTGGTCGACGAGGTGCGCATGGACGTCGTACCCGTCGTGTTCGGGTCCGGCAAGCGCTACTTCGGGTCGGTCCACGCCCAGCACCTGTTGGAGGATCCCGACGTGGTAATTCAGGGCAACCGCGTACTTCACGTGCGCTATCGGGTGCGCCGTTGAGGTCCATACCGTGTTCCACGACCCCACGACCCCGCAGGACGTGGAAGAGCCTCTAAAGGCCGCCGTCCAGCACCCATGACAAAAAGGAAGGCTCCCGTTCAGGAAAATCTGAACGGGAGCCTTCCTGGTTGCCGGGTCAGCGGGTGATGAGTGCCGGGTTGGCCTGCTGGCAAACGGTGTCGCCGGCTGTCTGGTTGACGATGTCCTTGGGCAGCTGCGGGGCAGCGGCGGCGGCGGTCGGCGTCCCGTTGGCGAAGTCACTGCCCAGGTAGACCTGGACACCGGCAACTCCGGCGGCCGGGAGCACCCGGTCCGGCGCCACACCGAGCAGGGCCGCGACGTCCCCGGCCACGTCAGCGTAGTCCGCACCGTAGTAGACCGCCGTCGCGGCGACGGGCGGAGCCGTCAACTGGCCCACCTGGGTGAAACCGGCGCCCTTAATGGCCTGCATGATCTCCTGGGTCCGGGCCGGAACACCCGAGCCGTTGGCCACGGTCACGGGCTGCTGTGTCTTGTCATAGGCCGGGGTGGTGGGGCTGGGCGTCGGCGTGGCGCTGGCACTCGGGGAAGCGCTCGGCTTCGCGGTCGGATCCGTCAGGTCCACGTCGTTGCGCATGGCGGCGAACAGCTGGGATGCCGCGGGCTCGGCCAGCTGCAGCCGGTTGATGTCCGTTTCGGCCGGGACTGTCGGCGTGGCCACGAAGGCTACCTTGCCGACGTCGATGTTCTTGAGCCGGTTGCCCACGGTCAGCAGCGTCGGCACAGAGGCCAGGCCGTCGTCGATGGTCAGGTTCTTGGTGATCGCGTCCGCGATGCCGAGCATCCGGGCCGGGTTGGTCAGGGTGCCGTCGTCCTTGATTTTCCGGGTCAGCGCGGACAGGAAGCCCTGCTGGGCCTTGATCCGGCCGAGGTCGCCGCCGTCGCCGAAGGCGTGCCGGGTGCGCACGAACGACAAGGCCTGCTCGCCCTGGACGGTGGAGGTGCCCTTGGGCAGGCGCAGCTTCGAGTCGGGGTCATACACTGCGTCGCTGACACATACTGATACGCCGCCCACGGCGTTGGAGAGTTCCTTGACGGCGTTGAAGTCGGCCATCATGAAGTGGTCGATCTCCAGGCCAGTGAGCTTGTTGACGGTGTCCACGGCGCAGCCGATGCCGGCCTCGGACATCGCCGAGTTGATCATGACGCCGGTCTGAGCCGGGTACTCCTTGTTGGTTTTCGGATCCTTGCACTTGGGGATGTCGACCAGCAGGTCACGGGGGAAGCTGACGACGTTGACCCGCTTGTTGTCCGCGGAGATGTCCATCAGCATCATCACATCCGAGTGCCCATATCCGGTCGCGTCATCGCTGGTGCCGTACTGCGAGTTCTTCCCGTCGCGCGTGTCCGAGCCGAGGATCAGGATCTGCATCCGGTCCGTCGAATCGTTCACGGCACCTTCGGTCTTGATACTGCCGGCGCTCAGTGGGGCCTTGGTGAGGTTGCCCTGGAGCCGGATGGTCCAGTAGGCGCCAAAGGCGATCACGCCGACCAAGAGCACGGCCACCACGCCCGTAAAGACTTTCAGCCAGGTGGGGGTCCGGCGGGCGGAGCCGAGGTGGCGGGCCGGACCAACGGCGGGATCGGCCGTGTGCCGGGCAGCGGCTGTTGACCGGGCCGGCGGGGCGGATCCGTCGGCACGGTTGTCACGGGGTCGAACCACTTGTTGAGCCTTCCTAAACGAACGGGGAGTCAGCTCATTTTAGAGTCCGAATCTGAGAAAACGCCGATGGCCCTCTCTTGGGAGCGGCGGGAAGGGCCAACGGCCACAATAGCGGCCTAAGAACAGCGCGTCTCAGAAGCCCAGTTTGACGAGCTGCTTCGGGTCGCGCTGCCAGTCCTTGGCGACCTTGACGTGCAGGTCAAGGTAGATCCGGGCACCGAGCAGCGCCTCGATCGCCTTGCGCGCGTTGGTGCCGACCTCGCGGAGCCGGGCACCGCCCTTGCCGATGATGATGGCCTTCTGGGAAGGCCGCTCGACGTACAGGTTGACGCGGACGTCCAGGAACGGACGGTCCTCGGGCCGGCCTTCCCGCGGAACGATCTCATCGACGACGACGGCCAGGGAGTGCGGCAATTCGTCGCGGACGCCTTCGAGGGCTGCTTCCCTGATGAGTTCGGCGATCATCACCGCTTCCGGTTCGTCCGTCAGGTGACCGTCGGGGTACAGCGGCGGCGACGCCGGCATGTGACCGATCAGGACGTCGGCAAGGGTCTCGACCTGGAAGCCGTCCGTGGCGGAGACCGGGACGATGTCCTTCCAGCCGTCCTCGCCGAGGACCTCGCGGCCCAGGGCGGCGACGGCGAGCAGCTGCTCGGTGAGGGCCTGGCGGTCGACGGTGTCGGCCTTGGTCACGATCGCGATGATGGGCTTGTTGGGGATGGCGGCGAGCTGGGCGGCAATGAACTTGTCCCCCGGGCCGATTTTCTCGTTGGCCGGCAGGCAGAATCCGATCGCGTCGACCTCGGCGAGGGTATCGGCGACCAGTTCGTTCAGCCGCTTCCCCAGCAGCGTGCGCGGGCGGTGCAGGCCCGGGGTGTCAACGAGGATCAACTGGGCGTCGTCCCGGTGCACGATGCCACGGATTGTGTGGCGCGTGGTCTGGGGCTTGGCCGAGGTGATCGCGACTTTTTGACCGACCAAGGCGTTGGTGAGGGTGGACTTGCCCGCATTGGGCCGTCCGACCAGCACCGAGAAACCGGCGCGGTAGCCGCCGTAGGCTGCGTCGCCGTCGGACTTATTCTGCTTGCTCACGTGAGACTCCCTGTTGGATTGGTGCGGCCTCGTCGAGAAGGTCTTCAAGGTCAGTTTGTTCTTTTGCTACGGCGGCCGCAATGATGTGGCTGACGCGGTTCCGCCGGCCCTCCAGCCTGTCGGCGCGGAGGGACAGTCCGTGGACCTGGACGGTGCTGCCGACAATCGGCACCCGCCCGAGGGCCTTGGCGAGCAGGCCGCCCACGGTGTCTACTTCGTCGTCGTCGAGCTCGAGGTCGAAGAGTTCGCCGAGGTCATCGATGCTCATGCGGGCGCTGACCCGGTAGCTTCCGTCCCCCAGGGCCACGGCCTCGGCGCTTTCGGTGTCGTATTCGTCCACGATTTCGCCGACGATCTCCTCGATGAGGTCCTCGAGCGTGACCAGACCCGCCGTTCCGCCGTATTCGTCGATGACGATCGCAACGTGTGTGGATTCCTTCTGGAGTTCGCGGAGCAGGTCGCTGACGAGCTTCGAGTCCGGCACGTAGCGGACCTCGCGGGCCACCTCGTCCACGACCGGGGGTTCCTCGTCCGGGCCGAGGTTGTGGAGCGAGGCGGCAACGTCCTTCAGGTACACAATGCCTAGGATCTGGTCCGTGTTTTCGCCGATAATCGGGATCCGCGAGTACCCGGAGCGCAGGAACAGCGACATCGCCCGGTGCAGGCTGGACCCGGAGTCGATCGTGAGGATGTCTGTCCTGGGCACCATGACGGAGCGGACCAGGGTGTCCCCGAAGTCGAAGACCGACTGGATCAGCTCGGCCTCGTTGTCCTCGATCACGTCGGACTCGGTGGCCCGGTCCACGAGTTCGCGGAATTCTTCCTCGCTGAAGAACGCCTCGCTGTCGGCCGGCGCGCCGGGAGCCACGACGCTGCCGAGCCGCACCAGCCAGCCCGGGATCGGGCCGAGCACGGCGTAGAGGGACCGGACCAGCGGGGCGCTGAACCGGACCAGGGCGGCAGAGTGGACCCGGCCGAGCTGCCGCGGGGACACCCCCACGATCACGAAGCCGACCAGCGCCATGATGCCGGTGGCCGCCAGTCCGGCCAGCCAGACGTTGTCCAGCATGCTGTAAAGGAGCACGGTCACGGCGACGGCGGCGGCCATCTCGAACCAGACCCGCCAGAACCGCAGGGCGCGCATGTGCCCCACGGGCTGGGCCAGGATGCGTTTGAGCGAGGTGCCCCTGCTGTTCAGGACCGCCTGCTCGGCGTCGTGCCTGGGCAGGAAGTTGAACGCGGACTCGGCAGCGGTCAGCACTGCGGCAAAGCTAAGGAACACCAGCGCCATGCCGGCGAGGATCAGTGGGGTCACTGAACCGTCTCGGACGGGGCCGCTTTGCCGGTGAAGGCGGTCAGGAGTTCGCGCTGCAGCCCGAACATCTCTTCCTTCTCTTCCGGCTCGGCGTGGTCATAGCCCAGCAGGTGCAGGATGCCGTGCGTGGTCAGCAGCAGCATCTCGTCCTGGGTGGAGTGGCCGGCGTTGCGGGCCTGGACCTCGGCCACCTGGGGGCAGATGGCGATGTCGCCGAGCATGCCCTGCGGCGTCGGCTTGTCCGGCGTGCCCGGGGTCAGCTCGTCCATGGGGACGGAGAGGACGTCGGTGGAGCCTGGCTCGTCCATCAGTTCGAGGTGCAGCTTTTCCATGGCCGGTTCGTCCACGAGCAGAATGGACAGCTCCGCCTGCGGGTGGATGTAAAGGCTTTCGAAGATGAAACGCGACAGCGCCACGAGCCCGGCCTCGTCCACGACGACGCCGGATTCGTTGTTGACCTCAATGCTCATGCGTGTTCTCCCCGCGTTTCCCGGGCAACAGAGTGCTTGACCCGGTTCCTTTGGACTTCGTCCCAGATGCTGTAGGCATTGACGATATCCCCCACCAGGCGGTGCCGGACGACGTCTGAGGCGTCCAGGATCGAGAAGTTGACGTCCTCGATTCCCTGCAGGATCTCCTCGACAATCCTGAGCCCCGAGCGGGTGCCGAAGGGCAGGTCCACCTGGGTGATGTCGCCGGTGACCACCATCTTGGAGCCGAAGCCCAGACGGGTCAGGAACATCTTCATCTGTTCCGGCGTGGTGTTCTGCGCCTCATCGAGAATGATGAAGGCATCGTTCAGCGTGCGGCCTCGCATGTACGCCAGCGGGGCGACCTCGATGGTGCCGGCGGCCATGAGACGGGGAATGGATTCGGGGTCCATCATGTCGTGCAGGGCGTCGTACAGGGGCCGCAGGTAGGGGTCGATCTTGTCGCTCAGGGTGCCCGGCAGGAAGCCGAGCCGCTCCCCCGCCTCGACGGCAGGACGGGTCAGGATGATGCGGCTGACTTCCTTCTGCTGCAGGGCCTGGACGGCCTTGGCCATTGCCAGGTAGGTCTTGCCGGTACCGGCCGGACCGATCCCGAAGATCACGGTGTTGGCGTCGATCGCGTCCACATAGTTCTTCTGGTTCAGCGTCTTGGGCCGGATGGTCTTCCCACGGGTGGAGAGGATGTTGGTGGTCAACACTTCCACGGGGTTCTGCAGCGACTGGCTGCGCAGCAGGGAGACGAGCTGCTGCAGCACGGCCGGGGTGATGACGGTGCCCCGGGCCACCAGCCCCCGCACCTCGTTGAGCAGGCGCATGATGCGCGGCACGTCGGCGGCAGGACCGCTGATCGCAAGCTCGTTGCCCCGGACATGGAAATCGACGGCGGGGAACTGGTTTTCGATGAACCTTAGGGCTTCGTCATGGCTGCCCAGCGACTGGACCATCTGCTCTGAGTCGTCGAACAAGACCACCTCCGTCCGCAGCCCTGGTAGGGAGTGGGGAAATTCCCCTGCGGTGCGTTCTCGGGCGCTGAACCGGGCCTTGCCGTTCGCTGCTTCAGTCATGGTGTTGGCCCGCGGGCCTCTGGTCCCCTCCAGTATGAATATGGTCTGTCGCCGTGATCCGTACCGACGGCGGTTCGCACCGCCCGCGGCCAGGGTCTACGGGTGCTTCCATCTTACGCCAGCGCGGCGCGGCCGACGCCGGAGGGGATCCGGCGCCGGCCGTTACGGGTAGGCGTTTCCGAAGATGACCCACCCCTCGAGCCAGTGGGCGCCTGTTGCCGGGCACGGCTGTTCCGCGTTGCCGGGTTCCGGCGCCCGCTCCGGCTTCGGAACCCGTTCCGGTTCCGACACGGTCAAGCCGCGCTCTCCAGCGCGCCGGCGCGGGACCCGACGCCCGCGTACCGTCCCTTGTAGAAGAGCAGGGGCTCAGCGTCGGGGCGGGCGCCCAGGGCGCGGACGGCGCCGACGACGATCGTGTGGTCGCCGCCGTCGTACTCCTGGTGGAGTTCGCAATCCACCCAGGCCAGGGCGTTATCCAGGACGGGGTTGCCCAGCGGCGAGGGAGAATGGCCGACGCCGGCGAACTTGTCCGTCCCCGAGCGCGCGAACTGCCCCGCCAGATGCTGGTGCTCTGCCGCCAGGATGTTCACGGCAAACCGACCCGCCGCACGCAGCAGCGGCCAGGTGCTCGATGTCCGTGCGGGGCTGAAAGTGACCAGGGCCGGCTCCAGGGACAGGGAGGCGAAGGACTGGCAAGTGAAACCGGCCGGCCCGTGCTGGGTTGCTGCGGTGATCACCGTCAGTCCGGTGGCGAAGTGTCCGAGAATGTGGCGGAGTGCCTTCGGGCTGAGGTCAGAATGTTCCGTCATGGCGGGTCCTTTCGAGCGCTGGTAGCCCCAATCAACCACCGCAGACGCGGGTTCCCAAGCCCGGCTGCAACGCACAGTCGCGCAACGACACAACGCGTCACGGACCCGTTGCATGACGTAAGAATTCGGCACCAGGAGTTCGCCGGCCATGGCCGTTAGGCTCGGTTGATGGCAAACCAGGAAAATTTGATGGACGTCAGATCCGCGTACGACACAGTCGCCGAGACCTATTCAGCGGTGATCCCGGATACCAGTTTCGAGGCCCCGCTGGATATGGCCATGATGGACCACTTCATCGCCCACATGCGCGGCACGGCGGACCGGACGGTGATCGACGTCGGATGCGGTGCCGGACGCATGACCAGTTACCTCGGCCACGCGGGGCTGAACGTCAGCGGTGTGGACCTGTCGCCCGAAATGGTCCGGATCGCGCAACAACTGCATCCCGGGCTCTTGTTCGAGCTGGGAGAGCTGACGGACCTGCCCCAGGCCGACGCGGCTGCGGACGGTGTCCTCGCCTGGTACTCGATCATCCACTCTCCCCCGACGGCTCTGCCGGCGATCGCGCGCGAGTTCTGGAGGGCGCTCCGCCCTGGCGGTTCGGCGCTCGTCGCCTTCCACGCCGGCAGCGGCCACCGCACGATTGACCGTGCCTACGGACACGACGTCCAGCTCCGGGCGGAACTGCACGCACCCGAGGAGGTGGCGCTCCGGTTCACCGAACAAGGCTTTGAGATGCGCGCCCAGCTGGTGCGTTCACCGAGGGCCAAGGAAAACCATCCACAGGCCGCCATCCTCGTCGACAAACCCTTCGTGTCTTCAACACTTAGTCCTTCATAGGGGAAGTTAACGTGCTCGCAGGGCCGAACCAGCGGTGAACTGCTCTTCCCGGGCGTAGTCGAGATAGTGTTTGAGGGACGGATCGCCGGTTCCCGGCATGGCTCCCGCCGCTGCCGCCTTCACCAGCCAGTCCACCTGATGCGGGATGGTCTGAGCGTATGTCCCCACAGGTTCATAGCCGAGGTCGAGGGAGGCCCTGGTGCTCAGTACCAGCGGAGGCCGGAAATCCCACGGATGGTCACCGAGGCCCGCGGGTGCGCTGTCATCCAGAAGCACTTCTTCCCAGTGGTGGCCCAGGTAGCGGGCAATTGCTGCGGCGATCTGCCGGGCATTCGGCGCATCTGGATCGGCGCTGTTGAGGATCCGTGCCACGGGCACGGCGGCAACCCGTTCCACGAGGGCCGCCGTGTTCACCGCTGCCGTCGTGTGGTCTGCGCCCTGCCCCGCATGGGCCAGGAACACGGCCGGGCGCCGGTCGAGCACCCGTTTGACGAACATCCATTCCCGGGGCAGGGCGGCGCCCTCACCATGAACCTTGGACGCCCGGATCACCGTCACGGGATGGCCGCTGTCCAGGAGGGTGTTCTCTGCGGCCACCTTGTTGGCGCCATAGCCTTCCCGGGATTGGTAGTCCCCGGTTCCCGGCCGCATGGTCGGATTGTTCTCAAGGATCGGCGCATCAAAGCGTGGCGCTACATCGGAATTGACGTGGTTGCCGGCGGCGTCAACGTACACAGCCTTGCTCGAAAGCATGACGGCCGAGGTCACCGCGGCCAGGTGCGGCAGGAGTTGCCGGGCGTCGGCGTCGGTGTAGCACACCGCGTCCACGAGGAGATCGGCACCACCGGCCATCACCCCGGCCAGTGCGGCGTCGTCACGACGTTCGGCGGCGATAAATCGGGCACCGGCGGCAGCCAGGTCAGCCGGCATCTTGGTCCGGTCCCGGCCCGTCACGTCCACAGCCCAGCCGGCACGGATCAGCCGCCACGCAATCGCGCGGCCGAGAACGCCAGTGCCTCCAAGGATCACAGCCCGTTTCATTTGTCCGACTCTAATGGACGGGTGCCTTTGCGGGCGCACCGCCAAAGTAAGGTACTTCCTCAGTCGACGTTCAGCGTGACACCTGCCCGGCTAAATGTCGGAGCGGACCATCCGTATTTCAGGTAGTTCCTCCCATTCGGGTGAAAGCAACTTACGCGTCCCATCAGGCTGAAAACCGTTCTTGGCGTAAAAGGCCTGAGCGCGCACATTGGCCTCAAGGACCCACAGGTAGGCGGGTAAATCGCCGAGGGCGGCCTTCAACAGGGCGACACCGAGCCCAGTGCCATGAGTGCGCCTCAGCGTGTAAATGGAGTAAAGCTCAAGTTCGCCAGGCAGGTCATCGTCACGCCCCGTACCGGCGTCGGCAAATCCAACTATTTCATTACTCTCGTCCACGGCGATGATTCGCGGCTGGGCGCTGTCCAGATACGGTCGGCGTTTTTCCACGCGCACCGGCATGCTGGCACGGCGGGCATCGAAGAACGCCGGGGACAAAAGGTGCCCGTAGCATTCCTCATGGGCCAGGGTGTGCATCCTGACAACGGCATCAGCGTCCTCGACCGCGGCCTGGCGGATCTGATATTCCATCGTCCCAGCCTAACTTTGACTTGAGAGCTTGCCAGGGTCATTTTGCAGCCGGCCCGCAGAACGCTGCACCGGTAAGGAAGCGACGCCGTCACCAGCCGCCGCGCGTCGGCGTATGTCCCTTTCGGGCATCGTCGGGCATTGCCATTTCGGCCCGCAGGCCCAGGAGCCGGATCGGACGGTCCGCTTCGATTCCGGCTGCGAGGTCCAGCGCCTGCGCGAGGATTTCGTCCCGGTCGAATGTCTCGGGAAGCTTCCTCGCGTGGGTCTTGGTGACGAACGGCGCGTACCGGACCTTGAGGGTCAGCCCAACCACGGGCCGACCTTCGGCCACAACATCCTCCAGGACGCGCGCTGTCAACTCCCTCACGGCGTCGTCGACCTGGGCGGGTTCGGTCAGGTCGCGCTGGAAGGTGGTCTCCCGGCTATGCCCTCGGGCAACCCACGGAGTGTCGTCCACAACACTGGCACCGTCCCCGCGTCCGAGCTCCGCGTACCAAGGTCCCATCCTGGGGCCGAACTCCGGGACCAGGTCACGGGGGTCGGACGCGGCTAGCTCGGCCACTGTGTTGATGCCGAGTTTGGCCAGCCTGCCCGACACCCTGGTTCCGACGCCCCAGAGCTCCTTGGTGGGCCGACGGCCCATGACGTCGAGCCAGTTCCCGGCAGTGAGACGGAAGACGCCGGCCGGCTTGCCGAAACCGGTGGCGACCTTGGCCCGGACCAGGGTGTCGCCGATGCCCACGCTGCAGTGCAGCTGCGTTCGCTCCAGGACAGCGGCCTGCAGCTGCCGGGCGTAGGCTTCCGGATTCTCCGTCTCGGTGCCTACAAAAGCTTCATCCCACCCGAGGACCTGCACGGTGGCGCCGGGCTGCGCGCGCAGGGTAGCCATGACCGTTTCAGACGCCGCGAGGTAAGCCTCCTGATCGACGGGCAGGATCACAGCTTCGGGCACTTTCCGGGCAGCAATGCGTAAGGGCATTCCGGAACCCACGCCGAACGCCCTCGCTTCGTAGGATGCGGTCGACACCACGGCGCGTTCCGTGGGGTCGCCCCGACCGCCGACAATGATCGGCTTGCCAGCAAGCTCCGGCCGCCGGAGCACTTCGACCGCCGCGATGAACTGGTCGAGATCGACGTGCAGCACCCATGGGATTCCGCTCACGCCACCAGTCTGCCCTAAACATCCCTTACAAGCACCGGCCCTCCACCAAGCCTGGCCGGACTCGCCGTCGTCAACGTGCCCTCCCATGCCCGTCGCTGCTGCGCACCGAAGTGCTTGGAGACCGGGTGCGGACAGCGTTGGGCGCAAAGGCCGACGATCTGGAAAAGTGTCGAACTCCTGGCCCTGACGCCCTACGCTGGCCTCCCAGCAGCGGCGAGGAAACGGCTCCGCCTCCGCGATGGCATGCCAATGCACTGATACGCCTGGTGCTGCGTCCCCTCGCCCGGACCACGTCAGCGCAAGGAACCACAAGCGGACGCCATTAGGTATCAACTTTGTATCGGCCTCATATCGTTCCCGTTGCAGTTCCGGCGCCAGGGCCCAAACCCGGCTTCCGCGCCGCGCCCGTGTGCCATGCTGGAATCCGGCTGTCCCGGCATCGCCGGGCCGGCCTCCGGCCGGTGAGGGATCGGGCGGCTGTCAGCGGCCGGCGACGGCAACAAACGGATCATCACCGCGGGACGCGGGGCTTAAGACGAAGGGACAGCGGCATCAGGAAGCGTGGAGTTCAGCAGCCATCGGTGGGGCGCGTCCGCCGCGTCGCGCTGGCGTTGGCGCTGCCTGCCGTGCTCGTCCTGTCCGGCTGCGTGGCGACGCCGCAGAGCGGCATCACAAATTCCAGCAGTCCATCAGAGCTCATTCCCGCCCCGGCGTCGGGCGTCCCCACCACGAGCGCACCGCTCGAGACTGCCCAGACGTCGAACAAGGCTCCGGTGTATTGGATCGGCCGGGCCAATGACAACGCGTTTCTCTACCGCGAGTTCCGCGACGTTCCGGATCAGGACAATCCCGTCACCCGCGCCCTTCGGGTCATGATGTCGCAGAAGCCCTTGGACCCGGATTTTTTCACGCCCTGGCAAAATCCGAAGAAGCTGGCGACGTCGATTTCCGGCAAGAACGTCATCACGGTGGATGTCTCCGCTGATGCCTTCAACAGCAACGTGGATGCGGCCATGGCCGAGCGCGCCATCCAGCAGCTCGTCTACACGGCGACAGCTGCCGCGGCCAGCGCCGGCCTCATCGATGCCGGACAGCAGGTCCAGGTGGTTGTGCTGGTGGACGGGCACACCGACTACGTCGCGTTCAACCATGTCCGGCTGGGCGAGCCGACGTCCCGCAGCGCCGGGATGGTGGCACCTGTGTGGATCATTGATCCGCAGGAGGGCACGTCCGTGGCCGACGGTTCGGTCAAGATCAGTGGCCGCAGCACCGTCCAGGGCGGGAAGCTCCGCTGGGCGATCCTCAAGGTTGACGGCGACGGCGACAACGCCAAGACCGCGTATCTCAACGGCAGCGCCACCGCCTCGGCCGATGCAGCCCGGCCCGGGTTGTTCACCTTGTCCGTGAACCTCGGCCCGGGCAATTACGAGGTCCGGGTGTCCCAGGTGGACGCATCCGACAGCGCCAAGGAAGTATTCCAGGACACCCGCGGGTTTACGGTCAAATAGCCGTCACCTCAACAAGGCATCACGTCACCTGCGGCGCCGGCTGCCGCAGGTCACCAGCGGCCGAGGATATCGCTGGCCAGCACAGTGGCGGCGGGCCCGGCCGTGGACGAACGCAGCACATGGTGCCCCAAAAGGGCCGTAACTGCGCCGGCGTCGCAAAGCCGGGTCACCTCCCGCGGACTGATCCCGCCCTCCGGACCCACGATCAGCAGGACCTCACGGGATCCGGCATCGTCTGCCACAACCTCGCCGGGCCCAACACTTTCCAGCCAGGCCTCGAGTACCTGCCGCAGCGGGCGCACAGCGTCCTCGTGCAGGATGACGGCGAGGTCTGCCGCCGCTACGACCGTCTGCAGCCCGGCGCCGTCGACGGCGGCCCGGACCTCGGGAATCCATGCCCGGCGCGCCTGCTTGGCAGCTGCCGTCACCACCGACTGCCACTTGGCATGTGCCTTCGCGGCCCGCTCAGCCTTCCACCGCACAATGGACCGCTCGGCCTGCCAGGGAATGACGGCGTCGATGCCCAACTCGGTCGCGGTCTCGGCCGCCAGTTCATCGCGGTCGCCCTTGGCGAGGGCCTGGACCAGGACCAGCCGTGTTCCGGGCCGTGGTTCCTCAGCCAGGCCCACGCATTCGACGGTCAGCTCCCCGGCAGCGACGGCTGTCACGGTGCCGGTCAGGCGCTTGCCGGCGCCGTCCGCGATGTCGACGGCTTCGCCGACGCCGATCCGTTTGACGGTGACGGCGTGGCGGGCCTCGGTGCCCCCGAGGACGAAGGCCGAGCCGGGGACCTGCTGGTCCAGGGCGCCTGGGGCGGTGAAGAAGACCGGGTTACTCACCGCTACAGGTTACCGAGCCGGTCCCGCAGTTTGGCGAAGACGCCGCCGCTGGCCGCGAGCTTTCCTTCCGTGAGGTGCTCACCGCGGTGCTTGGCCAGCTGGCGGAGAAGTTCCTCCTGGACGTGATCGAGCTTGACCGGCGTTTCCACCTGCAGGTGCACCTTCAGATCACCGCGGCCGTGGCCGCGCAGGTGCGTGACGCCGAGACCGCGAAGGGTGATGATCTCGCCGGACTGGGTGCCGGCCTTGACGTCGATCTCCTGCTGTCCGTCGAAGGTGTCGAGGGATATTTCGGTGCCGAGGGCGGCCGCCGTCATGGGAATGTTGAGGCTCGCGTGGAGGTCATCGCCCTCACGCACGTAAGTGGCGTCGTTGTTGACCCTGATCTCCACGTACAGGTCCCCGGCGGGGCCGCCGGCGGGGCCGGCCTCGCCCTGGCCGGACAGCTGGATGCGGGTGCCGGTGGCCACACCGGCCGGGACCTTGACGGTGAGGGAGCGGCGGCTGCGGATCCGGCCCTGGCCGCTGCATTCGTTGCACGGGTCCTTAATGACGGTGCCGAAGCCCTCGCAAGACCCGCAGGGGGCGGACGTCATGACCTGGCCCAGGATGGACCGCACGGCGCGCTGGACCTGACCGCTGCCGCCACAGATGTCGCAGCGGACCGGGTGGGTGCCTTCCCGGCAGCAGGACCCCTCGCAGGTGGGGCAGATGACGGCCGTGTCGACCTCGAGCTTTTTGTTCACGCCGAACACCGCATCGCGGAGGTCGATCCGGACGCTGATCAGCGCGTCCTGGCCGCGGCGGACCCGGGACGACGGGCCGCCCTGGCCGCCACCGGCGCCGAAGAAGGTCTCGAAGATGTCCTGGAAGGCGAAGCCCTGGCCCGAGTAGCTGCCGCCGCCGAACCCGTTGTCGGTACCGTTCTCGTTGCCCGTGGTGTCATAGACCCGGCGCTTCTGCGGATCGGAGAGGACCTCGTAGGCGTGCGTGACGGCCTTGAACCTGTCCGAGGCGTCCTCCCCGGGGTTCACGTCCGGGTGCAGGGTCCGGGCCAGTTTCCGGTAGGCCTTCTTGATCTCCTCCCCCGATGCGTCGCGGGAGACTCCAAGAACGTCGTAGTGGCTGCTCAAAGTGTGTATCTCTTCCTTGTTGTACTGCCTGTGGGCACTGCCTGTGGGGCAAGAAGTCGTATTCGGTCCCGGGCCTGTCAGGGGCCCAGGATCCTCGAAAGGTAGCGGGCCACCGCTCGGACGGCCGCCATGGTGGTGGGATAGTCCATCCGGGTGGGCCCAAGCACTCCGACCTTGGCCGTGGCGTCCGGCCCGTATGCAGTGGCCACGACCGAGGCCTCGGCGAGACCGTCGTAGGGGTTTTCCCGACCGATGCTGACGGTCACGCCGCGCGGGTCTTCGGCCATTTCGCTGAGCAGGCGGAGCATGACCACCTGTTCCTCGAGGGCCTCCAGCACGGGGCCGATGCTGAGCGGGAAGTCCACATTGGAGCGGGCCAGGTTGGCGGTGCCGGCCATGACCATGCGCTCTTCACGGCTGCTCGTGGCCAGGGCCTCGAGGCCGCGGGCCAGCGCCTGGGCTGCTCCGCGCCGCGCGGGCGGGCCGCCGGCAACGACGGCGGGCAGCAGCTGCGGCATCAGGCTCAGCGGTGTACCGGACAGGCTGGCCAGAAAGCTCGTCCGCAATTCCGCCAGCGCGTCGTCGGGAATGTCCTGCCCGACGTCGATCACGCGCTGCTCCACCTTGCCGGTGTCAGCGATCAGGACCGCCAGCACTTTCCGGGGCGCCAGCAGCACGAACTCGATGTGCCGCACCCGGGCGCGGCTGCGCAGCGGATACTGCACGACGGCGACCTGGTTGGTCAGGTGCGAGAGGAGCCTCACGGTCCGGTCAAGGATGTCGTCGAGGTCCTCGGATCCTTCCAGCAGCGCCTGGATGGCCCGGCGCTCGGCCGGCGACAACGGCTTCACCGCCGAGATCTGGTCGACGAACAGCCGGTAGCCCTTGTCAGTGGGGATCCGGCCGGCGCTCGTATGCGGTGCCGTGATCAGACCCTCGTCTTCCAGCGCCGCCATGTCATTTCGGATCGTGGCGCTCGAGACGCCGAGATGGTGCCGTTCAACGAGCGCTTTGGAACCAACGGGCTCACGCGAATGGACGTAGTCCTCCACGATGGCGCGCAGCACTTCGAGTTTGCGCGGTTCGCTCACGCTCCACCTCCTGTCGACTGTCCCGCAGCCGGTGCCACTCCCCTCGTCCGTCCGGGTCCACAAGTGGTGCACGGACGGCCCGACACAGGACAAGGGTTAGCACTCGACATGCCTAAGTGCTAACCAGTCTAATATGAGTCGCCGCGTTGTTAGCATTGGATTCGCTCCAGGCGTGGCCCGCGGGAACGCGATTCCCGTCACGCCGGCGCCGAGACCGTGGCAGCCGCTGCCGTTGCCGCGTCGTCGCGGTCCGGTTCCGGCCCCCGGAGAGTTCCACCGACCGCCCGTACATTCCGAGTGCAAAGTTAGCGTGTAGAGATGTCGTACCAGAACTGGGGACCCCAGGACCTGTCCGCCCCCGCCAAGACCCAGTTGCCGGAAGTCCCGGTGGAACGCGGGATGGTCCTCGAGGAGGTCCAGTCCGGTTGGGTGGGCGCCGTAACCCGGGTGGAGAAGTCCGGCGGCATGCACGTGGTGGCCCTGGAGGACCGGCGGGGCAAGTCGCGGTCCTTCCGTCTCGGCTTCGGCTTCCTCTTGGACGGCCAGCCCATCCGCCTGATGCCGCCGGCCCCGAAGAAGACGGCACCGGCCGCCGGGGCCGGCCGTACGGCGTCGGGCTCGGTGCGGGTGGCGGGGCAGCGCGCACAGGTGGCCAAGGCCAGCCGCATCTGGGTGGAAGGAAAGCACGACGCCGAGCTGGTGGAGAAAGTGTGGGGCGATGACCTCCGGGTGGAGGGCATCGTCGTCGAGCCCCTGCACGGCATTGACGACCTCGCGGCCGCCGTGGCGGACTTCGGCCCGGGCCCTGGCCGGCGCCTCGGCGTACTCGTAGACCACCTCGTGTCCGACTCCAAGGAGTCGCGGATCGCCGACGCCGTCATGGCCTCACCGGGCGCCGCCGGCAACGTCCTGATTGTGGGGCACCCCTACGTTGACGTGTGGCAGGCCATCCGGCCCGCGGTCCTGGGGATCGAGCAGTGGCCCGTGATCCCCCGCGGCACGGACTGGAAGACCGGGATCCTGATGGCTTTCGGCTGGCCCCACTCCACAAAGGAGGACATCGGCCTCGGCTGGCAGAAACTCCTGGGGGCTGTCCGCAGCTACGCTGATCTGGAGGCGTCGCTGCTTGGCCGCGTGGAAGAGGTCATTGACTTCCTCACCGTGCCCTAGTCCGCCGCGGCGGCCGCCCGTGATCTCCATTTCCGGGCCCGAGCAAGTATTCTTGAAACGGCGGCCGCGCTTCCGGTGCGGTCCCGGCTATTTCAGGCACAACCCAGGCAGCAACGCATCACCGCAATCCGAAGGGCTACACCGTGGCAGATAACGCACGCGAACACACGGGCAATCAGGCTGGCCATGGCCAGCCCCCGTACCATGGCGTTCCGGCAAACGCGCTGCCGCTGACGGCCAGCGAGGACCGCCAGTGGGCCACGCTCGCGCACTTCGGCGGCATCCTGGGCTGCGTGCCGTCGTTGCTGATCTACCTCATCTTCAAGGACCGCGGCCCGTTCACCGCACAGGAATCCAAGGAAGCCCTCAATTTCACGCTGCCGCCGACCCTAGCCGCAGTGCTGGCCAATCTGCTGGTCTTCATCCCGGTAGTGGGCAACCTCTTCGCCGTACTCGCCACAGTGATCTGGATCGCCGTGACGTGCTTCTCGGTGGCGGCAGGCATCCACGTCAACCGCGGCCAGCCGCACCGCTACGAGTTCAACCTGCGCTGGATCAAATAGCCGGCCTGCCCGGACCAAGCAAGAGAGCCGGCCGCCGCCCTTCAGGGGCAGCGGCCGGCTCTGTTTTGTGCGGCAGGGTGTGTTGTGGCCGCTGATGCGGCAGCCAACTATTGGAGGCTTTGCCGGGCAGACTAGTCCGGCAGGATCCTGCGGACGACGGCGTCGGCCAGCAGCCGGCCCTTAAGCGTGAGAATGAGCCGGCCTTTGAAAGCCGCCGCGGGGTCCACGAGGCCGTCCGCGATCAGCCCCGCGACAGCGTGCCTGCCGGTGTCCCCCAGGCCGCCGAGGCTTGGGATGTCGAGTCCGGAATTGAGCCGGGCCTCGAGCATGACCCGTTCCACGTTTCGGGTTTCGGAGTCCAGCGTTTCGCGTCCGGCGGCGGGTGAGGCGCCGGCGCCGAGGCGGTTGGCGTAGGCGGTGGGGTGCTTGACGTTCCACCAGCGGACGCCGCCCACATGCGAGTGTGCCCCGGGCCCGATGCCCCACCAGTCGTCCCCGCGCCAGTAGGCGAGGTTGTGCCGGCAGGCCTGTTCGGGGGTGCGGGACCAGTTGCTGACCTCGTACCAGTTGAGCCCGGCGGCGGAAATCAGTTCGTCGGCGAGTTCGTATTTGGCGGCGTGGTCGTCGTCGTCGATTTCCGGCACTTCGCCACGGCGGATCTGCGCGGCAAGCTTGGTGCCGTCTTCAACGATCAGGGCATAGGCGCTGATGTGGTCGGGGGCGTAGGACAGTGCGGTCTCGAGCGAGTAGCGCCAGTCCTCCAGCGACTCCCCCGGCGTCCCGTATATGAGGTCGAGGCTGACCGAGAGCCCGGCACTACGCGCCCACTGCACCACCTCGGGCACCCGGCTGGGCGTGTGGGTGCGGTCCAGGACCTTCAGGACGTGCGGCACGGCCGACTGCATGCCGAAGGAGACGCGGGTGAACCCGGCGTCGGCCAGCAGCTGCAGGGATGCGGGCGTGACGGAATCGGGGTTCGCCTCGGTGGTCACCTCGGCGCCGGGCTGCAGTCCCCAGGCGTCGATCGCGGCTGTGAGGATGCGCGCCAGGTCCTCCGCCGGCAGCAGCGTGGGGGTGCCGCCGCCGAAGAAGACCGTGCTGAGGGGACGGTCGGGCAGGCCGCTGCCCCTCAGGGCCGCGGCGGCGAACTCCACCTCCGCGATCGCGGTGGCGGCGTAGGCGCCCTGGGAGGCACCGCCGCCCAGCTCGGTGGCGGTGTAGGTGTTGAAATCGCAGTACCCGCAACGGACGGCGCAGAACGGGATGTGCACGTACAGCCCGAAAGCGCGCTGATCGGCGCCCTCACCGGCCTGGGCGGGCAGCAGCCCGTCCACCGGCGCCGGGTCGCCGAGGGGAAGAACGCTAGGCACGGGCCCGGCCTGCCGATACTGCAGCAACAGTCATTACCTGCACCGTTACTTCTTGGCCTTGTCCTTGGACTCGTCCGTTGTCAGCGCGGCGATGAAAGCCTCCTGCGGCACTTCGACGCGGCCCACCATCTTCATGCGCTTCTTGCCTTCCTTCTGCTTTTCCAGCAGCTTGCGCTTTCGGGTGATGTCACCGCCGTAGCACTTGGCGAGGACGTCCTTGCGGATGGCGCGGATGCTTTCGCGGGCGATGATCCGGGAGCCGATGGCGGCCTGGATGGGCACCTCGAACTGCTGGCGCGGGATGAGTTCGCGCAGCTTGCCGGTCATCATCACGCCGTAGGCGTAGGCCTTGTCGCGGTGGGTGATGGCGGAGAACGCATCAACCTGTTCGCCCTGGAGCATGATGTCCACCTTGACCAGGTCGGCCACCTGCTCGCCGTCGGCCTTCCAGTCCAGTGACCCGTAGCCGCGGGTCTTGGATTTGAGGATATCGAAGAAATCGAAGACGATTTCGGCCAGCGGCAGGCGGTAGCGGATTTCCACCCGGTCCTCGGAGAGGTAGTCCATGCCGCCCATGACGCCGCGCCGGCTTTGGCACAGCTCCATGATGGCGCCGACAAACTCGTTCGGCGCAAGGATGGTGGCGGACACCATCGGCTCACGGACCTCAGCGATCTTGCCGGTGGGGTATTCGCTGGGGTTGGTGACGTGGACGACCTTCTTGTCCTCCAGCGTGACCTCGTATTCCACGTTGGGCGCAGTGGAAATGAGGTCCAGGTTGTATTCGCGTTCGAGCCGCTCGCGGGTGATTTCCAGGTGCAGCAGGCCCAGGAATCCCACGCGGAAGCCGAAGCCCAGCGCGGCGGACGTTTCGGGCTCGTACACCAGTGCGGCGTCGTTGAGCATCAGTTTCTCCAGCGCATCGCGGAGCACCGGATAGTCCGTGCCATCGAGCGGATACAGGCCGGAGAAAACCATGGGCTTCGCGTCCGCATAGCCTGGGAGGGACTCGGTGGCCGGCTTGGCCAGGTTGGTGACGGTGTCGCCCACCTTGGACAGGCGGACGTCCTTCACACCGGTGATGAGGTAGCCGACCTCGCCGACGCCAAGGCCCTTGGAGGGGGTGGGTTCCGGGGAGCTCACACCAATCTCAAGGAGCTCGTGCGTGGCACGGGTGGACATCATCTGGATGCGTTCACGCGGGTGCAGCATGCCGTCGACGACGCGGACGTAGGTGACCACACCGCGGTAGGTGTCGTAGACCGAGTCGAAGATCATGGCCCGGGCGGGGGCGTTCGGATCGCCCACCGGTGCCGGCAGGTCGCGGACGATCTTGTCCAGCAGGACCTCGACGCCCATGCCGGTCTTGCCGGAGACGCGGAGCACGTCGTCGGGGTCGCCGCCGATCAGGTTGGCGAGTTCCGCCGCGTATTTCTCGGGCTGGGCTGCCGGGAGGTCGATCTTGTTCAGGACCGGGATGATGGTGAGGTTATTTTCCATCGCCAGGTAGAGGTTGGCGAGGGTCTGGGCCTCGATGCCCTGGGCCGCGTCCACCAGCAGGATCGCGCCTTCGCAGGCCGCGAGCGAGCGGGAGACCTCGTACGTGAAGTCGACGTGCCCGGGGGTGTCGATCATGTTCAGCGCGTAGCTGGTGCCGTCGAGTTCCCAGGGCATGCGGACGGCCTGGGATTTGATGGTGATGCCGCGTTCGCGCTCAATGTCCATGCGGTCCAGGTACTGGGCCTTCATGTCACGGGACTGGACAACACCGGTGAACTGGAGCATCCGGTCGGCCAGTGTGGATTTGCCGTGGTCAATGTGCGCAATGATGCAGAAGTTCCGGATGATGGCCGGATCTGTTGCGGCGGGCACCGGGGCGGTGCGGGCCATGGGAGACACGCAGGGTCCTTACTGTTGGCATTACTGTTGGCTTTTCCACGGCTCGGTGCGGATGCTCGTATGCCATCCTGCGACGTGGCGCAATTCTGTCCCTATAGTCTCCCACGTCCGGGCCAGTGGCAGTGCATCCCTGCGTTGCGTTGCGCGCTGCCCTGGGTCCGGTGGACTCTCGGCGGCATTCCGCCCGCCGATCTGGCCTCGGTTCGGCTGCGGTTGGCCCCCCGGCTCTGGCTGCGTGCTGCGCCGTTCCCGGGACCGCCGGCGCCTGGCCGCCCGCCGACTGCCGGCCACCCTCTGCCCCACCTCTCCCTCCCTGTTTCCCTGCCCCTTTCCCTGCGGGGGTTGCCGGTATGGTTTCCCCATGGCTTGGAACTTACGATCGATCAGCGGCGCGGTCCGCGATGCCCTGCGCTTCCTGGATAAACTTGGCGGCTCCGCACCGGGAACCACCCGTGGGCCGGCGGCAAAACCTGCCCGAAAGCCTGCGGCGACGCGGCGGCCGGGCCAGGCGCGTCCCGGTACCCCGGCCCGCTCCACAGGCGGCACCCCGGCCGCCGGACTGACCGGGACATATCCCGGCGACTTCCGGGGGCGGGCCGCCGTCCGCTATGCCCCCGCACCCAACGGCCTGCCCGAGCCCGGCGAAATCGTCTGGACCTGGGTGCCCTACGAAGAGGACTACTCCCAGGGCAAGGACCGTCCGGTGCTGTTGGTGGGCGCCAGCGGCAGGTATTTGTTGGGCCTGATGCTGACGAGCAAGGACCACGACGGCGACTCCCGCCGGTCGGATGACTACGTGGACATCGGCACGGGACCCTGGGACCGTCAGTGGCGGCCCAGCGAAGCGAAACTGGACCGGGTTCTGCAGATCAACGCGAAGGACATCCGGCGCGAAGGAGCGATCCTGGACGCAGGCCGCTTTAACCTCATCGCGGCCGCGCTGCGGCAGCGGCACGGCTGGAGCTGACCCGGCGGACGCCGTGCGCGGCGACGGATCGCCACCCGCACTCGTGCCTGCACGTTGATCTCTGCTATTATTTACAGCTGTGTGTCCGTGCAGGTCGACGGCCACAGATGGTTGGTCGCCATAGGTATCCCCACGCCGCTCAGTCAATGGCCAATCTGAAAGCCCTCTAGACCATTTTCCGCATTGAAAAAGAGAGTTCACACGTGGCTAATATCAAGTCCCAGAAGAAGCGCATCCTGACCAACGAAAAGGCTCGCCTGCGCAACAACGCAGTCAAGTCTGAGCTGAAGACGGCCATCCGCGCCGTCAACACCGCCGTTGAGTCCACCGACAAGGATGCTGCGGCTGTTGCACTGCTTTCTGCCAGCCGCAAGCTGGACAAGGCCGTCAGCAAGGGCGTTCTCCACAAGAACAACGCTGCAAACCGCAAGTCGGCCATCTCCAAGAAGGTCAACGCGCTCTAAGGTTTCCAGTTCACTTGAACTGATGATTGTGGCCGGCACCCCTTGGGCGCCGGCCACATCCAGTTAAACCGGTTCCGCAACGGGCCGGCTCCGGACCCGTTCTGGTACGACTCCGGTACGCCGCAGGCTGCCCGCAGCCGGGTCCGCGCCAGCAGGGCCGACACGCCGCACCTGGTCCGGCCGGACCCGCAGGGCCGACACGCCGGGCCACTGGGTTCGAACGCGGGTGTCAGGAACTCCTGGCCGAGGTGGCAATCACCGTTACCGCATGTTCCACGGCATAGACAGGATCCCGGGAGAGGCCCTTGACCTGGGCGTCTGCCTCGGCGGTGACCTGGATGGAGCGGACCAGCCCCTCGGGCGTCCAGCGCCGGACTTCCCGCTGGGCCTGTTCGACGAGCCAAGGCTGCATACCTAGTTGCTTGGCGATCTGCGAGGACGACCCCTGCGCGCCGGCCACCTTGGCCAGGGAGCGCAACTTCGACGCCAGGGCAGCCACGATCGGCACCGGGTCCGCGCCGGTGGCCAGGGCGTGGCGAAGAGTGGAGAGGGCCAGCGGGCCGTTGCCGGCCATCGCGGCGTCGGCGACCTTGAAACCTGTTGCCTCGACCCGGCCGCCGTAGTACTTGTCCACCATGGCCGCGTCCACGCCGGTGGTGGCGTCAGCGATCAGCTGGCTGCAGGCGGCGGCGAGTTCGGCGAGCTGCGCGCCAACCGCATTAACGAGGGCGTGCACGGCGTCGGGGTCGATACGACGGGAGGCCGCCCGGAACTCGGCAGTGACGAAGGCGATCTTCTCGGCGTCTTTCTTGAGCGGCTGGCAGTCGACAACGGGCCAGCCCGCGGCCTTGATGGCGTCCAGCAGCTTCTTGCCGCGGACTCCCCCGCCGTGGCGGAGCACCAGGAAGGCTTCCGGTTCCGGCTGGACCACATACTTCAGGGCATCGGCAAGGAAGGCATCGTTCATCGCCTCGAGCCCGTCAACCTCGATGAGCTTTTGTTCGCCGAACAGCGAAGGGCTGACGTTCATGGCCAGGGACCCGGCCGTGTAGCTGCCGGCATTGAGCCGCGTAATTTCGACGTCGGGCGCCACTGCGCGGACCTGCGCGCGGATACGGTCCATGGCCCGGGCACCTAAGTAGTCTTCCGGACCGCCCACCAGGACGACGGCAGCAGGTGTCACGTCACGCCAGGTGGCGGTGTTCGACGCCGAGGTCCTGGGCCGTTGGGTCTGGGCAGCAGCCACTCGTGATTCCTCCCGGAAGTTGGTTTGCGGACTCTAAGCGTCCCACGCCCGGACCGGTGCTCCAAGCCGCGGCCGACGGGCCGCCGGGCGCCTGACCGTGTCGCCGCGTGCGACCGTCCATCGAGGACGGCGACTACCCGCGAGTGTGCCGCGAGGACGCCACGGGCGACCGCGGCAGGGTGCAGGCCGAGCCACGCCGCCGCCAGCACAGCCGCGGAAAAGATTCCCATGGTGGCTGCACCGAAGACTCCTTCCGGCCATGGCAAGGCGGCGCCCGGGAGAGCCGCGAACAGCCGGGCGACCCCCGCCACCGCGCCTGCGAAGACAGCAGCTGCGGCCATGAGGAGGCCCGCGGCGGCCGGGAGAGCGGGCAGGAGCACCACGGCGGCCGTGCCGAGGAGCGTAACGGGCGCCACGAGCGCTGCAGCGGCCACATTCGCGGGCAGCGTGTAGGCGCCGAACTGCGGCTGCAACAACACGATCGCCGGGCCGCAAAAGAGCTGGGCGGACAGGGGTACGGCGACGCCGGCTGCAGCCCAGCGCGGCACCGAAGGTGGCAGCCAGTCCATGATGCGGCGTCCGGCGACCACGATTCCCAGCGTGGCCAGGACCGAGAGCAGGAATCCGAAGCTGGCAGCCAGGACCGGCTGCGCCAGCAGCAGCCCGATGACGGCAACACAGAGCAGGCTGAGTCCGCGCCCCGCCCGGCCAAAAGCTACGGACGCGAGGCCGATGCTGCCCATGAGGGCGGCCCGCAGCACACTCGGATCCGGTCCCACCATGAGGACGAACAGCGCCAGCCCCGCAAGACTGGCCGCGGCGGCTGCCGCGCGCGGAAGCCGGAGCGTGCGGGCGGCGAGCAGCAGCGTCCCGAGGATCAGGCTGCAGTTGGCCCCGCTGACGGCGGTCAGGTGCGTCATCCCGACGGTCTTCATGGCGGCTTCCAGCTCGGGGTCCAGGGCGCTGGTGTCGCCGGTGACCATCCCGGGCAGCAGCCCGCCGGCGTCGCCCCCGAACCGTGCCGCCGCGGCGGTGAAGGCGAGGCGAAGCTCCCCGGGGCCCTGCTGCCAGGGCCCGGGTCCCCGCAACAGGGCTGGCGCCGACGTCGCTGACAGGAGTCCTGCCTCCGGCTCCCCTGGCGCGGAGGGACGGAGTTTGCCCGTGGCGCGCAGGAGCTGGCCCGGAACGGCGTCTCCCCACGTGGCCCCGCCCATGACGACGAACCGCGCGTCCCCGGCGACCCTGTGGCCGCCGAAGGTCATCGCCGTCAGGATCACGGGAACTGCCCAGCGGTCCGGCAGGCCACCGGCCCCGGGAATCCTGAGCCGCCGCGGGGCGCCTGCAATCTCCAGTTCCGCGACGACGGCCGCGCGGGCGGCCACAGCTTCAGCGATGGCGCCGTCGTGCCGCCGGGAGGCCTCGACGGCGGCGTGCGAGCCTGCCGCGAGGGACAGCAACAGCGCCACGGCCACCGTGGCGCGAATGCTGCGCGGAACCGTCTGCCCGGCACTGCGGCCGCACCCGTGGCCACACCGCCCACTCCTGGCGCCCCGCTCCCTCGACGGGCGGAGCCCAGAACGGCCGAGGATGACGCGACCGGCCACGATGAGCATGCCTCCGGCCGCCGCCAGCGCCGTGCAGAGACCGGCCAGCCCTGCAGGGGACAGCCAGTTTCCGGCAACGGCGGTCCCCCAGACAAGGAGTGCCGGGAGCACCAGGCGAAGGTCCGTCCGCCGTGTCCGTTCGATCGGGCGCTGACGCGCGGCGGTGTAGCGCGCGGGTTTGCCGGATCCGCGGATCCGGCCGGAGGCCACCGGGTCCCCGTGCTCCGCACGCGCCGGGGAATCGACGGCCGCATCGACGTAGCGCTGCCAGCGGCTCTGCGGGACCGCCACAGAACCCAGCGGGCCGGTCCGGTCCACGCCACGCCGTGCAGTGCCAGGCTGTGCAGCGCCAGGCTGTGCAGTGCAGGGCTTTTCGATCTCAGGATTTGCCACGTCAGATACCCACCAACGGGAGCAGGGCCTCAAGCAACTTCGGACCGATCCCATCGACGGCGTCGAGCTCCTGCACTGTCTTGAACCGCCCGTGCTGCTGGCGCCAATCCACGATCCGCTGCGCCAGCACCGGCCCGACGCGCGGGAGGGTCCCGAGTTCCTCGAGGCCGGCGGTGTTGAGGTTGACTTTCCCGGCACCGCTGACTGGCCCTGTGCCGCCCGTACCGGAAACGGGCGCAGGTGAGCCGTCCATGGGCGCATCGGCCTGACCCGGTTCGCCGCGGATGGGTACCAGGACCTTCTGCCCATCCTCCAGCACGGCGGCCAGGTTGAGCCGGTCCGGATCCCCGAGAACCGTGGGTCCGCCCGCCGCCGCAAGCGCCTCATGCAGCCGGCTTCCCGCCGGCAGTTGAACCACCCCCGGGCTGGCCACGGCACCGGCAACATGGACCTCGATGCTTTCCGGCTCCGCGGTGGCATCATCTCCCCGCGGCGCGGTTGACCCGCCATCCGCCGGATCGGGTGCTTCCTCGGCGGCCGGGGCGGAGTCGCTAAGAGCCACCACCTGCGCGCCGCCGGTCCCGGCCTGCCACCAGAAGCAGCCGCCCAGGACCACGGCGAGGACGCCCAGCAGGGCAGCAGCCTTAACCCCTGTCCTGGCCCGAAATCGTACAGCCAGCGCCTGTCTCCCTGCCCGGCGGTACCCGCGGGTTTCATCCACATGGTGTGAAGTGCCGCCCCCTACGCGCCGTCCAGCGGCGAGGACGGCATCAGCTGCCCGGACCGGGACAGGGCTGCCTGGCGCCGGAACCTGCAACTCCAGCAGCCCCGCCGAGTCGCCTGGTTCCCGGCCCGGATCCGCGGATTCGCCCGGATCCGCAGCATCTTCCGCACCCCGGGCAGCCCAGCGCGTCGCTGCCAGGCGTTCACGGGCAACCCTGACGCCTGTGGCGGATTCAGTTCCCGGGTTGCGGCGCGGCATGGAACGACTCTAGGCAGCCCTCACCCCCGCTGATACCGGAGACCGGGCGTATGTGGAAATACCTGAGTAATACGCGTAGATCCGCGGCATCAGGCAAGTATTCCCTACGCTGGTGCCCGCCCGGACCCGGTGGTAACGTCTGCATCCAATCGAGAAGACTTTGCCGGCTGGGGGCAACCCTGATCGCCTGGATGTAAATATCAGGCGTCGAAAGCTGGTGTGCAATGAAGTGGTTGTTTGGGCCCGCGGCGGTGCTGGCGCTTGGCGGCACCATGCTGCCAGCCCCGCCGGTCGTGGCAGACACAACGCAAGCCACCTCAACCCAGGTGGTCAAGTTTTCTCTGGAAAGCAGTTTCTGCCCCCAGTACGGTCTGTACGGCATAGCGCATGTTTCGGTCGACGGCACGGCGGGAATGACTGCCGACCAGAATTTCATCTGGACCACCCAAACGGCCGCCACCTCGATCCACGCAGTTCCGCCGCAGGGCGCCGTCGCCAATGTCACGATTGTCTACCACTGCAACGTGCAGGTGCTTTGGTGGCTGGAGCCCGGAAGTGCCCGCAGGGTGCAGGCCGCCCTGTGGGTCAACGGCTCAGGCCAGCAGCCCAGCTACACTATCGGGCCGAATCAGCCAGACCCCGGGCCAACGCCGCCGCCAACGACTCCGCCTCCAACGGCCCCGCCGGCCTCCCTAACGCCAACCACCCCACCAACGTCAGCGTCGCCACCCGCGCCCACGACGCCAACCGTCATACCGACCACCGTGCCAACGTCCGCGCCAGTCACCGTGCCGACGGTCCCGGCAACGTCCGCGCCGGCCGCGCCACCGACGGTCCCGGAAACGCCCGCCGCGCCAACGTCCGCGCCGGCCGCCCCACCGACGGTCCCGGAAACGCCCGCCGCGCCAACGTCCGCGCCGGCCGCCCCACCGACGGTCCCGGAAACGCCCGCCGCGCCAACGTCCGAGCCGGCCGCCCCACCAACCATCCCGCCGACGTCCGTGCCGTCCGTCCCGCCAACGACCAGCCCACCAACCACCGTGCCAGCGACAACGCCAGAGACAGCGCCAACGGAAACAGACACTCCCGCGCTTACAGCATCGCCAACGCCCGGACGGACAACGCCCGTGCCTACCCCCTAAAACGCAGCTGCAGTCTGGGGTTCACTTCTGGTAGGTGATGTATGCCTCGTACTGAACCCGCCATTTGTCCGCGGCCTTGGGATCCGGGACCGTGGTGGTGAGGAATTGAACGCTGGTCACTTGGCCTTTGAGGTATTTCAGCCACTTGGTCACCTCTTCGGCAACGTCGCGATCTAACTGGACTACGTGGTGCACCTGCATTGCCATGGCGGCCTCCGGATTCGCTGGTTCGCTGGGTTCGGTGGAGTGACTTTACCGCCGCCGCCCGTTCACGGCCAGAGTCCAGCGCCGGCGCAGATAGAGCACATGGACCCGCCGCGTTAGTCGCCGGCTTCCGTCGCTTCGGCCGCCGCCCTGCCAGGGGGCGTTTCCCCGCAGTCCGGGCTGGCGACGTCCCCGGCGAAGGCATCGGGTTTCGCTGCAGCAGGGGTGCTGCCCTCCCCCACGATCACGGCGAGCACACCGAGCCCGGCGTGGGCCGCCAGGACTGCCGGGAGAGCGCTGATCTGGGCCGGCGGACATGCCGGCAATGCCACGGCCAGGCGCCGGGCAAGGTCTTCAGCTTCGGCCTGGTTGCCAAAGTGGTGCACAGCCAGCCGCGCCTGCCCGGCAGGGCGGCCGGAGGCATCCGCGGCCACGATTTCTTCCAGGCGTGCGATGGCCTTCGCCGCTGACCGGACTTTTTCCAGCGGGATGATCCGGCCGTCTTCCACCGCCAGGATGGGTTTGATGGAGAACATGGTCCCCCAGAGCGAGGCCGCCGCCCCGATCCGGCCGCCCCGGCGCAACTGCTCCAGGGTCGGGACATAGAAGTACACTTTGGTGCGGTCCAGCCGGTCCTGCGCGAAGGCCAAGACGCCGGCCGCGCTCCTGCCGTCGGCGGCCGCGACCACCGCGCCCTGCACGCCCATCCCCTGGGCCATTCCGACCGTCCGGGAGTCGAGGACCTCTACGGGTATGCCGACCCGTTGGGCTGCCAGGCGGGCGGCGTCGGCTGTCCCGGACAGCCCCGCGGAGATGTGAATGGAGACCACGGACTGGAAGCCACGCTCGCTGGCCTCCCGGTAGGCGTGTTCAAACTGCCCCGGTGACGGACGCGAGGTCTTGACGGGTTTGCCGCTGGCCAGGGCCACGGCGATGGTCTCCGCAATGTCGTCCTCACCCTCGCCGTAGATTTCGGCGCCGACCATCACGGGCATTGGGACCACGGTGAGCCGGCCATCAGCAGTGAAAGCCCGGACCCAGTCCGCGGGCAGCGCGGCGGCAGAGTCCGTGACCACCGCAACCTGCACGACGGCGGCGGGAGCCGCTTCCGGCATGCTGTCCCGGGAACCCTGCCGCAGGCGAACAAGCCGCTCGCGCAGCCATGGCCAGCCTGACGGCTCGCGGTGTGGCACGAAGGACCTCCTGCTGTGGGGACGCGTGGACTTTCTTCTCCGGCGGGGGCACTTGCGCCCGTCCCATTGTCTGCACTGGTTGTCTGCACTGGCCGCCGGGATCAGCCGGCGGCCAGTGTCAGGCTGGTACGTCCGGCTAGGCCGGGACGATGTTGACCAGTTTAGGCGCCCGTACGATCACCGTGCGCAGGGCACGGCCGTCGAGGGCGCGCTGGACATTTTCCGATGCCAGCGCCAGTTCGCGCAGGTCCTCCTCGGAGATGTCCGGGGAAACCTCCAGCCGATCCCGCACCTTGCCCTGCACCTGGACGACGGCAGTGACCGTGTCCTCCACGAGCAGTGCGTCGTCGTGCGTGGGCCAGCCGGCGTTGGCGACCGATGCCGGGTGCCCCAGGACGTTCCACAGATCCTCGGCGGTATACGGCGCAAACAGGCTCAGGATGACGGCTACGGCTTCCACGGCCTCGCGGACTGCTGGGTCCGCACCGCCGGCACCGCTGGCTGCATCTATGGTCTTGCGGGTCGCGTTGACCAGTTCCATCAGCTTTGCCACAACCACGTTGAACTTGTTGTTGTCCAGCAGGGCCTGCGCATCGGCGATCGTGCGGTGGGTGACGGTGCGCAGCGCACGGTCACCGGTGGCGGCATCGACGCCGGGTGCGCTTGTGACGTCCTGGCCGAGGCGCCAGGCCCGGGCCAGGAACTTCGCGGAGCCCGACGGCGATACGTCCGCCCAGTCGACGTCGTCCTCCGGCGGGGAGGCGAAGATCATGGTCAGGCGGACAGCGTCCACGCCGAACTTGTCCAACTGCTCGCCGAGGTCGACGCCGTTGCCCAGGGACTTGCTCATGGCCTTGCCGCCGTTGAGCACCTGCCCCTGGTTCAGCAGCGCGCTGAACGGCTCGTCCGCCTCAATCATGCCCAGGTCGTGGATGACCTTGGTGAAGAACCGCGCATAGAGCAGGTGCAGGATGGCGTGCTCCACGCCGCCCACGTACTGGCCAACCGGCATCCAGTCGTTGATCTTCTCCGGATCGAACGGACCGCCGGTGTACTGCGGGGAGACGAAGCGCAGGAAATACCAGGAGGAATCCACGAAGGTGTCCATCGTGTCCGTGTCCCGCTTGGCCGGGCCCTGGCAGTTGGGGCACTCGACATTGACCCAGCTTTCGACCGCGGCGAGCGGTGACGTGCCCTTCGGGGACAGGTCCTCGCCGCGCAGGTCCGCCGGCAGGGTCACGGGCAGCTGATCGTCCGGGACCGGGACCTCCCCGCAGGCCGGGCAGTGGATGATGGGGATCGGTGTGCCCCAGAACCGCTGCCGGCTGAGCAGCCAGTCACGCAACCGGAAGTTCACGAACTTCTCCCCGGTGCCCAACTCGCGCAGGATTTCGATGGCCGCCGGGATGGCCTCGGCCTTCGGCAGCCCGTCGAGGCCGCCGGAATTGATCAGGGTTCCCTCGCCGGTGGTGGCGATGCCCGTGGCAGCGGGGTCTTCCTCGCCCGTGTCCAGGACTGCCCGGACGGGCAGGTCAAAGGTCTTGGCGAAGTCGAGGTCGCGCTGGTCGTGGGCCGGGACGGCCATGATGGCGCCCGTGCCATAGTCGGCCAGGACATAATCGGCGGCCCAGACGGGCAGCTTTTCGCCGTTGAGCGGGTTGGTCGCGTAGCGTCCGGTGAAGACGCCGGTCTTTTCGCGCTCGGTGGACTGGCGCTCGATTTCGGAAAGCGCCTTGACCTGTTCCCGGTAGGCGTCCAGGGCGGCCGCGTGCTCGTCGGTGACCAGTTCGACGGCGAGCGGCGCGTCGGCGGCCACGACGAAGAACGTGGCGCCGTAGAGCGTGTCCGGGCGCGTCGTGAAGACGGTGACGTCCTTGGCGGCTTTGCCGCCGTCGGCCTCGATCACGAAGTTGACGTGGGCGCCCTCGGAACGGCCGATCCAGTTTTTCTGCATCGCGAGGACGCGTTCGGGCCAGTGCCCGCGCAGTTCGTCCATGTCATCGAGCAGGCGGTCGGCGTAGTCGGTGATCTTGAAGTACCACTGGTTCAGGGACTTCTTGGTCACGGGAGTGCCACACCGCTCGCAGGCGCCGTTGACCACCTGTTCGTTGGCCAGCACGGTCTGGTCCTTGGGGCACCAGTTGACCGGCGAATTCTTCCGGTAGGCCAGTCCACGCTCGTAGAACCGCGTGAACAGCCACTGGGTCCAGCGGTAGTACTCCGGGTCCGAGGTGTGCAGCCGGCGGGACCAGTCCGCGGAGATTGCGTAGCGCTTGAATGACGCCGCCTGGGTGTCGATGTTGGCGTACGTCCACTCACTGGGGTGCGCGTTGCGTTTGATCGCCGCGTTTTCCGCGGGCAGGCCGAAGGAGTCCCAGCCGATCGGGTGCAGCACGTCGTAGCCCTGCTGGCGCAGGTAGCGCGCCACAACGTCGCCCATCGCGAACGCCTCGGCGTGGCCCATGTGAAGGTCACCGGACGGATACGGGAACATGTCCAGCACGTAGCGGCGTTCCTTTGAGCCGTCGTCGAGCGGCGTAAAGACCTTCAGGTCTTCCCAGACCTGCGGCCACTTGGCTTCCATTGCCGCGAAGCTGTAGGTACCTTCCTCAGGCCCCTCCGCCGCGGCTGATGGCGATCCGGTCTGTGTTTCCGGCTGAACGCTCACTGCTGGCCTCTTCTGTTCTGTGCGGCCTGTCACCCAGGCCTGTCTACCTTCAGGCCTGCCTGCCGCCAGGCCTGTTCACCATCAAGTCTGCACTGTCACCGCCGGCTGCCCGGCCCTGACTCCATACTGTCCGTACGTGGTACCCCTGCTGTTACTTCGTGCGTTTCGGACCGGAATGTACCCCGGACACACAAAAGCCCCTCGACATGGAGGGGCCGCCGCTCGGCAATCCGGGGACTCTTCGGAATCGAGGTCTCGCCGGGATGCCGGGCGGCTAGCTAAGCAGGAGCACGGCGCGCATAGGACCACTTTAGCCCCTCGGGCTGGTTCGCGCTGAACCGACGGGCCGGTTGCGGCCCGGTAGTCGCAGTCGCCTCGCGCTCCGGCGCCCTGCGCGGGCTGTTATGTCCGCAATTGTTACAAACGACATACCTATGGAATAGCGGTACTTACTGTCAATTGACCGAAGTATCAGGCACGTAACTACGACAGAAATTTGGGTAGCTCGGCACGGAAGACAGGGTAGAAAGACAGCAAGCACCCGGGTGGCCAGCCGCGGGCCTCGGTGCCCTTCCACGAAGTTTGTTCGGAGAGCGCATTGTGAGCCTCCAGGCTGGGAGAAACCCGTGAAAAGCCGGGAAGCAAACCTAAAATTTTGATCTTGCCAAACGATTCAAATGGGAACACTATTCGATAAAGATCAGCAGGAAATGGGATCTCTTGGGGGGATTCGCAAATGGTCTCGGGTTGAGGAGCCTGTCATGTATCACTTGCGCAATTATTCCGTGCACTTGCCGAAATCCACCGCCGGCCGCACCCGCGACGCCGGCTCCCTGGAACGGGGCTAGCCATGTTCGGCTGGATCACCCGTTTCAGTATGCAGTTCCGCATCCTGGTTCTCGCCATGGCGGCCGGACTCATTGCCTTCGGGGTAGTGAACATCCCCCACGTCGCCATCGACAGCATGCCCGAGTTCGCCCCGGCCCACGTCGAGATCCAGACCGAGGCCCTGGGCCTCTCAGCTGCCGAAGTTGAACAGCTCATCACTGCTCCGATGGAAGCCGACCTCCTTAACGGAGTGGCGTGGCTCGATGAAATCCGGTCCAAATCAGTTCCCGGCCTGTCCTCGATCGAGCTCGTGTTCGAGCCGGGCACCGACCTCCTGCGCGCGCGCCAGCTCGTGGCCGAACGCATGACCCAGGCCCACGCGCTGCCGAACGTCTCAGCGCCGCCGCTGATCATGCAGCCGTTGTCGTCAACCAGCCGCGTCCTTATGGTCCGGATGAGCTCCAAAGAGCTATCCGGGATCGAAATGTCGGTCCTGGCCCGGTGGAAGATCAAGCCGCGGCTGATCGGCATTCCCGGAGTCGCCAACGTTTCCATTTGGGGACAGCGCGAGCAGCAGCTCCAGGTAGAGGTGACCCCCACGCAGCTGCGTGACAAGGGCATCACGCTCGAACAGGTCATCAAGACCACCGGCAACGCAGTCTGGGTGTCGCCGCTGAGCTTCCTTGAGGCGTCCACCCCCGGCACGGGCGGGTTCGTGGAGTCGCCGAGCCAACGCCTGGGCATCCAGCACGTGCTGCCCATCCGAACGCCGGAGGACCTGGCCAAAGTCAGTGTCGAAGACGCTGGTTCTCCCATGCTCCTGGGTGACATTGCCCAGGTGAAGGAGGACCACCAGCCGCTGATCGGCGATGCCGTCGTCGGCCAGGATGCGGGCCTCCTGCTGGTCGTGGAGAAGTTCCCCGGAGCCAGCACGCTGCAGGTCACCAAGGACCTCGAGGCTGCGCTGAACGACATGCAGCCCGGGCTTTCCGGGATCCAGATGGATACGTCCGTCTTCCGGCCCGCCTCGTTCCTGCAGGATGCCGTGGACGGACTCGGCCTGGCGCTGCTCGTGAGCCTCCTGATCGCCGTGCTGCTCTTCTGGGCCCTGTTCCGCTCCTGGCGGGTGGCCGTGATCGCCCTCGTGGCGATCAGCACCACCGTCATGGCGGCGGGAGTGGTGCTCTACTTGCTCGACTCCACATTGAACATCTCGATCCTCGCCGGCATCTTGCTGGGCGTGTCTGTGATTGTCGGAGACATCGTGGAGGATGTGCAGGCGCAGCGGCGCCGGCCGCTGCGGACCACCGAGACCGAGACAGATGCCACCATCAGGTTCCGCATGGTCCAGCTTGTCCGCAGCGTCCGCACACCGCTGTTCCACGGGTCCCTCATCATGGCCCTCGCGCTCGTACCGACGCTGTTCGTCACGGGAGTCGGCGGTGCGTTCTTCCAGCCCCTCTTCTGGTCCCTGGCGTTGGCGCTTGCCGTGTCAATGCTGGTGGGTTTGTCCGTGACCCCGGTCCTGGCGTATCTCCTGCTTCCCGGTGAGAAAGCCCGGCGGGCGGACTCGCCCGGTGTTGTCCGGGCCAGGTCCACCTACGACAGGGCACTCGAGGGGGCACGTTCCCGCCGCACCCTCGGCATTGTCGCTGTCGCCGTCGTTGGACTGCTGGGACTCGCCGCGGCATCGCAGCTGGTCGGGAACCGGGCGGTCGTGCCGACGATTCCGGACCGGACACTCCTGGTGCAGTGGGACTCGATGGCAGGCACGTCCAACGACGAGGTGCGTCGGGTGGCGTCCAAGGCGTCCGACGAACTGCGGACCCTGCCGGGTGTCTCGGGAGTTGGAGGCCACATCGGCCGAGCCATTTCCTCCGACCAGGTTGTCGGGAACAGTTCCGCGGAACTCTGGGTGTCCATCACCCCGGATGCCGACTTCAGCGAAACGGAGCAGGCGGTACGTGACGTCGTCCAGGGCTACCCCGGCATCGCCCACAACGTGGTGAACTACTCCCAGCAGCAGATCGGCCAGGAGCGCAGCAGCATGGATTCCGGATTCGCCGTCCGCGTCTACGGAACAGACTTGCCGGTCCTGCGCGAGAAGGCTGAAGAGGTCCGCAAGGCCATAGAAAAGGTCGACGGCGTGAAGAACCCGACGATCAACGCCAGCGCCATGACGCCCATCGTCGAAGTCGAGGTCAACCTCGAGGCGGCGCAGAAGGTCGGCATCAAACCCGGCGACGCACGCCGCGCTGCTGCCGCCCTGATGCAAGGCATCGTCGTCGGCAACCTCTTCGAACAGCAAAAGGTCTTCGAAGTGGTGGTGCGCGGCGCGGTGGACGTCCGGGATGACCTGACCAGCATCCGTGAGCTCCTGCTGGACACGCCAAGCGGCGGCCAGGTCCAGCTGGGCCAAATCGCCGACATCCGGCTCGTTCCCAATGAAGTCGTGATTCTGCACGATGACACCTCACGCCGGATCGACGTGGTGGCCGAGGTCAGCGGACGTCCGCTCGCGGATATCCAGCGCGACATCAACGCGGCGATCGAGCAGATCCAGTTCCCGCTGGAATACCACGCCGAAATCCCCACGAAGTACAGTGAACAGCTCGCCGGGGACGCCATGGTTCTGTGGATCGGCGCGGCTGCCCTCCTGGGAATCCTGCTCCTTCTCCAGACAGCGGTGCGGAGCTGGAAGCTGGCGCTTGCCATCTTCCTGTCCCTGCCGGCCGCGCTGGCCGGGGCCGCCGTGGCCGCGTGGATCGCGGGAGGCGCCATCACTGTGCTCGCGCTCACGGCCTTTGCCGCGGTGCTGGCCGTTGCCGCCCGCAACGCGGCGCTGCTATCCGCCCGGACGGATGAACTGTGGCGGGCCGCCCCGCACGAATCCCCTGACAAGGTCATCATGATGGCGGCCCGGGACCGGGTCTCGCCCATCCTGAAGGCAGCCCTGATCACGGTGGCGATCCTGATCCCGCCGGGACTCTTCGGCGGCGCCGTCGGCGGGTCCTTCCTGGGCCCGTTGGCCCTGATCATCGTCGGCGGACTCATCACGACAACTCTCATCGGGATCTTCGTACTCCCCCTGCTCGCACTCTGGTTCGGGCCCAGGTCCGCCCCGGAAGAGTGGGCCGAAGTGTACGAGGCCGAAGTTCCCGTCCAGCCCGTTACGCAGGAAAAGGTGGAAGCAAAATGACCAGCCAACAGCCCTCGCGGCGCCTGCCCCTGGCGGCCGCTGTATGCGCAGCACTTCTGTTCGCGTTGCCCGCATGTGCCCAGACGACGGCGGCGGCCCCCGCCGCCGTCTCGGCCAACGAACCCGCCAAGGTGGAGAAGAATGCCGCAACGGGCATCGCGAAACTGACGTTGACGGAGAAGGGAATCGAACGCCTCGACCTGAAGACCGACACCGTCAAGGCCGGAAAGGGTAAGGACGTCGTCGTGCCCTACTCAGCCCTGCTCTACGACGCCAGCGGAAAAACCTGGGTGTACACCAACCCGGCCCCGCGGGTTTACCAGCGGCAGCCGGTCACGGTAGCCAAGGTGGAGGACGGAGTGGTCACGGCCTCGGCCGGGCCCGCGGTCGGCACCGCAATCGTGACCGTCGGCGCGGCTGAACTCTTCGGCGCTGAATTCGATACGGCGCACTGACATGCGCCGGATTGTCGCTGCAAGCCTGAGGTTCCGGTCGATCATCATTGCGATGGCGGCTGCCCTCATGATCGTGGGCGGCGCGCAACTCAGCAGCGCTTCGGTGGATGTTTTCCCGGAGTTTGCACCGCCCCGTGTCGAGGTCCAGACGGCATGTCTGGGTCTCACTGCCTCCGAAGTCGAGGAACTCGTAACCGTTCCGATGGAGCAGGCCTTCAACGGCATAGACGGCCTGGACCAGATGCGGTCGAAGTCTGTGTCGCAGCTGTCCGCCATCGTGATGGAGTTCAAGCCCGGGACCGATCTGCTCACCGCCCGGCAGCTGGTGTCGGAGCGGATGGCAACGGTCATACCGACCCTGCCGACCTGGGCCGCGCCGCCGGTGATGCTCCAGCCGCTGTCCTCCACCAGCCGTGTCATGAAGATCGGGATCTCCTCCGAGACCCGCTCCCTGATCGAAATGTCCATGGTTTCCTACTGGAACATCCGCGCACACCTGCTACGGGTGCCGGGCGTGGCGAACGTCGCTATCTGGGGCGAACGCCTTCAGATGCTCCAGGTCCAGGTTGATCCGACCAAGCTGGCAGCCAACAACGTGACGCTGGACAACGTCATGAACTCCACGTCAGACGCCTTGGACGCCGGCCTGCTCAAGTACTCCCCCGGTGCCTTGATCGGCACCGGAGGGGCGTTGGAAACACCCAGCCAGAGCATGTCCATCAGGCACGTACAACCCATCACGTCTCCGGCGGACCTTGCCCAGGTGCCACTGGAGGAACGCGAAGGGCTGCCTCCCCTGAAGCTCGCCGACGTGGCAACCGTCGTGGAGGACCACCAGCAACTGATCGGTGACGCGGTCATCAATGGCGGCCCCGGACTGATGCTGATCGTCGAAAAGCTGCCGTGGGGCAACACCCTCGAAGTCACCCGCGGGGTCGAGGAAGCGCTCAAGGAACTGCAGCCCGGCCTGACCGGAATCGCAGTCGACACCACCCTGTTCCGGCCCGCCTCGTTCATCGAGGAGTCGCTCGGCAACCTGAGCCTCGCGCTGCTGCTGGGCTGCTTCCTGGTGGTCCTGGTGCTGAGCGTCTTCCTGTTCCAATGGCGGACAGCCCTGGTGAGCGTGACGGCGATCCCATTGTCGCTGATGGCAGCGGCCCTGGTGCTGTATTGGACCGGGGGCACGATTAATACGATGGTGCTTGCGGGGCTGGTGATTGCCGTCGGGGTCGTGGTGGACGATGCCATCATCGACGTCGAGAACATCGTCAGACGGCTCCGGCACCACCGCGCCAGCGGCGGAACCGAAAGCACCGCCCGCGTGGTCGTCAACGCCTCCCTGGAAGTCCGCGGCCCCATCGTCTACGCCACCCTGATTATCGTTGCCGCCACGGTGCCGATCTTCTTCCTGGACGGCCTGACGGGCGCCTTCTTCCGGCCCTTGGCGACCGCCTACACCCTGGCGGTGATGGCGTCCATGCTGGTGGCCCTCACGGTCACGCCGGCCATGGCGTACATCTTCCTGCGCAATGCCAAGCTGGAAGACCGCGATCCGCCGGTGGTCCGGGTTCTCAAGCGCTGGTACGGCGCTGCCCTGCGTCCCATTGTGAAACGCCCGCTCCCGGGCTACCTCGCGGTGGCGGCACTCGGCGTCGTCGGAATAATAGCGGCCCCGCTCCTGGGCCAGTCACTGTTGCCCTCGTTCAAGGAACGTGATTTCCTCATGCACTGGGTCACGCAACCCGGCACGTCCAACGCCGAGGAAGTGCGCGTCAGCCAACTGGCCTGCCAGGAGCTGATGACCATTCCAGGCGTCAACAACTGCGGGTCCCACATCGGTCAGGCCTTCGCCGCCGATGAGGTGGTGGGAGTCAACTTTGGCGAGAACTGGATCAGCGTTGACCCCTCGGTCGACTACGACAAGACCCTGGCCTCCATCCAGCAGGTCGTGGACGGGTATCCCGGCATCCACCGGGACGTCCAGACCTACCTCAAGGAACGTGTCCGCGAGGTGCTCACCGGTACGGGCTACTCGATCGTGGTCCGCGTGTACGGCGATGACCTGGACACGCTGAAGAAGCAGGCGGACAAGGTCAAGACTGCCTTGGCCGGCATCGAGGGTGCCATCGGAGCCAAAGTCGCACTCCAGGTCAACGTTCCGCAGGTGGACGTCGAGGTGAACCTGGACGCCGCCAACCGCTACGGCCTGAAGCCCGGTGACGTCCGCCGTGCCGCAGCCACCCTGGTATCCGGCGAAGAGGTCGGCGACGTCTACCGGGACGGCAAGGCCTATGACGTCCAGGTCTGGAGTCCTCCGGCGATCCGGACCAGCGTCACAAGCATCGAGAACCTCCCGCTGGACACTCCCAGCGGGCAGAAGATCCGGGTGGCCGATGTCGCCAAGATCACGGTAAAGCCCACTCCCAACGTCATTGAGCGTTCGGAAGGGTCCCGCCGCCTCGATGTCAGCGCCAACGTCAAGGAAGGCGATCTGGCCAAAGTCGTCGAAAAGCTCGAATCCGATCTCAAGTCCGTGGAGTTCCCCACCGGATACAGCGCCGAGATCCTGGGCGAATACGCGGAGCGGCAGGCCGCTTCGCAACGGCTTCTCCTCTTTGCGATGGGCGCCCTGGTTGTGGTGTTCCTCCTGCTCCAGGCGGCATTCCGGAGCTGGCGGCTTGCCGTTCTGGGCATCCTGACGCTGCCGGTGGCACTGGTGGGCGGGGTGATCGCCGCGCACATGAGCGGCGGAATCCTGTCCCTCGGGTCGCTGGTCGGGTTCCTGACAGTGATGGGCATCGCCGCCCGCAACGGCATCCTGCTCATCAACCACTGCCAGCACCTGGAGCAGTTCGAAGGCGTGCCGTTCGGCCGGGACCTGGTCCTGCGGGGCGCAGCCGAACGCCTGTCACCAATCCTGATGACCACGCTCGCCACCGCCCTCGCCCTGGTCCCGCTGGTGGTGATGGGCAACCGGCCCGGCCATGAGATCGAGCACCCCATGGCCGTGGTGATCCTGGGCGGACTGGTGACATCGACACTGGTCAACCTGTTCATCGTTCCATCGCTCTACCTGCGGTTCGCCAAGAAGGGTCCGGCACGTCATGACCGTCAGCCCCGCGAGCCGGAACCTGTATCAGCCGTATAGCAACAACTACCAACAATGAGAGGCCAGTCAGATGACTCCACTATCTAAGAGATTTACCGCTTACGGATCCGCGGTCTTGCTGGTGGTGGCTTCGCTGACGGCGGCGACGGCGGCCGCGGCGACGGCAGCCACCGTGCCGGCGGCCGCCCGTTCCCAGGAACTGTGCGGCCCCGGCTCGGCGATCAAATTAGACCGCAACGCCTTCCCGTCCAGGCCGGAGATTGAGAACAAGTGGTTTCCCCTCGAACCCGGAATGCAGTACACCACCACCGGCAAAGTAGTCTCCCCGGACGGGACAATCACCCGCAAGGTTGTCAGCACGGTCACGGGGCTGACCAAGGTGATCGACGGGGTGAAGACCATCGCGATTTGGGACCGGGACTACTCCGACGGTGAGCTCGCGGAATCGGAACTTGCCTTCTTCGCCGAGACACGGAAGGGAGACGTGTGGCTCTTCGGCGAATATCCGGAGGAGTACGAGAACGGGAAGCTTGTGGGCGCGCCAAGTACGTTCATCAGCGGCATCGACAAGGCCCGGGCGGGCATCGCCATGCAGAGCCACCCGCGCCTGAAGACCCCCGCCTACCCCCAGGCCTACGCACCCAGCGTGGACTTCCTGGACTGCGGTGATGTGTTCGCGAAGGACCAACGCGTCTGCGTCGCCACTGGTTGCTACAGCGATGTGCTGGTCATCGATGAGTTCAACCCGCTGGACCCGCCGAGCGCCGGCCACCAGCGAAAGTTCTATTCCAGGCACACGGGTCTGATCAAGGTCACGGCCGTGGGCGGAGAGGACCAGGAGTTCCTGAATCTCGTCAAGATCAAGAAGCTCAGCCGCTCCGGGCTGAAGAGCGTCAACGAGCAGGCACTGCAGATCGACCGCCGGGGCTACACGGTCAGCAAGGACGTCTACGCGAAGACGCCGCGCGCTGAGGTGGCACGTGGCTACGATGGCCACCACTACCACTAACGGCCCTGCCGCCCCAGGGCAATACACAAAGGAGCCCCGGCCGGGGTGTTGCCCGCCGGGGGGCCGTGTGCGACGCATCTGGCGTTCCCGCTCGACCTGGTCCATTTGCGGCTCCCACCGCTTGTCCTCGGCCCAGTTGGCCGAGCACTCGCCCAGGTCCTTCCAGAATCCGACCGCCAGGCCGGCCGCGTAGGCTGCGCCCAGCGCCGTCGTCTCGACCACCTTCGGACGGATGACCGGCACGCCGAGGATGTCCGCCTGGAACTGCATCAGGGCGTCGTTGGCGACCATGCCGCCGTCGACCTTCAGCTCCGTCAGCGGTACGCCGGAGTCGGCGTTGACGGCGTCCAGCACCTCACGGGTCTGGAAGGCGGTGGCCTCCAGCGCCGCGCGGGCGATATGGGCCTTAGTAACAAAGCGGGTCAGGCCCACAATGGCGCCACGGGCGTCCGAGCGCCAGTACGGCGCGAAGAGGCCGGAGAACGCCGGCACAATGTACACGCCGCCGTTGTCCTCCACCGAAGCCGCGAGGGTCTCGACCTCCGGGGCGCTGCTGATCATGCCGAGGTTGTCCCGCAACCACTGGATCAAGGAACCGGTGACGGCAATGGAGCCCTCCAGCGCGTAGTGCGGCGCCGCGTCGCCGAGCTTGTAGCCGACAGTGGTCAGCAGCCCGTTCTTAGAGTGGATAATATCCTCGGCCGTGTTGAAGATCAGGAAACAGCCCGTGCCGTAGGTGTTCTTGGCTTCCCCGGCATCGAACGCCGCCTGCCCGAACGTGGCCGCCTGCTGGTCGCCCAGGATGCCGGCCACAGGAACCTCGCGCAGCAGCTGCGAGGTGTGGACTGTGCCGTAGACCTCAGAGGAGGATTTGATGGCCGGCATCATGGAGGCCGGGACGCCGAACGCATCCAGAATCTCCTGGTCCCACGACAGCGTCTCAAGGTCCATGAACATGGTCCGTGAGGCGTTGGTCACGTCGGTGACGTGCACTCCGCCGTCGGTCCCGCCGGTCAGGTTCCAGAGCACCCAGCAGTCGGTGTTGCCGAAGACGAGGTCGCCAGCCTCCGCCTTGGCCCGGGCGCCCTCGACGTTGTCCAGGATCCACTTGATCTTGGTGCCCGAAAAGTAGGTCGCCAGCGGCAGGCCCACCTTCTGCTTGAAGCGTTCTACGCCGCCGTCCTTCGCGAGTTCGTCCACGATCGGCTGGGTGCGGGTGTCCTGCCACACGATGGCGTTGTAGATCGCCTCGCCGGTGGTCTTGTCCCACACGACCGCTGTTTCGCGCTGGTTGGTGATGCCGACGGCGGCGATGTCGTGCCGGGTCAGGTTCGCCTTGGACAGGGCCGAGCCGATCACCTCGCGGGTGTTGTTCCAGATTTCAGCGGGGTTGTGCTCCACCCAGCCGGGCTGAGGGAAGATCTGCTCATGCTCCATCTGGCCGGAGGACACGATGCTGCCGCTGTGGTCGAACACGATGGCACGGGTGCTCGTGGTGCCTTGGTCGATGGCAACTACGTACTGGTTCATATTGACGTCCTTGTCTGTTTAGCGTGGCAGTTGAACTGGCAGTTAGTGACTGTTAGTGAGGGATGACGGGGATGATGAACGGCACGACTGCTGCCACGAGACCGCCGAGTCCGCCGCCGATGAGGGGTCCGACGACCGGGATCCAGGAGTAGCTCCAGTCGCTGGAGCCCTTGCCCTTGATGGGGAGCAGGGCGTGCGCGATGCGCGGGCCGAGGTCGCGGGCGGGGTTGATGGCGTAGCCGGTGGGGCCGCCGAGAGAAACACCGATGCCGACAACCAGCAGGGCGACCGCCAGTGGGCCGAGTCCGGAAGGCGTCCCGCCGAAGGTCAGGATGACGAACACGAGGACAAAGGTGCCGATGATTTCGGTGATCAGGTTCCACTGGTTGGAGCGGATTGCGGGGCCGGTGGAGAAGACGGCCAGCTTGCTGGCGGGCTCGGTTTCGGTATCGAAGTGCTGCTTGTGGGCCAGCCACATGACGACGGCGCCGAGGAAGGCACCGGTCAGTTCGCCGCCGAAGTACGTCAGGGTCGAGGCGAAGTCGACCGGGACACCGGGAGCGTACAACTTCTTGCCGTTGAGCAAAAAGCCAAAAGTCACGGCCGGGTTCAGGTGCGCTCCAGAGATGGAAGCAACATAGACACCGGAGAAGACGGCAATGCCCCATCCCCAGGTCACCATCAGGAACCCGCCGTTGTTGCCCTTGGTGCCTTTAAGCGCAACGTTGGCCACCACGCCGCAACCCAGCAGGGTCAGCATGGCGGTACCGAATAATTCGGATAGGAAAACAATTCCAAGAGACATCTTTGACTCCTCTATTTTCTGTTGTCGGCCTCCGCGAGTTTGGAAGCCGTTGGGCCGGCAGCATGTTCGTGCTGCCGGCCAGCCACTGCGCCGGCCGCCGGGGCGGACCGCGCAGTGCTTGCACCCGGGCTTCCCTGCCCGGGCACGCAAGCCGAATCAGGCGACCAGGCTGTGGACCCGGACACCGTGGAACCGCTGAAGCACCTCCTGTGCGTGGCTGATTTCTGTGGCCCGGCGTGCCGCATCCCAGCCGAGCGGGCCGGAAAGGATGTCCGCAACTTCATTCAGCAGTTCCCCGGTCACCAGGCCGCGAAAGGCCAGGGACGTGCGGCGGATGAGGACGTCCACGAGGTGCCCGATCTGCTCATGGGCGGCCATGAACTCCAGTTCCCGGGTGCTCAGCTCGCGGGTGGAATGCAGCAGCCTGTCCGGCTCGCCGGCCGCGGCCCCGTCCAGGTAGCGGATGACTTCTTCGGCGCGGGTCCCGTAGCGGGTCAGCAGCCCGGTGACGCGGGCGGCGTCGCGGCCGGCCGACATGTGGGCCTTGATCCAGCGCTGGACGCCGTCCTCGCTGTCCGGGAAGCCGGCGCCGCCGCCGATGGCGAGCTTCGCCGTCGAAACCTTCCGTTCCATACCGAGTTCGGCCAGGACGTCGTTGCTCAGGTGCTCGGCGAGGGCCCGGAACGTGGTCCACTTTCCGCCGACGAGGCTGAGAACGGCGCCGCCCGCCGCCGCACGGCGTTCGATCCGGTAGTCCCTGCTGACGAAGCCGGGCTGGGTCGCGTCGTGCTTCGGAAGCGGGCGAACACCGGAGAACGAGTAGACAATCTGGTCCCGGCCCACCGGGATGTCCGGGAACACGTGGCCGATCAGGTCAAAGAAGTAGTCGATTTCCGCCTCGGTGCACACGGCGTCCTGGGCCATGTCGGCGTCGACGTCGGTGGTGCCGACCAGGACGCGGTCCCCCATCGGGTAGATCAGCACGATCCGGCCGTCGGTGTGCTCGAAGAAGATTTCGCGGCCGTTGCACGCCGCGAGCAGCTCCGGATGGTCCAGCACGATGTGCGAACCCTTGGTTCCGCCCATAAACGACGACGCCGCCCCCATGGCCTCGTTGGTCAGGTCGACCCAGGCGCCGGTTGTGTTCACGACGACGTCGGCAGTGAAGTCGAAAACCTCACCGGTCAGTTCATCGCGCAGCTGGACAGTAGTTCCTGGAGTGCCGGGGGTTCCTGGGGTGCCGGAGGTTCCGGAGCCGCCCAGCGAGACCAGGGAGACGTAATTGCTGGCGCGGGCGTGGCTGTCCGCGCCGCCGGCTTTCTCGCCGTCCTGGAGCACGTCGAGGGTGAGTCGCTCGGGGTTGTGGACGGAGGCGTCGAAGTAAGTGGCCGCGTACTTGATCCCGGGGTGCAGCCGGGGCAGCTCGGCCAGCGCGCGCTTGCGTCCGCGGAACTGGTGGCGCGGCACCGAACCGCCGTCGCGGGAGAAGAAGTCGTACATGCTCAGCCCGAGCTTGATCAGGAACGCTCCGCGTTCGGTGTGCTTGCCCTGCTTGTGGGTCAGGAAGCGCATGGGGGCGGCCAGGACCCCGGAGAAGGTGCTGAAGATCGGGATCGTGGTCTGCAGCGGCTTGACGTAGTGCGGCGCGATCCGCAGAAGCCGGTTGCGTTCGGTCACCGACTCCTGGACAAGGCGGAACTCGCCGTTTTCGAGGTACCGGATGCCGCCGTGGATCATGTGGGAAGAGGCGCCGCTGGCACCCTGGCAGTAATCGCCGCGCTCAACGAGCGCCACATCCACGCCCTGCAGCGCCAGGTCACGGAACGTTCCGACCCCGTTGATTCCGCCTCCGATGATCAGAACCTGCGCGTGCCGCCGCGTCCGCAGCTTCTGCACCGAGGCGCGATCGTTCGCCGGTGTGCCGACTGAGTCCTTCTGTCCCAAAATTGCTCCCTTGGGTTTGATTCTGTGCGGCACGCCCGTGGCGCGGCGCCGTTCAACACTATTCTTTGGACTAATGGAAAATGGAGTCAAGCACTATGCACAAACGTGCAGATGGGAAATGTCATGATGCATTCACGCCAGTCCGACGCCCTCCGCGCGGCCCAGCTGTATTACCTGCAGGACCTGACCATGGACGCCATCGCCCGCGAGCTCCGGACGTCCCGGTCCACGGTTTCCCGGCTGTTGTCCGCGGCGCGCGATTCGGGTCTGGTGCAGATCCAGATCCGCAGCCCGCTGGACACCGGGCCCGAACTCGAGGGCATGATCCGCGCCGAATACAAGGTGGATGTCCATGTCGTTCCGGTGGTGGACACCCTCAATGAGGCGGAAACACTGGACCGTGTGGCCATGCAGGCCGCCCGAACGATCGGGCCGCTGGTGGACTCCAACGCCATCATCGGCGTCGCATGGGGCTCCACCCTGAGCGCGGTGAGCCGGCACCTGACGCGCAAGATCACCCACGACAGCGTGATCGTCCAGCTCAACGGCGCCGGGAATATGCAGACCACCGGCATCACGTATGCTTCGGACATCATGCGGCGGTTCGGCAGCGCCTACGGAGCACGGGTGGAACAGTTTCCCGTGCCGGCCTTCTTCGACCACGCCGCAACCAAAAGGGCCATGTGGAATGAGCGGAGTGTTCAGCGGATCCTGGAGCTGCAGGCCCGGATGAGCATCGCGATCTTTGGTGTCGGATCGGTCGATGCCGACTACCCCAGCCACGTCTACGCGGGAGGCTACCTCGATGAAGACGACTTGAACGTCCTGGCGAACTCCGATGTGGTGGGCGATGTTGCCACGGTGTTCTTCCGCGCCGACGGGTCCTCGGACGGCATCACGCTCAACGCGCGCTCCACCGGCCCGGACCTGGCCCAGCTCCGCCAGGTCCGGCGCCGCATCTGCGTGGTGTCCGGTGCTTCCAAAATCAACGGGCTCAGGGGCGCGCTGGCGGCAGGACTGGCCACCGACCTGATCCTGGACGAGGCCAGCGCCCGCAGGCTCGTCCGGTTCGACGGACTGGGCTGAGCGGCTGCGGGGCAGCATGACCGGTGCGGCGGCGGCAACGGCGGTCCGGCACTCGCCAGCGCCAGTGGGTAAAGTCTTTGTCATGAGACTCTCCCCCCGGCTGACCCTGAACAACGGCGTATTGATCGACCGGCTGGGGTTCGGGCTGTACAAGGTCCCACCGGGCGACGCCGCCAGCCTGGTGACCATGGCGGTCGAGACCGGCTACCGGCACTTCGACACCGCCGCCATGTACGGCAACGAGACCGGCGTCGGCAAGGGAATCGGTGCCCTGTCCGGATTTGAGGGCACCGGAGGCGGGCCCGGGGAAACCGCACCCTACGTTTCCCGCGAGGACCTCTTCATCACCACCAAGGTCTGGAATGACGACCACGGCTACGACGCCACCATGCGTGCGTTCGACACCTCCATGTCCAACCTCGGCCTGGAATACATCGACCTCTACCTGATCCATTGGCCATGCGCGCGCCGTGGCCTCTTCCCGGAAACGTACCGGGCCCTGGAGACGCTGTACCGCGAGGGCAAGGTCCGCGCAATCGGCGTCTCCAACTTCCAGCCGCAGCACCTGGACCGGCTCCTGGAAACGGCCGAAGTGGTGCCCGCCGTTAACCAGATCGAACTTCATCCCTGGCTGCAGCAGGATGAACTGCGGGAAAAGCACGAGCTGCTGGGCATCCGCACCGAGGCGTGGAGTCCTTTGGGCCGCGGCCAGGTCCTGAAGGACCCGGTGATCCTGGCCCTGGCGGCCGAACACGACCGCACACCGGCACAGATCATCCTGCGCTGGCACCTGCAGCTGGGCAATATCGCCATCCCCAAGGCCAGCTCGTCCGGGCGGATCCGCGAGAACTTCGAGGTCTTCGACTTTGAGCTCTCCCCGCTGGACATGACGGAGGTCGGCGGCCTCGAACGCGGCCTCCGGACCGGCTCCCACCCCGACAACGTCGCATAGGATTCGAACAAATGGAACAAGTGGATACCGGGTCCTCACGCACGCCCCTCTTCAGCGGCGGACTCGACGCCCGCACCCGGGCCGCGTCCGTTGAGGTTGACGGGGCCCGGATCGCGTACTGGGTCTACGAACCCGCCGAGGTCACCACCGAAACGCGCACCATGCTGGTGGTGCACGGGTTCCGCGGCGACCACCACGGCCTGCTCCGGGTAGCCGACCAGCTGACGGACATGCGCCTGATCATGCCGGACCTGCCGGGCTTCGGCAGCTCGGCCGCCTTCGCGGGAACCGGGCACAGCGTTGCCGGCTACAGCCAGTTCCTTGGCGGTTTCATGGCTGCTCTGGGACTGGGCGCGGACACGGTCCTGCTGGGGCATTCGTTCGGTTCGATCATCGCCAGCCATTTCGTGGCGGCCAACCCGGGTGCCGTGGCCGAACTGATCCTGGTCAATCCCATCGCGGCGCCCGCCCTCGAAGGGCCCAAGGGCCTGATGACGAAGCTTGCGGTGCTCTACTACGAGGCCGCCGCACGACTTCCCCAGCGGCTCGGGCTGGCCCTGCTGCGCAGCCAGGCGATCGTGCGGGTGATGAGCGTAACCATGGCCAAGACCGGGGACAAGGACATCCGCCGGTTCGTGCACGCCCAGCACAGTGCCTATTTTTCCTCCTTCGCGGACCGGGAGAGCCTGCTTCAGGCCTTCAAGGCCTCGGTGGGCAGCAACGTCACCGAGGTGGCCGGCGACCTGACGCTGCCGGTGCTGCTGATCGCGGGAGAGAAGGACGAGATCGCCATGCTGGCGGACCAGTACAAACTCGCGGCGCGGCTGCCGGACGGGAAGCTGGAGGTCATTCCCGGCGTCGGGCACCTGATCCACTACGAAACCCCCGAGCCCGCTGCCCGCTACATCCGACGCTTCCTAAAGGACCACGCCGCGTGAAAATTCTCATTGATGCCCGCTTCACCCGGCTGGACCACCACGACGGCATCAGCCGCTACGGCGCCAGCCTGATCGCGGCGGCCGCCAGGATCGCCGACGTCTCGATGCTGATCAGCGACACCCGCCAGCTCGCGCTCCTGCCCGACGTTCCGTACACCCTGATCAACAGCCCGCTGTCCCCGGCCGAACTCTTCGTGGCGGCCAAGGTCAACAAGCTGGGCGCCGACGTGGTGGTATGCCCCATGCAGACCATGGGCAGCTGGGGCCGGAAGTACGCCCTGGTGCTCACCCTGCACGACCTCATCTACTACGAGCACCCCACCCCTCCCGGATTCCTGCCGGCCCCCGTCAGGGTCCTGTGGCGCCTGTACCACAAGGCCTTCTGGCCCCAGCGGCTCCTGCTGAACCGGGCGGACATCGTGGCGACGATCAGCTCCACCACGGCGGCCCTGATGGCGAAGTACCGGCTCACCCGGCGTCCGGTCAGGATTGTCGGCAACGCCCCCCAGCACGGCCACACCCCGCGCGATCCCGGGGCGGGAGCCGACAAGACGCTGCTCTACATGGGTTCCTTCATGCCCTACAAGAACGTGGAGACCATGGTCCGCGGCATGGCGGAACTCCCGGAGATGACCCTGCATCTGCTCAGCCGCATCACGCCCGAGCGGCGGGCCGAGCTCGAGGCCCTGGCTCCGGACGGCGCAAGCATCGTCTTCCACAACGGGGTGACCGACGCCGAGTATGAGGCCCTCCTGGCACGCACCACCGCCCTGGTCAGCCTGTCCCGGGCCGAGGGCTACGGACTGCCGCTCGTCGAGGCCATGTCCCACGGCACGCCGGTGATCGCCAGCGACATCCCGATCTTCCGGGAGGTCGGTGACGACGCCGTCAGCTACGTGCATCCGGACTCCCCGGCGGAGTTTGCCGAGGCGGTGCGCACGCTCGAGGACCCCGCCCTGTGGAAGGCACGGTCCCGCCGTTCAGTGGAGCGGGCCGCAGACTTCAGCTGGGATGAGTCGGCGCGGCGGCTCGTGGCCGTCGCCGAAGAGGCCGTCTCGCTCCGGAACCGGCCCCGCGACCGGAAATAGCCGGAACGGCTGTAAGTCCGGTGGGGCCACGTGAGCCGCGGGGACGCAATGGAATGTCCTACAGGACGTCGACGCCGTCCAGGCGCAGTTGCACCGGGTCGTCGCTGCGCTTGGCTGCGGCCGCCGCCTTGACGGCCCGCATGACGGCCGTGGCAGCCGCGGCCTGGGCGTAGGGGATGAACAGCAGGGTCCGGACCTCCTCGCCGGAGTCCCGCGGCACAGCATCCCGTGGCACAGCATCCCGCGGCGGCGTGCGGCCGGCCCCCGCGGCCGCCGGCAGAATGACGGGCGCGGGCCCGGCGGTCCTGAGGACGGTTCCCTGCGCCGCCAGCCGCTGCTGAATGGCATCCGTGAAATGGCCGACGGCGGTCCTGCCGCCGGTGACGGAGGCGACCCGCACGGCGGGCGGCAGCTGCAGCTCCTGCCGCAGTGCCAGTTCCCGGCTGGCGTATCCGGCGGGATCCCAGCGCAGCAGGGCGCCAACCCCGGCGGCGTCGTCGGCCGTGATGACTACCAGGCCGCCCTCGGAAGCGGGCCGGACCAGGGCCGCGGCGTTGAACCAGCGGCGGACCGCGTCCTCCCCCGCCCTCAGGTTTTCCCGGCGCAGCAGCGAGTCGCCGTCGAGCAGCAGGGCTGCGGCGTACCCGCCGAAGGCCACCGGTTCGGCACCGACGGTGGCCACCACGAGAGCCGCGGTCTCCGCAACAGTGGCCTTGATCTGGTCCCCGGAGGAGGTGATGACCGGTTTCCCCGGAAACGCACGGCCCAGCTCCTCCGCGGTGCGGAGGGCTCCCGTGGCGCCGCGCCTTAGCCTGGCGCCGTTGCACGTGCCGCAGCGCCAGGCCGGGGCCGGGGCCGAGCACCAGCGGCATTGCGGCACGGCGCTGCTCCCGGCCGGGCCGGCGATCGCCAGGGGGCCGCTGCAGGCGGTGCAGCGGGCCGGTTCACGACAGGTGTCGCACACCAGCGAGGGGGCGTAGCCGGCGCGGGCCACCTGGACCAGGACCGGACCCCGTTCCAGGCCCTCCTTGGCGGCCCGCCAGGCCGCACCGGGGAGCCTGGCGATCCGGGCGAGCGGGTCATGCTCGAGTTCGTAGCTGTCGGCTGTGTTCAGGACCCGCGGGACCGTCCGCCGCACGACGGCCCGGTCAGCTTCCACGGCCTGGGCCCAGCCGGAGGCGACCAGCCGCTCCGTTTCGGTGCTGCGCGAATGGGCCGCGAGCAGGCACGCGGCCCCTTCCTGGCCGGCCCGGAGCAGGAGGACTTCGCGGGTGTGCGCGTACGGGGAGCGCTGCTCGATGTGGAGGTCGTCGCCGTCGTCCCAGCAGATGACGAGCCCGAGGTTCGGCACCGGTGCGTAGGCCGCGGACCGCGTGCCCACGGCGACCCCGGCGGCGCCGCTGAGCACGCGCAGGAAGCTGCGGTAGCGCGGCGTCTGGCCGTCGTCCGCGGTGAGCCGGGCGACGTCGCCGGCGGGAAGCAGTTCCAGCAGGGCAGATTCCACGCGGTCAAGGTCCCGGTAGTCGGGCACCACCACGACGGCGCCGCGGCCGGAGATCCGTACCGCGGCCACGGCTTCGGCGATCATCCGCGGCCAGCCGGCGGGCCCGTACCCCTGCAGGGCTGTCAGCACGGCCCGGGGCGACTCCCCCGCGGCGAGGTGGGCGAGGAATGCCGGACCGTTGCGGTACCGGGTCCAGACGCTGCCGGCGGCCGGTGACGGAAGCGACACGTCGGTCGCCAGACCGAACGTCTCAGTGCCGAACAGCGCGGGATCGAGCCGGCCGTCCGGGGCGAATTCCTTTTCCAGCTTGGCCATGCGCGGCGGCACGGCAACGCGCAGGACATCGCTGACCGTTCCGGCGTAGCGCGAGGCGATCCGGCCGGCGAGCTCGGCCACTGCTGGGGTCAGGACCGGGACGGCGGAGAGCACCTTGTGCAGCGGCACCAGGGGGTGGCCGGCGTCGGATCCGGCGGTGCGCTCCAGCAGGTATCCGGCCAGTTCCTGCCCGTTGAATTTGACCTTGACCCGGACTCCGGGCATGGCGTCGGCGTCGAGGGCGGCGGGGACGCTGTAGTCGAAAGGCCTGTCCAGGTGGGGCAGCGAGGACTCGATCAGCACCCGTGCCACCGGCAGGTGGGTCGCAAGGGCGGGGCCGGACGCTTCCGCGGCGGAGGCGGGAAAACCCTGGAGCAGGGACAGCTGCTGGGGTTCACCGGGCGCGCCGCCGGCAGGATTGGGACTCACGGCTCGCACCTCCCCTGAGGATCGTTCGACACATGCACTGTTTTCCGAAATGCACTGTTTTCCGAAATGCACTGTATTCCCTAATGCACTGTAGCCAGGCCACCGGAGGGCGGCCTGGCTACAGTGCATCACGCAGGACTGACAAACTCACTGTCACAACAAACCGACAAGACAGCATCGGACGGTTTGGCCGGGCCTTAGGCGTTAAAGAACGCCTTCAGCTCGTCCACCCGGTCCAGGCGTTCCCACGTGAAGTCCGGGTCTTCGCGGCCGAAGTGTCCGTGGGCGGCGGTCTTGGCGTAGATCGGGCGCTTGAGGTCGAGGGCGTCGATGATGGCCCGCGGGCGCAGGTCGAAGATCTCGGCGATCGCGGCGCTGATACGGGCCGGGTCCACGGTTTCGGTTCCGAATGTCTCAACGTAGGTTCCCACCGGGCGGGCCTGGCCGATCGCGTAGGCGATCTGGATTTCGGCCCGCTTGGCGAGGCCGGCGGCCACCACATTCTTGGCGACCCAGCGCATGGCGTAGGCGGCCGAGCGGTCCACCTTCGACGGGTCCTTGCCGGAGAACGCGCCGCCGCCATGGCGGGCCATGCCGCCGTAGGTGTCGACGATGATCTTGCGGCCGGTGAGGCCGGCGTCGCCCACCGGGCCGCCAATCACAAAGGCGCCCGCGGGGTTGAGGATGTTGCGGGTCCGTGAGGTGTCCAGGTTGGACAGGGCCATGACCGGTCCCACCACGTGCTCGGCGAGGTCGGCCCGGAGCTGGTCCAGGCTGGTGCCTTCGGCGTGCTGGCTGGAGATGACGACGGTTTCGACCGAGACCGGGCGGTCGCCGTCGTAGCCCACGGTGACCTGGGTCTTGCCGTCCGGGCGCAGGTAGGCGAGTTCGCCGTTCTTGCGGACCTCGGTCAGGCGCTCGGAGAGCCGGTGCGCGAGCCAGATCGGCACGGGCATGTAGGACGGCGTTTCGTCGCTGGCGTAGCCGAACATGAGTCCCTGGTCGCCGGCTCCCTGGAGGTCGTAGTCGTCCTCCTGGCGGCCCTCACGCGCTTCGAGGGAGTTGAACACGCCGCCGGCGATGTCGTTCGACTGCTGGCCGATGGATACCGAGACGCCGCACCGGGCGCCGTCGAAGCCGTTGGCCGAAGAATCGTACCCGATGCCCAGGATGGTCTCCCGGACAATCTGGGGGATCTCGACGTAGGCGTCGGTGGTGACCTCGCCCGCGACGTGGACCAGCCCGGTGGTGGCCAGCGTCTCCACGGCTACCCGGGACTCGGGGTCTTTGTCGAGCAGTGCGTCGAGGATCGCATCGCTGATCTGGTCACAGATCTTGTCGGGGTGGCCCTCCGTCACCGACTCGGACGTGAAGAGCCGGAGCGCGGCGGGCGTGGACCCGTGGAAGGCGGGGATGTGCAGCGGTAAAGTCACTCAACTACCTTACTGGTTGGATAACGGACGTCCGGCGGCGTGTGTCCCCGTGCTAAGGAGATGTTGGTTACGCCGGGCTACGCCGGCGGTACAGCCCGGCTCAGCTCGGCGCTGATCCGGTCGATCACGGCAGCCGCGACGTCGGATTTGGAACCCGACGCCTCTTGGGGTTCGGAGCCGTCACGGGAAAGGATGACTACTGTGTTCGTGTCCTCGCCAAAGACCAGGTCCCGGCCCACCTGGTTGACGACCAGCAGGTCGCAGGCTTTCCGGTGCAGCTTGGCCCGGGCATAGTCCAGGACATCGCCGTCGGCATCGCCCGTCTCGGCGGCGAAGCCGACGATCAGCTGATTCCGGGACGCGGCGTCGCGGACTTCGACGAGTTCGCGCAGGATGTCGGGGTTGCGCACCAGGTTGATCACGGGATCGGCGACGTCGTCGCGCTTCTTGATCTTGGTCCCGGCGACGTCCGCCGGCCGGAAGTCCGCGACCGCGGCAGCCATGATGACGACGTCGGAGTCGGCGGCCGCGTGCAGCGCCGCCTCCCGCAGTTCCAGGGCAGTTTCGACCGGGACGAGTTCGACGCCGGCGGGCGCCGGGACTTCCATGTGGGCGGCCAGGAGGCGGACGCGGGCGCCGGCTGCGCGGGCGGCCGCGGCCAGGGCCACGCCCTGCTTGCCGGAGGAGCGGTTGCCGAGGAACCGCACGGGGTCCAGCGGTTCCCGGGTGCCGCCGGCACTGATGGTCACCGTCAGTCCGGCCAACGGCGTAAGCGCCGCTGCCGGCGCGGCAGCCAGGGCAGTGGTCACGTCCGGATCAACGGCCGGCATCGCCTCAGAAGCGGCGGCTGCGCCGGCGCCGGCGAGGGCCATGGCGGCGGTGAAGATCGTCTCGGGCTCGGGCAGGCGGCCGGGCCCGGAGTCGGCGCCGGTCAGCCGCCCGCTCGCGGGTTCCAGCACCGTGACGCCGCGGCTGCGCAGGGTTTCGACGTTGGCTTCGGTGGCGGGGTGTTGCCACATTTCGGTGTGCATGGCCGGGGCCATGAGCACCGGACAGTCGCCGGCCATCAGCAGGGTATTGGTGAGGAGGTCATCGGCCTGGCCGCTGGCCGCACGGGCCAGGAGATCGGCCGTGGCCGGGGCCACGACGATCAGTTCGGCCTCGTGGCCGAGCCGGACATGGTTGACCGTGTGGACGGCGTCGAACACGCTGTTGCTCACCGGGTGCCCGGACAGTGCCTCCCACGTGGCGACGCCGACGAAGCGGGTGGCCGCCTCGGTGGGGATGACCGTGACGTCATGCCCGGCTTCAGTAAAAAGCCGGAGGAGCGATGCCACCTTGTAGGCGGCAATCCCTCCCCCGACTCCGAGGACTATGCGCACGTGATCTCCGTCAGCAGGCAGTCTGTTTACTTGGCTCTTCCCGCGGGGGAATTACTCTGCGGTTTCGATCGGCGTGGAGACGAGCTTGCCTTCGTTGATCTCGCGCAGGGCGATCGACAGGGACTTCTCGTTCAGCTTGGTGTCGACCAGCGGGCCAACGTACTCAAACAGGCCCTCATGCAGCTGGGCGTAGTACGCGTTGATCTGGCGTGCGCGCTTGGCACCAAAAATCACCAGTCCGTACTTCGAGTCGGCGGCCTTCAGCAGCTCGTCGATCGGCGGGTTGATGATGCCTTCAAGGTTCGTGGACACGAATTCTCCAAATTCTAACGGGCCGGTACGTCCCGGCGCCTAGCGCGGGTTCGGGGTCAGCCCCATGAGTGAAACAAGCTCGTCCGCTGCCCGACGAACGTCATCATTGATGACGGTGTGGTCGAACTCCGGTTCAGCGGCAAGTTCTAGTTTAGCGGTTTCCAGCCTCTGCTGCTGTTCTTCGGCGCTTTCCGTGCCGCGGCCAACCAGCCGGCGGACCATTTCGTCCCAGCTCGGGGGCGCCAGGAACACAAACTGGGCATCCGGGACGGCCTGCTTGACCTGCCGGGCGCCCTGCAGATCGATCTCCAGCAGCACCGAGCGGCCCTCGGCGATGGCGGCGTCAACCGTGCTGCGCAGCGTGCCATAGCGGTTCCGGCCGTGGACGACGGCCCACTCCAGCAGTTCGCCGTTTTCGACCAGGGAATCGAATTCCTCGGCCGATTTGAAGAAGTAGTGGATCCCGTCCTGCTCCCCCGGCCGCGGCGGGCGCGTGGTGGCCGACACGGAGAGCCAGACGCCGGGGTAGTTGTCCCGGATGTAGGTGGACACGGTGCCTTTGCCAACAGCCGTCGGGCCGGCGAGGACTGTCAGTCCCGGTTTCTTGCTCACATATTCCTTTGGGCGGTGGTGGGCAGCTCGGCGGACCGGGCTACTTGTCGTCAATAAAATCTACCAGCGCCCGGCGCTGGTGGATTCCCAGGCCGCGGACCCGTCGGGATTGTGCGATGCCGAGTTGGTCCATGATGGCCGCCGCCCGGACCCGGCCGATCCCGGGCAGGGCCTCGAGCAGCTCCACGATTCTCATGCGGGCAATGGCGTCGTCGGATTCGCCGGCACTGATGACATTGGCGATGGTCAGCTCGCCCGTCTTGAGCCGCTCCTTTGCCTCGGCCCTGGTGGCCCTTGCGGCAGCGGCCTTGCGAAGGGCGTCGGAACGCTCCTGAGGAGTGAGTGGTCTCAAACTCACGGAAGGCCTCCCTGCATGGCGGGACGGGGCACTCATGCCCTTGCCCCGAACCTACGCTCAGGCGGCGGCAGAAATCAATGGAAATCTGCGCGGCGGCCGGTTCGGGATCGGGAAGAGCGCAATCCCGAACGGAACAGCCCCTGGCCCGGGTCCGGCAGCTCCGGTCCCGGGCCGGCGAGGCGGCTGCCGCTAGGCCTCGAGGAGTTCGTCGAGGGTGCGCCGCGCGGCATCCCGGAGGGACTGCAGCTGCGGTCCGGCGCCGAGGATGTCCCGGCTCGAGGTGCCCAGGACCTGGGGATAGGCCGCACCGAACGTGCGGCGCAGGTCCGCGGCGGTGGCGCCCTGCGCGCCCAGCCCGGGGGCCAGGATGGGCCCGCGGACCGCCGCCAGATCGAGATCCAGTGCGGAGAGGGCCGAGCCCACTGTCGCACCGACCACCAGTCCCACGGAACCGAGCGAACCGTCATAGCGGCGGTTCTCCACCGCGGCAGCTTCCGTGATCCGCCGCGCGACGGAATCGGCCCCGCCGACGTGCTGGACCGAGGCGCCCTCCGGGTTCGAGGTCAACGCGAGGACGAACACCCCGCGCCCGGTCTCGGCCGCCAGGTCCAGGGCGGGCCGGAGCGACTCAAAGCCCAGATACGGGCTCAACGTCACCGAATCCGCGGCCAGGGCCGAGCCGTCCCGCAGCCAGGCATCCGCGTAGGCGGCCATGGTGGAGCCGATGTCGCCGCGTTTGGCGTCCGCGATGGTCAGCACGGACGCTTCTGCCGCCGCGGCCAGGGTGCGTTCGAGCACGGCGATTCCAGCCGATCCTTGACGCTCGTACAGGGCCACCTGCGGTTTCACCGCGGCAGCGAGGGAGCCCACGGCCTCCAGGACGGTCAGCGAGAAGCGTTCCAGCCCGGCGGCGTCGTCGGTGAGCCCCCAGCGCTGCAGCAGCGCCGGGTGCGGGTCGATGCCGACGCACAGCGGGCCGCGGTCCGCCATGGCCCGCCCCAGCCGGGAGCCGAAGGTCTCCCGGCCGGCCGCCGGGGCGGTGGATGCCTCAGGCATCCTGGAGCGCCTTCAGGTTCGCGGCGTGTTCCTGCAGGCTCGTGACCGACCATTCGTAGGTGCGCAGCGCCTCGATGGCCTGGACGGCGGCGTTGAACTCGGCCACGGTGGTGATGCACGGGATCCCGATCGACGTCGCGGCGGCACGGAGTTCGTAGCCGTCGCTGCGGGCCTCGCCGCCGGAGGGGGTGTTGAAGACCATGTCGATCTCGCCGGCGGTGATGAGGTCGGCGATGGTGCCTTCGCCTTCGGCGCTGGAGCCTTCGGCGACTTTCCGGACCGGGGTGGCCTGGATCCCGTTGCGGCGCAGCACGTCGGCCGTGCCGCCGGTGGAGACGATCTCGAAGCCGAGGTCCGAAAGCCGCTTGACGCCCATGATGACCGAGCGCTTGTCCCGGTTCGCCACCGAGACGAAGATCTTGCCCTCGGTGGGCAGCGCGTTGTTCGCGGCCGCCTGGCTCTTGGCGAAGGCCGTGTCGAAGTGCTTGTCGATGCCCATGACCTCGCCCGTGGAGCGCATTTCCGGGCCGAGCAGGGAGTCGACCACCTTGCCCTCGGGGGTGCGGAAGCGGCTGAACGGCAGCACGGCTTCCTTGACCGAGACCGGCGCGTCCAGCGGCAGGGAGGAGCCGTCGCCGGTCTCCGGCAGCATCTTGTAGGCGCTGCGGAGCTGGTTGATGGTGACGCCGGTGCCGATCAGGGCCGCGGCCTTCGCCATCTGCACACCGGTGGCCTTGGACACGAACGGGACGGTGCGGGACGCGCGCGGGTTGGCTTCGAGGACGTAGAGCACGTCGGAGGCCAGGGCGAACTGGATGTTGATCAGGCCGCGGACGCCCACGCCCTCGGCGATCGCCAAGGTGGCGGTCCGCACCCGTTCCAGCACGTTGCCGCCCAAGGTGATGGGCGGCAGGACGCAGGCCGAGTCGCCGGAGTGGATGCCGGCCTCCTCGATGTGTTCCATGATGCCGCCGAGGTACATCTCTGTGCCGTCGTAGAGGGCGTCGACGTCGATCTCGACGGCGTCCTCGAGGAAGCGGTCAATCAGCACAGGGTGGTCGGGGGTGATCTCGGTGGCGTTGGCAATGTAGCGGGAGAGGTTGGGCTCGTCGTAGACGATCTCCATGCCGCGTCCGCCGAGGACGTAGGAGGGCCGGACCAGGACCGGGTAGCCGATCTCGTCGGCGATCTTCTTGGCGTCCTCGAAGGACACGGCGGTGCCGTTCTTCGGCGAGACGAGCCCGGCCTTGTCGAGGACGCGGGAGAAGGCGCCGCGGTGTTCGGCGAGGTCGATTGCCTCCGGCGAGGTGCCGAGGATCGGCACGCCGGCGTCGGCGAGCTGCTGGGCGAGCTTGAGCGGGGTCTGGCCGCCGAGCTGGACGAAGACGCCCATGACCCCGCCGGTGCGCTCCTCGGCCGCGATGACCTCGAGGACGTCCTCCAGGGTGAGCGGCTCGAAGTAGAGCCGGGTGGAAACGTCGTAGTCCGTGGAGACGGTTTCCGGGTTGCAGTTGACCATCACGGTCTCGTAGCCGGCCTTGCGCAGCGCCATCGAGGCGTGCACGCAGGAGTAGTCGAACTCGATGCCCTGGCCGATCCGGTTGGGGCCGGACCCGAGGATGATGATGGACGGCTTGGCGTGCAGCGCAACCTCGTCCTCCTCGTCATAGGAGGAGTAGTGGTACGGGGTGTAGGCGGCGAACTCGGCCGCGCAGGTGTCCACGGTCTTGTAGACGGGACGGATGCCCAGGGCCTGCCGGACCCCGCGGACGACGTCCTCGGAGTTATGGGTCAGCGCACCGATCTGTTCGTCGGAGAAGCCGTGGCGCTTGGCGCGGGTCAGCATCTCCGGCGTCAGCGCCGCGGCCTGGCGGATTTCGAGCGAGATCTCGTTCAGCAGCTGGAGCTGGTCCAGGTACCAGGGGTCGATCTTGGTCGCCTCGAAGAGCTGTTCCACGGTGGCGCCGCCGAGCATGGCGCGCTGCACCTGGTGCAGGCGCTCGGTGGTGGGACGCTTGGCCTTCTCGATCAGCTCCGCGACTTCCCATTCCGGGACGTGGCTGAAGTCCAGCTGGGAGCCCTTCTGCTCCAGGGAGCGCAGGGCCTTCTGCAGCGCCTCGGTGAAGTTCCGGCCCATGGCCATGGCCTCGCCCACCGACTTCATGGTGGTGGTCAGGGTGGGGTCCGCGGCCGGGAACTTCTCGAAAGCGAAGCGCGGGACCTTCACCACCACGTAGTCCAGGGTCGGTTCGAAGGACGCCGGGGTCTTCTGGGTGATGTCGTTCGGGATCTCGTCCAGGGTGTAGCCAAGGGACAGCTTCGTGGCGATCTTGGCGATCGCGAAGCCGGTGGCCTTGGACGCGAGGGCGGAGGAACGGGAGACGCGGGGGTTCATTTCAATCACGACGACGCGCCCGGTGTCCGGCTCGACGGCGAACTGGATGTTGCAGCCGCCGGTGTCGACGCCGACCTCACGGATGACCGCGATGGAGATGTCGCGCAGCCGCTGGTATTCGCGGTCCGTCAGGGTCAGCGCCGGGGCGACGGTGATCGAGTCGCCGGTGTGCACGCCGACCGGGTCGAAGTTTTCGATGGAACAGACCACCACGACGTTGTCGTTCTTGTCCCGCATCATCTCGAGCTCGTACTCCTTCCAGCCGAGGATGCTCTCTTCGAGCAGCACCTCGGACGTGGGGCTGTACTGCAGGCCCTGGCCGACAATCCGGCGCAGGTCCCCCTCGTCGTAGGCCAGTCCGGAGCCCAGGCCGCCCATCGTGAAGGAGGGCCGGACAACCATGGGGTAACCGAGGTCACCGGCCGCGGCGAGTGCCCCGTCCATGGTGTGGATGATGTGGCTGCGGGCCGACTCAGCGCCGCAGCGCTCGACGACGCCCTTGAACTTCTCGCGGTCCTCGCCCAGCTCAATCGCGGCGATATTGGCGCCGATCAGCTCGACGTTGTACTTCTCCAGGACGCCGTTCTTATCCAGCGCGATGGCCGTGTTGAGGGCCGTCTGGCCGCCGAGGGTCGGCAGGAGCGCGTCGGGGCGTTCCTTGGCGATGATTTTCTCCACCACTTCGGGGGTGATCGGCTCGATGTAGGTCGCGTCCGCGAACTCGGGGTCCGTCATGATGGTGGCCGGGTTGGAGTTGACGAGGATGACCCGCAGGCCTTCCTCCTTGAGGACGCGCAGCGCCTGGGTGCCGGAGTAATCGAATTCGGCCGCCTGGCCGATCACGATCGGGCCGGACCCGATGACCATGACGCTCTTGAGGTCAGTTCTCTTGGGCATTACTTCGTGTCCTCAGTCTTGGAATCGGTGGCAGTCTTTGTGCCGGTCTCTGTCTTTGGAGAAGCGTCCGCCATCAGCTCGATGAAGCGGTCGAAGAGGTAGGCGGCGTCGTGCGGGCCGGCGGCCGCTTCGGGGTGGTACTGCACGGAGAAGGCCGGAATGTCGAGGCAGGACAGTCCTTCGACGACGTCGTCGTTGAGGCTCACGTGGCTGACCTCGACGCGGCCGAAGCGCTCCTCGGGGGCCTGGGTGGCGCCGTTGAGCGGGGCGTCGACGGCGAAGCCGTGGTTCTGCGAAGTGATTTCGACCTTGCCGGTGCGGCGGTCCATCACGGGCTGGTTCAGGCCGCGGTGGCCGTAGCGGAGCTTGTAGGTGCCGAACCCGAGGGCCCGGCCGAGGATCTGGTTGCCGAAGCAGATGCCGAAGTACGGGATCTTCTCATCAAGCACGGAGCGCAGCAGCGCCACCTGGTTGTCCGCGGTGGCGGGGTCGCCGGGGCCGTTGGACATGAAAAAGCCGTCCGGGTTGACGGCCTGGACGTCGGCGAGGGTTGCCGTGGCAGGCAGCACGTGCACCCGGACCCCGCGCTCGGCGAACCGGACCGGGGTCATGCGCTTGATGCCTAAGTCGATAGCGGCAATGCTGAACCGCGGCTCGCCGTCCCAGCCGAAGTCCTTGGGCTCCACCGTGTAGGCGGCGTCCACGCTGACTTCCTCGGCGAGCCGTGAGCCTTCCATCGGCGCGCTGGCCAGGACGGCGTCGGTCAGTTCCTTGTCCGTGGCGCGGGCGGCGTCGCCGGAGAAGATGCCGGCGCGCATGGTCTTGTGTTCGCGCAGGTGGCGGGTGATGGCGCGGGTGTCGACGCCCTGGATGCCGACGATCCCCTGCTCGACGAGCTCGTCGTCGAGGGGACGTTCGGAACGCCAGTTGGAGGGCCGGCGCGCGGCGTCGCGGACGATGTAGCCGGCCACCCAGATGCGGCGGGACTCGGCGTCGTCGGTGTTGACGCCGGTGTTGCCAATGTGCGGCGCGGTCTGGACCACGAGCTGGCGAGCGTAGGAGGGGTCGGTGATGGTCTCCTGGTAGCCGGTCATGCCGGTCGCGAAGACTGCCTCGCCGAGGGCCGTTCCGGTGGCGCCGTAGCTGGTTCCGCGGAAAATCCGGCCGTCCTCGAGCACGAGAACTGCGGGGGTGGATGCTGCTGCTGTCACTGTTTTTTCTGTCACTGTCTCTTCTGACACTGTTTTCTCTGACACTTCGTTGGATTCCGTCACGTCGTTACTTTCCACTATCGGCTTCTGCCTGAGGGGCTGCGGAGATCAAATCTTGGAGGGTGGCGAGGAGCACGGCTTTGTCCTCGGCGCGGCGCGTCCGGTAGCCGGTGTCGAGTTCGTGGGAACCGAGCATCCAGCTGAGCACCAGCAGGCCGTCCTTTTCCACGAACTTTCCGGCCATGCCGCTTTCCTGCCGCACACCGGTCAGGCGTCCGGCCGGGATGAACACCGGGCCGGCGCCGGCGCGCTCGAACAGCACGCCTTCGGGGTGCACGGAGAGCTTGGCGTTGGTGCGGATGCCCAGATTGTGCACGGCGATCCGGTCCAGCCAGTCGCCGGCGGTGGTGGAGGCGACGTACTGGCCGTCGGCGGCGGCCAGCGGAGCGCCGAGTTCGGCGGGAACCTCGGGGAGGGGCTCGACGTCGGACTGGCGGCGCAGGCGGTTACGCCAGCCGACGGCGATGAGGGCAAGCGCGACGCCGATCAGGACGAGCGTGAAGAGCAGGGAGAGGTCCTTGACACTCACGGGCGGCGGCCCGCCGGTCCTGCGTCGAGCGCTTCGGCCGGCCACCGGTACGGGGTGTTGAGTTTTCCGTCGAGAACGGTCGGGTGGCCCTTGAAGAACGTCGCCACTACCTTCCCCGGCAGTTCCCGGCCGGCAAACGGAGAGTTACGGCCCATGGTTGCCATCTTAGAAGGGTCCACGGTCCAGCGCGCAGCCGGGTCCACGAGTATGACGTTGGCAGGCTCCCCGGCCTCGAGCGGGCGGCCCTGGTCCTGGACCCGGCCGATGGCGGCCGGCGCCGTGGAGGTCACGCGGGCAAAATCCTCCCAGCCCATCAGGCCTGTTTCGATCATGGTGTGCTGGACCACGGAGAGCGCGGTTTCCAGCCCGGTCATGCCCATGGCCGCCTGCGCCCACTCGCATTCTTTGTGTTCGCTCGGGTGCGGGGCGTGGTCGGTGCCGACGACGTCGATCGTGCCGTCGGCCAGGGCGGCCCGGAGGGCCTGGACATCGGCGTCGGTGCGCAGCGGCGGGTTGACCTTGTAGACGGGGTCGTAGCTGCGGGCGAGCTCATCCGTGAGCCAGAGGTGGTGCGGGGTGACCTCGGCCGTGACGTTGACGCCGCGGGACTTGGCCCAGCGGATGATCTCCACGGACCCGGCCGTGGAGACGTGGCAGACGTGCAGGCGGGACCCGACGTGCTGGGCCAGCAGCACGTCCCGGGCGATAATGCTCTCTTCGGCGACGGCCGGCCAGCCGGCCAGGCCGAGGACGGCGGAGACCTCGCCCTCGTTCATCTGGGCGCCGGCGGTGAGGCGGGGTTCCTGCGCGTGCTGGGCCACGACGCCGTCGAATGCCTTGACGTATTCGAGCGCGCGGCGCATCAGCACCGGATCGTGGACGCAGATGCCGTCGTCGGAGAACACCCGCACGTGGGCGCGGGAGTCGGCCATGGCGCCGAGCTCGGCGAGCTGCTCCCCCGCGAGGCCCACGGTGACTGCTCCCACCGGGCGGACGTCCACCCAGCCGGCGGTCCGGCCAAGGGTGAGGACTTGCTCCACGACGCCGGCGGTGTCCGCCACCGGGGTGCTGTTGGCCATGGCGTGCACGGCCGTGTAGCCGCCCAGGGCGGCGGCGCGGGTGCCGGTTTCGACGGTTTCGGCGTCTTCGCGGCCGGGTTCGCGCAGGTGGGTGTGGATGTCCACCATGCCCGGGAGCGCGACGAGGCCAGCGGCGTCAATTACGGTTGCGTCCCGCACCCCGGCGCCGTCGGCGTCCAGCTGACGGCCGCGGGCGGCGATCACGCCGTCCCGGATCAGGAGGTCCTCGGCTGCTCCGCCCAGGATCGAGGCCCCCCGGATGAGGTAGGCGCCGCTGTTGTCTGCGTTCTGGTGCTGATCGGCCATCAGTGGCTCTCCTGGTGGGAATAAGTGAGGTTCGGAATGGCGGCGTGCGCCGCGGACGCGGCCGCAGAGGCAGAGGCGGCGGCAGAAACTGGTGCGGCGGCCGGCTCGCGGTTCTCCCCGGACAGCAGCAGGTACAGTGCCGCCATCCGGACCGAGACGCCGTTGCGTACCTGCGCGAGCACGGTGGAGCGGGGCGAGTCGGCCGCGGCCGCGGAGATTTCCAGGCCGCGGTTCATGGGACCGGGGTGCATGATGATGGTGTCCTTGAGCCCCAGGCTGTCGAGGGCGCGGAGCCGGTTGTCGTCGAAGCCCCAGCGCCGCGAATATTCGCGGGTGGTGGGGAAGAAGGAGGCATTCATCCGTTCGCCCTGGACACGGAGCATCATCATGGCGTCCACGCCCTGCGCGAGGGTCTCGTCGAGGTCGAAGCTGACGGCGCACGGCCATTTTTCGACGCCGATGGGGAGCAGCGTGGGCGGCGCGACGAGGGTGACCTCGGCGCCGAGGGTGCGCAGCAGCCAGACGTTGGAGCGGGCAACGCGCGAGTGCAGGACGTCACCGGCGATGGCGACGCGCATGCCTTTGAGGTCGGCGCCGGCCGACGGCGTGCCGGCCAGCTTCGACCAGTGCCGGCGCATCGTGAACGCGTCCAGCAGCGCCTGGGTGGGGTGTTCGTGGGTGCCGTCGCCGGCGTTGATGACGGCGGCGTCGATCCAGTCGGTCGCGGCGAGCCGGTGCGGGGCACCGGAGGCCCAGTGCCGGATGACCACGGCGTCGGCGCCCATCGCGGCGAGGGTCTGGGCGGTGTCCTTCAGCGACTCGCCCTTGGAGACGGACGAGCCCTTCGCGGCGAAGTTGATGACGTCGGCGGAGAGCCGCTTGGCGGCGGCTTCGAAGGAGATCCGGGTACGGGTGGAGTCCTCGAAGAAGAGGTTGACCACGGTGCGTCCCCGCAGGGCTGGGAGCTTTTTGACCTCGCGCTCCCCCACCGCAGCCATTTCCTCGGCGGTGTCAAGGATGCGGATGGCGTTGTGCAGGCTCAGGTCTTCGGTGGAGAGCAGGTGCCTCATGCGGTGGCCTCGATGACGACTTCATTTACGGGGGCGCCGTCGGGGGTGCCGTCTGTTGCCCCGCCTCCGGCAGAATCGGTTTCCTCGAGCCGGACCCGGACCTTCTCCGATGAGGAGGTAGGCAGGTTCTTGCCGACATGGTCGGCGCGGATGGGCAGTTCCCGGTGGCCGCGGTCGATCAGCACGGCGAGGCGGACAATCCGCGGCCGTCCGAGGTCGATGATGGCGTCCAGTGCTGCCCGGATGGTGCGCCCGGAATAGAGGACGTCGTCGATCAGCACCACAACTTTGTTGTCGATGCCGGTGCGCGGCAGCTGGGTGGGGTACGGCGGCCTGGTGGGCTGGTGCGAGAGGTCGTCGCGGAACATCGTGACGTCGAGTTGACCGACAATGGCGGCGGCGTCCACGGTGGGATCCGCGGCGGCGATCTTGGCGGCGAGGCGGACGGCGAGGGGATAGCCCCGGCGCGGGATGCCCAGCAGGACGAGGTCCTGGGAGCCCTTGTTGGCCTCAAGAATTTCATGGGCGATACGAGTGAGCGCGCGGTCGATGTCAGCCTGGTTGAGGACAACCCGGGTGAGCACCACCTGCGCCGGACCCGGTGCTGAAGGCACGGAAGTCAAAGCTCGTCTCCCCTTTCCCCGCCTCACGGGACGGAATTAAAAAAGGATTATTTGCTCTTTCAAATTACCACAACGGCACTGCCGCCCCGTCGCCGCCGGAATGCGTTTAACCTCACACCGACATAGGCTCGGTTCCATGACGATGAACGGACCGCGGCCGGGGCATGAGCACCCCGGCGGCCCGCGCCAGGGGCCGTTGCCCCGGCAGGCCAACCCGACGTGGCTGGGGCGGGTCCAGCCAGCGAATTACCAGCGGGCCCCGGCCAACGACGGCGGGCAGTTGCAGCCGGCACTGCCTCCCGCCGGGCCGGCGGGAGGCAGCCCGCGCTGGAAGAACGGCCGCGGTTCCGGCGTTTTTGGCCTCGTGATGGCCGGCGGATTCCTCGCGGTCCTCTGCCTCTTCCTGGTGGTGCCCTTCGTGCTGGAAAGGACCGGAATCACCGGCTTTGCCATTGGTTTCGTGGCCTCGCTGGTTCCCCTGGGGACCGTGTTGCTGACGGTGCGCTTCATCGACCGGTGGGAACCCGAGCCGAAACCCCTGCTGCTTTTCGCGTTTGCCTGGGGAGCCGTCGTCTCGATCGCGGTGACGATGCTGATCCAGCCCTATTTCTCACTGATGGCCGGGCCTGCCTCGGGACTGGACTATACGACGTTCGCCGTGACGGTCCAGGCGCCGGTGGTGGAGGAATTCGCCAAGTCCCTGGGGCTGCTGTTGCTCGTGCTCTTTGCCCCGAAACACTTCAACGGACCGGTCGACGGTGTGGTGTTCGCCGTCACGATCGCGGCGGGCTTCGCGTTCACCGAGAACATCCTCTACTTCGGCCGCGCCATCGCCGAATCCAGCGACCCCGGCACGGACCTCGCGGTGGTCTTCTTTCTCCGCGGGGTCCTCTCACCCTTCGCCCACGCCATTTTCACGGGTACGACCGGTCTGGTGATGGGTTTCGCCGCCGGCCGCGGGAACACCGGGCTGTCCGTGCTGGCGTTCTTCGCCGGCCTCGTCCCCGCGATGCTGCTGCACAGCGCCTGGAACAGCATGGGCAGGGACTTCCTGGGCCGATACGTGATGGTGCAGGTGCCGATCTTCCTGTTGGCGGTGCTGGTGATCGTGCTGCTGCGGGTGGCTGAGCGCAGGCTCACCCGTCAGCGGCTAACGGAATACGCGGCCGCGGGCTGGTTTACCGCGGCCGAGGTCGACATGCTGGCCACCGCCGCCGGCCGCCGTTCCGCGCTGCGCTGGGCCAGGTCCACGGGGCGGGGCGTGCAGATGAAGGCGCTGCTTGATGCCGCCACCCAGCTCGCCCTCACCCGGCAACGGATTCTCGGCGGCCGGGACGTGCCGGCACATCAGCGCGATGAGCACCAGCAGCTCGCCGAGATCGCTGCGCTCCGGGCCTCCGTCATCGGCTAGGGACCGGGGAACCCAGTGGGGCAACCCAGCGTGGGCAACCGGGGCAAAGAAAGAACCCCGGCCAGGATGTCCTGGCCGGGGTACTTCGGGGCGCTGGGAGCTTACGCCAGCAGCGAGGGCTTGAGCTGCTGCAGCCGGCCCAGCAGGCCGTTGATGAACGACGGCGACTCGTCCGTGGAGAGCGTCTTGGCCAAGGCCACGGCCTCGCTGACCGCCACGCCGTCCGGGACGTCGTCGTTGTAGAGCAGTTCCCACGTGCCGATCCGCAGGATGATGCGGTCGACGGAGGGCATGCGCTCCAGGGACCAGCCCTGCGAATAGGTCTCCAGGAATTCGTCGATGGCCACCTGGTGCGAGACCACGCCTTCGACGATTTCGAGGGTGTAGGGGTTGACGATCTGGTCTGTCTGCTCGCGGCGGGACTTCAGCACGTCGAACGCGGAGGCTGAGCGCTGCTCGGCCTCAAAGAGCACATCGAGGGCCCGGTTCCGGGCCTTACCGCGCGCACTCACTAGTCGTTGACCCGGCCGAGGTAGCTGCCGTCGCGGGTGTCGACCTTGACCTTGGTGTTGTTCTCGACGAACAGCGGCACCTGGATCTCGTATCCGGTTTCGAGGGTGGCGGGCTTGGTGCCGGCCGAAGAGCGGTCGCCCTGCAGGCCCGGCTCGGTGTAGGTGATTTCGAGGACGACGCTCGGGGGCAGCTCGATGTAGAGCGGGTTGCCCTCGTGGATGGCGATGTTGACCATCTGGTTCTCGAGCATGAAGTTGGTGGCGTCGCCGACGGTGGCGGCGGAAACGGTGAGCTGGTCGAAGTCCGAGGTGTCCATGAAGACGAAGTCGGCGCCGTCCTGGTACAGGTACTGGTAGTCGCGGCGGTCCACCGTGGCGGTCTCAATCTTCAGTCCGGCGTTGAAGGTCTTGTCGACCACCTTGCCGGACATCACGTTGCGCATCTTGGTGCGCACGAACGCGCCACCCTTGCCGGGCTTGACGTGCTGGAACTCGATGATGTTCCAAAGCTGGCCCTCAAGCTTAAGGACGGTTCCGTTCTTGATGTCGTTAGTGGTTGCCACAGTATCCTCTTAGTTTCTCGATGGTTCCATTCGACCGGTGCTAGCGGTCGGACGCTTATGCCGGGCCGGCATGCCAAGTGGCCGCCAACGCGTGTTTGTCAAAAATCCAAGTTCTATTCTACCGGTTCCGGCGGACAGCTGGCTGACGCGGGCTCAGGACTGCTGTTCCAGCACGTCCCGGGCGCGCTGCAGCGCCACCGTGGAGGCGTAGATGAGGGCCGCGTCGGCGGACCCGGCCACGCGCAAATCCAGTGCCTTGGCGAAGGACTCTACGGCGCCGCCGACGTTCCCGCCGGCGAAGTAGGCCCTGCCGAGGTGCTGGCGGACCGCGGCCTCCTCCAGGGTGCCCTGGGTCTCGGCGAGGAGTTGGCGGAACACCTCCACCGCCCGGTCGAACCGGTTCGAGACCCGGAGCACGTCCGCCTCGAAGATCCGCAGCCGGAGCGAGCCGGGGTCCTTGTAGCGGGCCTCGGCGAGGAGCTCGGCAGCTTCGGCCGCATGCCCTTCTACGAGCCGGACCAGGATCAGATCCCCGGGGTCCGTCGAGGCCGCCAGCGCCTCGGCCATGACCTCGTCATTGACGATCTGGGGCATCAGGGACTGCGGGTTGATCCGGATCCCGGGAAATCCCGCGTCCGGCCACTCGCTCGTGCCGCCCTTGACCATGTGCATCAGGAGGCAATCTCCTGGTACGCGGCAAACAGCAGGGACGTGTCCGGGACATCGAGGATGCCGGGGCGGCCGACGCCGTCGAGCACCACGAACCGCAACAGGTCACCGCGGGATTTCTTGTCCCGGCGCATGCCGTCCAGGAGGGCCTGCCAGCGGTCGCGGCGGTACGTGATGGGAAGCCCGAGGCTTTCCAGGATGCTCCGGTGCCTGTCGGCGTCGGCGTCGCTGAGCCGGCCGACGCTGCGGGCGAGCTCGGCGGCGAACATCATGCCCACGGAGACGGCGGCGCCGTGCCGCCAGGAGTAGCGCTCGGCGAGTTCGATCGCGTGGCCCAGGGTGTGGCCGTAGTTCAGGATCTCGCGCTGACCGGTTTCCTTCAGGTCCTCGGACACCACCCGGGCCTTGACGCTGATGGCGCGTTCGATCAGTTCGCGCAGGATGTCCGAGCGCGGATCGGAAACCGCGGACGGGTCCTTCTCGATCAGGTCCAGGATGGCCGGGTCGGCGATGAAGCCGCACTTGATGACCTCGGCCATGCCGGAGATGATCTCGTTCTTCGGCAGCGTCTCCAGCGTGTCGAGGTCCGCGAGGACACCGGCCGGCGGGTGGAACGCGCCCACCAGGTTCTTGCCCTCGGCGGTGTTGATGCCGGTCTTGCCGCCGACCGAGGCGTCCACCATGCCCAGCAGGCTCGTGGGCATGTGGATGACCTTCACGCCGCGCAGCCAGGTCGCGGCGACAAAGCCGGCCAGGTCGGTGACGGCGCCGCCGCCGACGGCGACGATGGCATCGGAGCGGGTGAAGTCGTTCTGCCCCAGCACCTGCCAGCAGAACGAGGCGACCTCGATGTGTTTGCCCTCTTCGGCGTCGGGGATTTCTGCGGTCAGCGCGGTGAACCCGGCGGCGGCCAGCTCTTCCCGGACGGTGTCCCCGGTCAACCGCAGCGCACGGGGGTGGATGACCAGGACGCGCTTGACGCGCTCACCCAGCAGGCCCGGCAGGCTTGCCAGGAGGCCGCGGCCCACTACGACGTCGTAGTTCTCACCCGGCGTTTGTCCGGTGACTTTGATGACGGTTGATTCGGTACTCACTATTCAACTTCCTTTGTCGACGCCGGAGTGGGCACCGCCGCGGCCTTAGCCGCGGCGCGCTCCCCCAGCGCATCTTCCAGCCGGTGAGCCAGCTCCGGAACGCTGCCGCGCCGGACATCGAGGACGAGGTCGGCGAGCCGTTCGTAGACCGGCTGCCGGGTGGCGAACAAGGTCCGCCACCGGCCCATGGCGTCGCCGGCCAGGAGCGGCCGGCCCGAATTTCTGGCGATGCGTTCCGCCACAGTCTCGGCGTCGCATTCGAGGTAAACAACGGTACAGCGGCCCAGGAGCTGCTGGGTACCGGAATCAAGGACGGCCCCGCCGCCGAGCGAAATGACGGCGGTGCCGCCCTGTGCCTCTTCGATGGCCTGGGCCACGGCCCGGGCCTCCATTTCGCGGAAGGCGTGCTCGCCCCGGCTGGCGAAGATCTCGGCGATCGTCCCGTGCTGGGCCACCACCAGGGCGTCGGTGTCCATGAAGGCGCACCCCAAGTGCTCGGCGAGCTGCTGTCCGATCGCCGATTTGCCCACGGCCATCGGTCCGATCAGGACCACCGGGCCAACGCTATTTGCCGCGGGCGGCGCCGCAGCGGAGGGCCCGTCGGTTTTCCCGGCCGGCACTAGTGGCCGATCGAGTCCAGGGACGCCGGAATGCTGTCCAGGTAACCCTTGATGTTGCGCGCGGTCTCCTGCACGGAGTCACCGCCGAATTTTTCCGCAACCGCTTCGGCGATCACGAGGGCCACCATGGCCTCGGCCACCACACCGGCGGCCGGCACGGCACAGACGTCGGAGCGCTGGTGGTGGGCCTTGGCGGCCTCCCCGGTGCTGACGTCGACCGTCCTGAGCGCGCGGGGCACGGTGGCGATCGGTTTCATGGCGGCACGGACGCGCAGGACATCGCCAATGCTCATGCCGCCCTCGATCCCGCCTGCGCGGTTGGAGGTACGGATGATCTTGCCGTCCGCGTCCTTGACGATCTCGTCGTGGGCGGCGGAGCCGCGGCGCGCGGCGGTCAGGAAGCCGTCGCCTACTTCAACGCCCTTGATGGCCTGGATGCCCATGAGGGCCGCCGCCAGACGCGAGTCGAGGCGCCGGTCCCAGTGCACGTAGCTGCCGAGTCCCGGCGGGAGGCCGTAGGCAAGCACTTCGACGACGCCGCCGAGGGTTTCGCCTTCCTTGTGCGCGACGTCGACCTCGGCCACCATGGCGTCCGAGGTTTCGCGGTCGAAGCAGCGCAGCGGGTCGGCATCCAGGGCGAGCACGTTCCCCGGCACCGGCAGCGGCCGGCCCTCCGGCACGGCGACGCTGGCGATGGATACGGTGTGGGAGACGAGCTCGATGCCGAGCTGCTTGAGGAAGGCCGCGGCGACCGTGCCGAGCGCCACCCTCGTGGCCGTCTCGCGGGCGCTGGCGCGCTCCAGGACCGGGCGGGCCTCATCGAAGCCGTATTTCTGCATGCCGGTGAAGTCTGCGTGGCCGGGCCGCGGGCGCGTCAGCGGGGCGTTCCGGGCCTGGTCGGCCAGGATTTCGGGCTCCACGGGATCGGAGGACATGATCTGTTCCCACTTGGGCCATTCGGTGTTGCCGACCTGGATGGCGACGGGGCCGCCCTGGGTCAGGCCGTGGCGGACTCCGCCGAGGATCGTGACCACGTCCTGCTCGAATTTCATCCGGGCGCCGCGGCCATAGCCGAGCCGGCGGCGGGCCAGCGCCTCGCTGATGTGGGCGCTGGTGAGTTCCACACCGGCGGGCACGCCTTCAATTATTCCGACCAGTGCCGGGCCATGGGATTCTCCGGCAGTCAACCAACGCAACATACATTCCATCCTGCCATGTCGGGCGGTTAGAACACCCGTCGGGGCGCCCCGACTGCGTCACACATCACATCTGTGACACCGGCAGGGAGGGCCTCGCCCAGCCCGGTGAAGTGCCGTACCTGCTCCACGGCCTGGTAGATCAGCATTTCCAGTCCGGGGACCACCGTCCCGCCGGCGTCTTGCCAGACCGCGGCGATCCGGCTGGGCCATGGATCATAGGCGACGTCGAGGAGGACGCCAGGGCTGCCATGCGGAGGCAGTTCTCCTGGCCGTTTCGCCGCCAGCTCTTCGGCCAGTTCCCCGGCCAGTGCGTCTGCAGCGCGGGGCGGCAGCGTGGAGATGACGACGTCGGCCGCGGCGACGGCGGCTGCCGCCCCGGCGAGGGGAAGCACCCGGATGGGGACGCCTACGGCGGCGGAGGCCGCGCGGGCCTCTGCCGCACGGCTGACATCGCGGACGAACACGTCGGCGGACACCGCCCCCAGTTCCTTGAGCGCCGCGATGGCTGCTGCCGCGGTCCCGCCCCCGCCGAGGATCACGGCGGTGGGCGCCGAGGCTGCCCCCGCGTGCCGGAGCGCGTTGACGATCCCGGTGACGTCGGTGTTGTACGCGACCAATCGCGTGTGGCCAGCACTGCCGCCGTCGGATTCGAACGCAACCGTGTTGACGACCCCGAGTACGCGCCCGATGCCCCGGACGTCGTCCACTTCCGCCACCATGGCCGATTTGAGCGGCATGGTGACCGACAGGCCGCGCCAGGAACCGTCAGCGCGCGCCTCGTCCCTGACCTGCCGCATGAAATCGGGCAGGGCGGCCTCGGTCACGTCAATGGCGGAGTAGGCGATATCCACGCCCAGGTGGGCGTACGCGGCCCGGTGCAGCGCGGGCGACTTCGAATGGCTGATGGGATGCCCGAGGACGGCCGCCCGCAGCGTCATACGCAGCGTCCCGGGTTGGCCTCGCACCAGGCGTTGTACTGCGCCACGTAGCCGTTGTGTTCCGCCAGCGTCTTGGAGAACTTGGTCTCCTTGGTGTCCAGGTTGATGGTGACCCAGTAGAGGAAGCTGTTGGACTTGGGCTTGGCGGCGGCGTCAATGGCCGTCTTGCCGGGGGAACCGATGGGTCCGGCGGGCAGCCCCTGGTTGGCGTAGGTGTTGTAAGGGTTCGACTTGTCAGCCTTCTGGGCCTCGTCGATGTGGAAGCTGCGGATGCCCAGGCCGTAGGTGACGGTGGCATCGGACTGGATGAGCCCGTTGGTCTCGGTGTTGTTGGGCTTGAGGCGGTTGTAGATGGCGCCGGCGACGTCACCATATTCGGCCTGGCCGCCTTCGGCCTGGACGATGCTGGCCACCGTCACGACGTCGTACTGTTTCGCGGGATCGGTAACGCCCTGGGCCTTGAGTTCATCCTGGGTACTGCCGACGAGCTTCTGCAAAATGTCCTTGGCGGAGGAACCCAAGGGGAAGCGGTACTCCCCCGGCGCCAGGTAGCCCTCGAGGTTCTTGGCTTTGGCCGGGACGCCAAACTGCGCGGGCGCATCGCTGAGCGCTTTCAGGTCCTGAACAGGAATCCCGGTGCCCTCGGAAATCGCCTGCAGGGATTCGCCGATCCGCAGCCCGGCGCTGAGCGCAAAGTACATGACCTTGCTCTGGCCCTTGTTGAGCAGGACATCCACGGCATCGGAGTTCTTCATTTCCTGGCGCATCGAGAACGTGCCGGGGTTCAGGGCACCGCCGGAGGCGGTGAACTCCTTGAGGAAGGTGTCCGCGTTGGCGACGACCTTTTTCGACTGAAGTTCGGTGGCCACGGACCGCGTTCCGGTGCCGGGTTCGATCGTGATGGTGACCTCACCGGTTCCGGGGCCGGGGTAGTCGGCCATGGTGTCCCCGCCGAGGAGGGGCTTGAGGAACTGTGCGCCGACGGCGATTGCGACGACGAAGACCGTCAGGGTCAGCACCAGGGCCAGGAAGCGGCGCCGGCGGCGGACCTTCCTGGACGGTCCCTTGTCGTAGCGGGCCGCTCCGGCCATCAGCTCCTCGCCCGGGTCGCCGTGGTATTCGGCTTCCGGGTGCGGCTGCGGCTGTGCCTGGGGGTCACCGGAGTTGTCGTAGAGATGGTGGGCCTCGTCGTGGGGGTGCGGAGCGTAGCCATCGTGGACGCCGGCGTCATGGGCAGCCGCATCGTGGCTGGATCCGTAGCCGAGCCCGCCCGCTGACGCATAGACGACGTCCTCGTGGCCGGCGTCTTCGCGGACGGGCTCGTCGCGGGAAGGTACTTCGTGGACAGGTACATCGCGGACAGGGATCAGCTGCGTGAAGTCTTCTTGCACGGGCTCTTCACGCACAAGCTCTTCATGCACCGGCTCTTCGCGCACCGGCTCTTCGCGCACGGGCTCTTCGTGCACGGCTTCTTCATGCACCGGCTCGTCGCGCGCGGGCTCTTCACGCACGGGCTCTTCCCGAGCAGCTTCTTCGTGCACGGGCTCTTCCCGAACGGCTTCTTCGTGCACGGTCGGTGCCGCGTCGGGAAGTTCCGGTGCGGACCGCGGCAGTTCGCTGTCCTGTGCCGGTGCCGTTGCCGGCGTGGGGACGTCCGGTCCCGTCTCAAAAGCCTGCGGCGGGATCACGTTGTGGCCCTGGGTGGCCAGGAGCTTTTCCCGGGCCCGGATTTCTTTGCGCGTCAGCGGTCGGCCGGTGCCACCAAGGGCGTCACCGGAGGAGTCATCACTGTTGACCGGGCTCACTGTAGCCTTCCATGTTCTGAAGAGTGCGTCTGTACTGCCGGGCCGGTCTGTGCGCCGCCTCCGGTCGGCCCCGGCGCAGACTCCGCGTACACGCGGTTTCCGACCTCCGTTCCCCTGGCCTTTTGCATATCAATCGCATGTTGCAGAATACCTGCCGCCGCAACCTGATCAACAACTGTACGGTGATTCCTGCTGCTCATGCCAGCTTCGTGCAGGTTGCGGTGGGCGCTCACGGTGCTGAGCCGCTCGTCAACCAGGCGCACGGGCACCTCGGATCCGGCGTCCTGCAGGGCCAGTACCAGCAGCTGTGCGTACTCGGTCGCCATCCTGGCGGAGGCGTGCTCTTCGCCCTTCATGGTGCGCGGCAGCCCCACGAAAATCTCCACGGCGCCCAGCTCCGCGGCCAGGGCGGCCAGGATTCGCACGTCGGTGTTCTTTTTCACGTTCCGAGCCAGCGTGCGCAGCGGCGTCGCCAGGATTCCGTCGGGGTCGCAGACGGCCACCCCCACACGGACGGTGCCGACGTCCACCCCGAGCTTCACGCCCCGCGGATAGACGCCGGCCACAGTAGCTTCAGACACGTGGGATCCGCTATCGCCTGGTAATGGCGTCCACGACGGCGCCGAGCGCAGCACCGACCTTGGCGGCGTCGGTCCCGCCGCCCTGGGCGACGTCGTCCTTGCCGCCACCGCCGCCGCCGAGGATGCCTGCGGCGAGGCGCACCAGGGCACCGGCCTTGACTCCGGCCGCCCGGGCGGCTTCGTTGGTGGCAATCAGGATCACGGGACGGTCGTTGCTGACACCGGCCACCGCGACGGCGGCGGGCTCGGACCCGAGACGCGTCCGCAGGTCCAGGGCCAGGCCGCGCAGGTCGTCCGCGCCGCTGACCTGGCCGGCGTCGTGCGCGATGACCTTGACGCCGGCGGCATCCTGGGCGGTGCCGACCAGCTGGGCTGCGGCGGCGGTGAGCTGCTCCTTGCGCAGCCGCTCGAGTTCCTTCTCGGCCGTCTTGAGCTTGGTCAGGGTGCTGGAAATCCGGTCCGCGAGCAGCCCGGACGGAACCTTGAGCATTTCCGTGAGCTCGGTGACAAGCGCCCGCTCCGCGGCCAGGTGCCGGAACGCGTCCATGCCCACGAAGGCTTCGACACGGCGGTTTCCTGAGCCGACCGACTGTTCGCCGAGCAGGGACAGGCTGCCGATCAGCGAGGTGTTCCCGACGTGGGTGCCGCCGCAGAGTTCCCGGGACCAGGCGCCGTCGATTTCCACGACGCGGACCTCGTTGCCGTAGTTCTCGCCGAACAGTGCCATGGCGCCGAGCGCCTTGGCCTCGGCGAGCCCCATGATCTTGGTCTCCACCCGGAAGTTGTTGCGGATGGCGATGTTGGAGACTTCCTCGATCTCGGACCGGGTGGCGGCGCTCAGGCCCTCACCCCAGGCGAAGTCGAAGCGCAAGTAGCCGGCCTTGTTGAAGGAGCCGCGCTGCAGGGCTTCCGGGCCGAGGATCTGGTGCAGGGCAGCGTGCACAATGTGCGTGCCGGTGTGGGCCTGCTCCGCAGCGTGGCGGCGTTCCCGGTCCACGGCAGCCTGAACCAGCGAGTCGGCACCGATTTCGCCTTCGCGGACGATTGCCTTGTGGACGCTGAGGCCCTTGACGGGGCGCTGGACATCCAGGACCTCGACGACGAATCCGTCGCCGGTGATCAGCCCGGTGTCGGCAGCCTGGCCGCCGGCTTCGGCGTAGAACGGCGTCTCGGCCAGGACCAGTTCGATTTCATCGCCGGTGGAGGCCTGGGCGACCTTCCGGCCGCCGGAGAGGATGCCGCGGACCTTGGACTCGCCCTGAAGCTCGGTGTAGCCGGTGAAGACTGTCTCGCCGGCGGACAGCAGCTCCTGGAACGCGCTGAGGTCAGCGTGCGACCCCTTCTTGCCCTTGGCGTCGGCCTGGGCGCGCTGGCGCTGCTCGAGCATGAGCTTGCGGAACTCGGGCTCGTCGACTTTCAGCCCGGCCTCTTCGGCCATTTCCAGGGTCAGGTCGATCGGGAAGCCGTAGGTGTCATGCAGGGCAAAGGCGTCGGCGCCGGAGAGCGGCTGGTTGGCGGCCTTGGATTCCTTGACGGCGTCCTCGAGGCGGGCGGTGCCGGAGGCGATGGTGCGCAGGAACGCCTTCTCTTCGGCGTAGGCAATCCGGCTGATGCGTTCGAAGTCGGTCTCGACGATCGGGTAGACACCCTTCATGGCGTCCCGCGATGCGGGCAGCAGTTCCGGCAGGCAGGCCTTTTCGACGCCGAGCAGGCGCATGGAGCGGACGGCCCGGCGGATCAGGCGGCGCAGCACGTAGCCGCGGCCCTCGTTGGAGGGGGTCACGCCGTCGGCGATCAGCATGAGGGCCGAGCGGATGTGGTCGGCAACGACGCGCATGCGGACGTCGTCCGTGTGGTGCGGGTCCTCGGCGGACTCCGCGGAGGTGTACTCCCGGCCGGAAAGGGCCGCGGCCCGGTCGATCACGGGGCGGACCTGGTCCGTCTCGTACATGTTCTCGACGTCCTGGAGGATCATCGCGAGGCGCTCCATGCCCAGGCCCGTGTCGATGTTCTTCTTGGGCAGCTCTCCGGTGATGTCGAAATCCACCTTCGAGCGGACGTTGTCGATCTGGTACTGCATGAACACGAGGTTCCAGATCTCGACGTAGCGGTTTTCATCGGCGATGGGGCCGCCCTCGACGCCGTAGGACGGGCCGCGGTCGTAGTAGATCTCCGAGCAGGGACCGGCGGGGCCGGGCTGGCCGGTGGACCAGTAGTTGTCGGACTTGCCCATGCGCTGGATCCGCTCGGCCGGCATGCCGGTGTTCTTCAGCCACAGCTGCTCGGCCTCGTCGTCCTCTTCATAGACGGTGACCCAGAGCCGCTCCGGCGGCAGTCCGTACCCGCCGTCGTCCACGCTGGTGGTCAGGAGCTCCCACGCGAACTTGATGGCGTCTTCCTTGAAGTAGTCGCCAAAGGAGAAGTTGCCGCACATCTGGAAGAACGTGCCGTGGCGGGCGGTTTTGCCCACTTCCTCGATGTCACCGGTCCGGATGCACTTCTGCACACTGGTGGCCCGCTGGTAGGGGGCCTCCTCACGGGCGGTCAGGTACGGGATGAACGGGACCATGCCGGCCACCGTAAACAGCAGGGACGGGTCGCTGGAGACCAGGGAGGCGGAGGGCACAGCGGTGTGCCCCTTACTGACAAAAAAGTCGATCCAGCGCTTGGTGATCTCCTGCGACTTCATGAGCTGTTTTCTTACCCTTCAATATTCACTGCGTTAGGTGGCCCGCGTCTGTGCTGCGCGGGACAAGCTGAGGACCGGCACTGATCCGGGCCCGTCAATCTGGTGCCCGACACCGGGGCGTCGGCACGCCGTCGCCCCCCGGTGACGGGCACCTTGCTTACTAATTCTCTCCCGGCTAGCGCCGGACCGCATCCCGGCGGGCGACAGTGCCGCCAGCAGCGAGGTCCGTTGCCGTCTCGATCCCGAGGGCCGTACGGAGTTCTGACTCCCGCTCGCCCATGCCATCGCGGACGGCATCGGCGAAGTCGAGCAGGCCGTCCGTCAGCCGTCCCACGGCCCGGTTCAGGCCCTCGGGGCCGAGGGCGGACTGCGCTTCGGTGACTTTGCGGAAGGCGATAACGCCGATCGCGACGCCGATTCCCATCCAGATAATTCTGTTCATGTCAGGTGCTCCTGGAGGATTTAGCGGCTACGGCGGCCGGTGGCGGGCTTTTTGCTGGTGCTGAAGGCAGAGCGCACGCCATAGCTGAAGGCTGCGACCTTGATCAGCGGCGAGCCCACGGTGGCTGCCATGAGCGAGGACAGCGCCGAGATGTTGGCGGAGGCGTCCGAGACGTTGGAGGAAATGCCGTCAACCTTCTTCAGCTGCTCGTTGGTGGTGGTCACCGTGGCGGTGACCTCGTCCATGAGCGGGGTGGCGCCGTCGCTGATGGAGCGGATGGTGGTCCGCATTTCGTCGAACACTCCCCCAAGTTTCAGGATGGGCACGGCGAGCAGCAGGACCAGCAGTGCAAACACTCCAGCCGCGATCAGGCCGGCAATATCGCCACCAGACATAGACACTCATCTCCTTGAAGTGCAGGGGATACCTGCTTGTTGCGTCGGGTTCCGACGGTTTCAACCGTTGGGCAGAACCGGCTCCCGGGGAACTCCCCCAAGTACCTTACATACAAAGAAGCCCGCGGCGCTTGCCACGGGCTTCTTTGTAGGTGATGCCTTTTGAATTAGCGTGCGTAGAATTCCACGACGAGCTGCTCTTCGCAGGTCACGGGGATCTCGGAACGCTTGGGGCGGCGCACCAGGCGGGCCTGCAGGGCGTCAAGCTTGACGTCCAGGTAGGCCGGAACGATCGGCAGGACGTCGCGGTGAGCGCCGGCTGCTGCAACCTGGAACGGAGGCATGGTCTCGCTGCGGCTGTGAACGTGGACCAGCTGGCCCTCGCCGACGCGGAAAGACGGGCGGTCAACGCGGATGCCGTCAACGAGGATGTGGCGGTGCACAACCAGCTGGCGGGCCTGGGCGATGGTGCGGGCGAAGCCGGCACGCAGCACGAGGGCGTCGAGACGCATTTCGAGCAGTTCGATCAGGTTTTCACCGGTCAGGCCCTTGGTGCGGCGTGCTTCTTCGAAGGCACGGGTCATCTGGGCTTCGCGGATGCCGTACTGGGCGCGCAGACGCTGCTTTTCGCGCAGACGTACGGCGTAGTCGGAGTCCTGCTTCTTGCGGGCACGGCCATGCTCACCGGGGCCGTACGGGCGGCGCTCCATGTACTTGGCGGCCTTGGGGGTCAGAGCGATGCCGAGTGCACGCGAAAGGCGTGCGGTACGGCGAGCACGAGTGTTGTTAGCCACTTGTGTCCTTCCAATATCTGCGGTGTGTCAGTGTTACTGGCCTCCACGATGGAGAGCATCGGCCAACCGCTGCCTTTTGCTACTGGGCACAGGGCAACCCTCATCGAACCGAAGTTTCCATGGATTGTGCGTCCGTGCCTTGCCAGACAACGGTCCAGCCTACCAGATCCGGCCGGCGGACCGAAGTCAGATTCTGGCGTGCGCTCCCCGGACACCGCTGCGCCCGAAGGACGCCGCGCCCAGGAATTCCACGGCCACGAACGGTTTCGGGCCCACCACCCATTCGTCGTGTCCCGGCGGAATCGCGTAGGTGTCGTTGGCGTGGATCGTGGAGCGCAGCCCTTCGGCCGTTTCGACTTCCATTTCACCGGAAATGCAGAAACCGAGATGGTGGTGCAGGCAGACGTCGGTCCGCTCGTAGGGTCTGGTGTTCTCCGACCACCGCCAGCCCGGGCCCAGGATCAGCCGGGCCACCGAGTAGTCGTTCACTGTGCAGAGGTCGAATTCGGCCTTGTCCGGGCACCGTTTCTTGTCCGGAACATCGAAGGACTTCACTGCCATGGCTGTAACGAAGTTGATACTCATGGGACACCTGCCGGGGACGGGACGGGAACGCTCGCGCTGGATGAGCTGGGATAGAGCGAAGCCGGCTGCCGTTCCGGGGTCCGGAACGAGGGAGCCAGCGATGTGACCGCGCTGTCCCCTGCGCCGCACGGACGGTCAGCAGATCCATGCCGCCGTAATTCCACGTTAGACCTCTTGGCCCCTATGTCAACGGCGGATTCCGGCGTTGGAGTCCGCTGCGGACCAGCCGCTGGTCACATGCCTTTCACGTGCCTTTCACTTGCCGCGGATGATCTTCCGAAGCCGCTCAAGCCGGGTGGCGATGTCGCGTTCGGCCCCGTTGCCGGTGGGCTCGTAGTAGTTGCGTCCGATGAGGTCATCGGGCGGGTACTGCTGGGTGGCCACGGCATGCGGGGCGTCGTGGGCGTATTTGTAGCCCTTGCCGTGACCCAGCTGTTTCGAGCCCGGGTAGTGGGCATCGCGCAGGTGGGCCGGGATGCCGTTCCCGAGCCCGGCGCGGACGTCGGCGATCGCCTGGTTGATCCCCATGTACGCGGCGTTGGACTTCGGCGCAGTGGCCAGATGCACCACGGCCTCGGCGAGGATGATGCGGCCTTCCGGCATGCCGATCAGCTGTACGGCCTGGGCAGCCGCGACGGCGGTCTGCAGCGCCGTCGGGTCCGCCATGCCGACGTCCTCGGCCGCCGAGATCACGATCCGGCGGGCAACGAACCGGGGGTCCTCGCCCGCCTCCAGCATCCGGGCAAGGTAGTGCAGCGCCGCGTCGACGTCGGAACCCCGGATCGACTTGATGAACGCGCTGGCGACGTCGTAATGCTGGTCCCCGGCCCGGTCGTAGCGGACTGAGGCGACGTCCAGGGCGCGCTCCGTGTGCTTGAGCTCGATCTTCACCGGGGCCGTCTCGGGCGCCCCGCTGGCTGTGCCGGCTACGACTGCGTCAGTGTCGTCCGCGTCCCCGAACGCGACACCGGCCGCCGCCTCAAGCGCGGTCAGCGCGCGGCGGGCGTCCCCGCCGGAGAGCCGGACGAGGTGTGCCAGGGCATCGTCGCTGAGTTCCGCTTTGCCGCCGAGCCCGCGGTCATCCGTTGCGGCCCGCAGGAGAAGGCCCTCGACATCGGCGTCGGTGAGCGGTTTGAGCGTCAACAGCAGGGAGCGCGATAGCAGCGGGGAAACGACGGAGAAGGAGGGGTTTTCGGTGGTCGCGGCGACCAGGACCACCCAGCGGTTCTCGACGCCGGGCAACAGGGCGTCCTGCTGGGCCTTGTTGAAGCGGTGGATCTCATCCAGGAACAGCACAGTGGTGGTTTTGAACAGGTCACGGGCGGTGAGGGCTTCGTCCATGACACGGCGGACGTCCTTGACGCCGGCGGTGATGGCGGAGAGCTCGACGAACTTCCGCCCTGGGCCCTTGGCGATGACGTGCGCGAGCGTGGTTTTGCCGGTACCCGGAGGGCCCCAGAGGATGAGTGAACTGGGACCCGCGGGGCCGGTGGCGTCCGTGCCGGCGGCGAGCTGGCGCAGCGGCGAGCCTTGGCCGAGGAGGTGCTGCTGGCCCACCACGTCATCAAGTGTCCGAGGCCGCATCCGGACGGCGAGCGGGCTGCGCGGGGAGACCCGGCGGCTCTCGCCGGTCTGGCCAGCGTCGCCGGAATCGTCGGCGGCACCGTCCGCTGCGCCGAAGTCGTCGCTTCCGTCGGCGTTGTCCCGCCCTGCACCAAAGAGATCATCCACATAGATAGGCTACTTCTAGTTCCTGACGCCTTCTCACCCTCATCCCAGCAACGGAGTACCTGCCATGTCCAGCCCCGACACCCGTGTGGCCTTCGTCTCCGGCGACCGGCTGCCGGGCTGGGTGGACCGCTTCGCCGCGAGCCACGGCGCACTGGTGGAGGAGGAGCTCGACGCCGGTCTGCAGCTGCGCGCCGCCGACGGCGCCGTAGCCCTGCTCCAGGCGCCGTGGCCGGCGGACGGCCGGCCCGGGAGCGGCGGCGACGCCGTCGCCCGCCTCGCTTCCCTGGCGTCCCAGTCGCGGAGCATCGGCACCGTGCTGGTCCGCCGCGGCGGATATTCGGTTGCTGTGGTCAGCGCCGGCACCGTGCTGGCGTCCAAGACCGGCACGCGCCACGTCCAGTCGCGGACGGCTGCCGGCGGCTGGTCCCAGCAACGTTTTGCCCGGCGGCGCGCCAACCAGGCCGATGCCCTGGTGGAGGCCGTCGCCGAGCACGCCGGGCGGATTTTCGCGGAGCACCCGATCGAGTATCTGGCTCCCGGCGGCGACCGGACCCTTGCCGGGCAGGTCCTCGCCGAACCGATTCTGAAGCAGTACGCGGCACGGCCGCGGCTGGCGTTCCTCGACGTCCCGGATCCGCGCGCCGCAGTGCTGAAGAAGGCTGCCGCGGAGCTGTGCTCGGTGCGCATCCTGGTAACGGATCAGCAGGCGTAGCAGTTGCCCGATTGGCCGCAGCTGCTCTTCGGGCGCCAACGTAAGTGTGACCGGGGGTAGATCACACACAGTGGAACAGGCCGCCGTCCGCGGAAAGACCGTCCGCGCGTGCTGGCCAGCCCGGATCGTCCGCTTCCGTGTCGGCAAATGGGTGTCCAGCGGTGAATTGATGCCAGTCCGGCAACGGGTCCGGAGGCAGTTCAATTTCGGGCTCCGGGACGGGATTCTGGCCGGGATGGCAGTCCGGGAGCGGTTCCGGTTCGCAACGATGTCCTGGATACGCGGGCAAGCCTTGATCCGGGCCTGTGTCGGGGTCGGGTTCCGGGCGTGTGTCCGTGGCTGGGATGTGGGGCAGCCAGTCCTCGGGCCAGTGGGGTGGTTCCCAGTCCTGGTGTTCGCTGGGATAGTGCCGTCCGGACGGTGAGGTCCAGCCGGGCGGGTGGTCTTTGCTGGCCCGGTCCGGTGTCCAGGCGGAGGCGTGAGGTGGTCTGCCTCGTTGTCCAGGGAATGGTTGCCGCAGCCGGGGAACGGGCACCGGCCGTCGCGGAGCCGGAGCCAGTGGCGCTGGGCCGTCGTCAGGCGGTAGCTGGTCCGGCCGATTTCCAGCGGGGCGCCGTCCCGGGGGTCGGTCAGGACCCGGGAGAAGGAACCGGCGCCGTCGGCGACCAGGCGCCGGGCCATCGAGGGCGGGATTGGCCCGTACCCGTCCAGGACGGCCGGTTCCTCGGTGGCGCCGAGCAGGGACAGGACCGGGACCGTGACCAAAACTTGCGCCCGCGGGACCGGAACAAGCCCACCCGCACGAGCTCTCACCCCCGTGCCGGTGCCGGTGCCGGTGCCGGTGCCGTCGTCTGCCGTACCGCCGGTGCCGCCGTCGTCCGTTCCCGCACCCGTGCCGGTGCCGGTGGTGAGGAGCCAGGTGGCGGTGATGTCGGCGCGGAGCTGGGCCAGGGTCCGTGACTCGTGCGGGCCCTGGAGGGCGCGGGCCGCCGCGGTGGTCCGGTCCCAGATCCCGGCGGCGGTGTCGGCCGGAAGGTGGGCGGAGAGCCAGGCCATGCCGTCCCGGTCCGGGACGAACTCGACCCGCCGGTCCGCGGCGCTCCTGGTGTGGCGT